>JAHIPL010000369.1 GCA_018894615.1 Acidobacteriota bacterium | reverse complement strand
CCGTTTCCGTAGTCCTGTTTAACGGACTTGGACGCAGGAAAATAAAAAGATGTCTGCAGTTCCAGCCGGAGAGACGGCCTTCCCCTGTTTTCTCCGCCCAAAAGAGCGCTGTCCGGAAACCGGTCCGCGCCGGAGGTCGATTCTGCGTCCCGCTTCGTTTTTGTCTCCGGGGGTTGAGACCGCACTTTTTCCTGAGGAGGTGGAGGAGGAGGATGTTCCCTCTCTATTTTTTCAGGCGGTTTAAGGACCCGGGGTTGAGTGACGCTGTCGGGCCGTTGCGGAGGAGTCGCCACCGGCTTTTCCACTTCCTTCGGGGTTGAAAAAGCGAGATAGACCGTCAATTCTAATCCCCCTTCCTCTATGACATAGGGAAGAACCGGGCCGGAAAAATCGATCACCACACGGGCCGTGTCCCATTTGTACTGCCCCACTCGAATCGCGGCCAAACCCCTTCGCTGCAGATCGATCTGCCGGACGCTTTGAATATCAGTCACCGATTTTAGATCGATAACCAGCCGACAGGGGTCCTTCATCTCAAAATAGTGATAGGAGATCGCCCGGTTACACCGTATGGACAGGATTTGAACCGTGTTTTTTTCGCTGATGGAAACGGAGAGAAGGGTCCCCGCTGCGGACTCCGCCTGTCCCGGAAAAGCATGGGCGGCAAGGCCCGGACCGAAAACGGCGAGGCAAAGCAGCGGAAAAAGAAAAAAGGTGCGAATGCGTGTTTTTTTCATTGACAAGACATCGGCGTGTGCCTTCGCCGGCCCGTATCAGTAGAGCTTGTCGATGAGTTCCTTGTAGCGGCTCTCGACTATATTCCGCTTGACTTTCAGGGTCGGGGTCAGCTCATCATTCTCCTCCATGAAATCCCGGTCGAGAAGGACGATCTTTTTGATCTGTTCAAAGGGGGAGAGATGAGGGGTCATCCGGGTGATCTCCTCCATCAGGAATGTCCGGATTTTTTCGTCCCTGACAAGTTCGCCCCTGTCGTGGAACAACATCCCCTGCTGTTTGACGTATTCCTCCATTTTATCAAAATCGGGCACGACCAGAGCGGAGATAAATTTACGGTTCGACCCGACGATGACCACATTCGAGATGTACAGACTGGATTTGATCAGGTTTTCGATGGGCTGCGGGGCGATATTTTTTCCGCCGGTGGTGATGATGATGTCCTTCTTGCGATCGGTGATGACAAGATATCCCTCCTCATCCAGGTAGCCGATATCCCCGGTTTTCAGCCAGCCGTCCTCCAGGACCTCCTCGGTTTCCTTCGGTTTGCCGTAATATCCCTGCATGACATTGGGACCTCTGACCAGGATTTCCCCGTCCCCGGCAATCCGGACATCAACCCCGGGCACCGGTTTACCGACCGACCCGAATTTTAAGGCGGCAGGAGTATTGCAGGCGATGACGGGAGATGTTTCGGTCAGCCCGTACCCTTCGAGGATAAGAATCCCCATGGCATGGAAGAACTCCGCGATATCCGGATTGAGGGGTGCGCCGCCGGAAACAAAAAAACGGACACGGCCCCCCGTCTTGGCGGTGATTTTGGAAAACACCAGTTTTCGGGCCAGCCCATGTTTCAGCCGCAGCATTCCTGAAACGGTTTCTCCCGCTCTCTCAAGTTTTGACGCCTGATGCCCGACACCCAGCGCCCAGAAGAACAGCTTTTTCTTCAAACCTGATCCTTTGAGCACACTGTCCATCACCTTCGAGTAGATTTTCTCGAACACACGGGGCACGCTGACCATGATGTGCGGCCGGACCTCCACCATGTTTTCTCCGAGCGTTTCCACGCTCTCCGCAAAACTGATCGAACTCCCCACATAAAGAAAGGAATAAGTGGCCGTCCGTTCAAGAACATGGGAGAGAGGGAGGAAGGAAAGAATGGCATCCCCCTGTCTCAAATCCTGGATGTCCGCCAAAATTTGAATGTTGCTGACTAGGTTGGCATGACTGAGCATCACCCCCTTGGGGATTCCCGTTGTCCCCGAAGTGTAAATGATGGTCGCCAGGTCATCGGGAGACACGGATTCCAGCAGGTGACGGAATGTCTCGTCCGTGTTCTTCCCGGAGGACCGCCCCAGATCCATGAGGGATTGAAGCCCTTCCACGGCCTCTCCGGTCGGCTGGGAGAGACAATCACCAGTCGGTCTCCGCGGGAGAATCCTAATTCCATGAGGCCGAAAGCCAGATCCTGAATGTTACGTCGAAAATTTTCGACGGACATAGACGTATAGGCCCCGTCCTTTTTGGCGCGGAGAATATCGTCGTGGTTGTAATGATCGAGAATATGAGCCAGTATTTCTGTCAGCGTGGAAACCACATTCACCTCCATGTGGTAAAAGGACCAATTCGGATGCGGAGCCTCTATTATATACAATCGGCGGCAAAAGAACACAAGAATGGAAATGAGGCATGAATGGAAATGAGGCGTCGCACTTTCCCCCAAGCTGTGGTAAACTACTGCACTTATGTTCAACGAAAAGGAGTCAGGTGAATGCAAATAAGGAAAGGCTTGCCCTGTGTGCTCATGATTTTACTGATTATCGGTTCCTGTTCTCCCAAAAAAGAGGAAGTCACCTTGCAGAAGAACACTCCGGCCTATCAGCTGGCCAAAGACCTCGCGGCCATCATTCCTGCCCTGGATCCGGATGCCAATCAAGTCATGGTCTCCGCTAAAAGCTTTAACCTGACGACGGGAGAAGTCATTCAATTCATGATGACCAATCTGGGGAGCCGGGTGGAGCAGTTAAAAACCCTGGATCCCTCCACCCTGCTGCAGTACATCGAACGAAACGCCCAGGTCCTCGCCGACCGCAAACTGATCATGACGGAAGCGGCCAAATCCGACATTTCCGTTGCGAAGGAAGATATCGACAAGGCCTTCAACATGAACGCCCAGAATGCGGGGGGCGCCGAAAAGTACCAGGAATTTCTCGAGGCCAATGGAACCAGTGTGGATGACGTCAAAAAAAGCATCGAGTCCGACCTCCTGATGCAGAATTTCCTGGACAGCATCATCGCCGCCAACGTCACCGTGACGGATGATGAACTTCAGACCACCTACGGCCTGGACAAGTCGGCTAGCGTGCGTCACATTCTGCTTCTGACCGAGAACAAGACCGACGAGGAAAAAGCCGCCATCCGAAAACAGATGGAAGACATCCTAGCCCGAGCCAAAGCCGGTGAGGATTTTGCCGATCTGGCCAGGGAATTCACCGAGGACCCGGGATCCAAGGAGAACGGCGGGCTTTATGAGGATTTCACACGGGGAACGATGGTCGAGCAGTTCGAGGATGCAGCCTTCAACCTGCCGGTCGGCTCCATCAGCGATCTGGTTGAAACCCGGTACGGATATCACATCCTTCAGATCGTGGACAGAAAGAGAGAAACCCGTCCTTTTGAAGAAGTCCGAGAGGAACTGCAGGAACAGCTCCGCCAGCAGAAGACCGGGCAGGCTTTCGTCGCCTACATGGATGACCTGCGGCAGAAATCCGACGTCAAAGTAAACCCCCTGCAGTAAGCCGCCCTGTTAGGGGATTCGGCTCTCTGAAAATCGCCCTCTTTGCCTCCGGAAAAGGCACGGCCGTTTTCGAGTATTTCCGCTACCGCGGCCTTGAGCAATGAAAAATATCACCAGATTAAAAACCTGATTTCACTTTTTTAGATAACACATCGGCATTTTTTATGAATAGGTCAGGACCTCGGATCCGGCAGCGGCTCGACCAAAAGCTTTATTCCGTCTATGATGTCCTTGATCCTTTCAGGCGATAAGGAACCGATTTTGTCTTTGAGATCCGATTTGTCGACAGTCACAACCTGAGAGATGTTGGCCACGCTTTGTTTTGTCAGATTGGCCTCTCCTTTGTTCAGTGTGACGTTTCCCGGAGCTTGGGCACGCTTCAGGTTTGTCGTCAAGGCGCAGACGACCACGGTCCTGATGCGGCTGGCGTTGAAGACATCATTTTGTATAACGACACAGGGGTGGCAAAAGCCGGGCTCAGAGCCCCTGGGTGCTGCCAAATTCACCCAATAGATATCACCCTGTTTGATCGGCATTATTGTTTTTCACGATTCTTTTACCAAAATACTCCAGGCTCTTTTTTCGGAGATGTTTTTCTTCGACGGTTTCTTCGTCTGCATAAGCAGAATTCAAAGCATCGCGCATTTTACAGGCTTTAATTATTTTTAAATATTCCTCGATGGCAATACAAAATATTCGACTTCTCGATGTTTTGTTTTCCCGGGCAAGTTTGTCCACTTCTTCGAAAATGTGATCAGGTATGGAAACTGCAGTTTTCATACATAAAGTATGACTATTATTAATACTGATGTCAATACCTTTATTCACTGGAGTTCCCCCAAAAATTTATGGATTGAATAAGCTGAGCTGTTTATTTTCTTCAATCCACTGGTTATGAAAGCCATTTAAGCCACTTTGCCGGCCGAAAAGGTACTCACGAATACCATCGGCTAGGGCATAGAAGT
>JAHIPL010000368.1 GCA_018894615.1 Acidobacteriota bacterium | reverse complement strand
CTGGGTCACCTCTATTCCAACAACAGGGAGAGAGGCCTCTATAAAACGACGGACGGTGGAAAAACCTGGGCCAACATCCTTACAAATGAGATCGACGGCCGCTTCATCGGCGTCGTCGACGTCGTCATGCACCCGAAAAACCCCGAAATCCTGTTTGCCTGCACCTACGACAAGGTTCGAAAGCCCTACACCTTCAATCTCGGAGGCCCGGGAAGCCGGATCTACAAAACGGAAGACGGCGGTAAAAACTGGGCAGAAGTGGGCGGAGGGCTGCCCAAGGGCATGCTGGGACGGATCGGGATCGATTTCTTCGACAGCAATCCGGACATCCTCTACACCTGCATCGAAAACGCCAACAAAAATAACATGTCGGACGAGGACCGTTACCAGGAACTCCTCGCCGATAAAGCCAGCCGCGGCATGATCGATGGAGAAATCTATCGGTCGGTGGACGGGGGCAGCAACTGGGAAAAAGTCAGTCCCGACGGAAAGAGTATCGGCGGCGGTCCGGGTTATTATTATGGGCAGATCATCATCGATCCAAACGACGACAAGATCGTTCACGTTTTAAGCGCCGCCTCCTGGGGAACATCTGACGGGGGGAAAACCTGGAAGAGCCGGCCTCTCGGATTCGGCGGCGACGATCACGCCCTCTGGATCAATCCCAATGATACCAATCACATGCTTCTCGGATACGACCACGGCATGGGAGTCACCTGGGATGGCGGGAAAAACTGGTACCATCCGGATTTTCAGTCCCTGGCCCAGTTATACGCCGTGGGTCTGGACAACTCCCGGCCCTACCGTGTCGCCGGTGGACTGCAGGATAACGGCTCCTGGATGAGCCCTTCCACCAAACCCGGCGGGCTACCCATCAATCTGGAAGACTGGGTCAGCGTCGGCGGCGGCGACGGCATGTATAACGAGTTCGACTGGAAGACCAACCGGTACCTCTACAACGAGTCGCAGTTCGGCCCGCTGCAGAGAACCGATCTTTTGACCGGGGAACGGAAATCCATCGCATACAGAGGCGATCGTTCCATGCGCTGGAACTGGAATGCTCCCATTCTCGTCTCCCCCCACAACAGCGATGTCATTTACCACGGCGGCAACAAAGTCGTCAAATCCCCTTTCCGGGGCGAATACTGGGAAGTGATCAGCGATGACCTCACCACCAACGACCCGGCCAAACTCACCACTGGTAAGGGCGGCGACGGAAACATCCAATACTGCACCATCACGACCATCGATGAGTCTCCGCTTATCGAAGGGGTCCTCTGGGCGGGGACGGACGACGGCAATGTCTGGGTGACGGAAAACGGCGGGCGGAAATGGAGCCAGGTGAACGGCAACATCACCGGAAATCCCAGCTATTGGGTCAGCCGGGTCACCGCCTCCAATTTTTTCCCTGGAACGGCTTATGTGACCTTCACAGGCTACCGGAGAGATGATTTCAGACCCTTTGTCTTCAAAACCACGGACTACGGAAAGACATGGGCCTCCATCGCGGCCAACCTTCCCGAAGGTCCGGTCAATGTCATCAGGGAGGACCACAGAAATCCCGGACTTCTGTTCATTGGGACGGAATTCGGCGTTTTTGTATCCATCACCGGCGGAAAGAGCTGGGTATCCATGAAGAACAATATGCCCACGCAGCCTGTTCACGATATGAAGATTCACAAGCGGGACAACGACCTGGTCGTCGCCACCCACGGCCGCGGCATTTACATCACCGACATCACCCCGCTGCAGGGTCTGTCCGAAGAGGCGATGGCTAAGGATGCCTGTCTCTTTGAGATCGAAGACACCATCAACTGGACCGTTCCCCTCAGAAAGGCTTCGAGCACATCCAACTTCGAGGGTGAAAGTGAACCGGTCGGCATGGCAGCATGGTATTATCTCGGAAAGGATACGGACAGGGACGTCAAGGTCCAGGTCTATCAGGGAAAAATGCTGATTGATGAGATCAAAGGTGAAAACAAGGGCGGCATTCACAAAGCCCTCTGGACCATATCCAGCCGGAAGGAGCGGAGCGAAGCCGAGAAAAAAATGATCATCGAGAGGAACGCCCGCATGCACGAGATGGGATACGGCCGCTATATGCAGGATCCCGATTTCGTCCGCACACCGGTCGGAGAAGGGGAGTACACCTTTGTTCTGGTGGTCGGTGATAAAAAATTCATTCAAAAAGCGAGTCTTCTGAGAGACGAGTGGACCGTCCGCTGATGGAATAAGCTCAACATCGGTTTGATTTCTCCGCCCACGGCGGTAAAATAGGAACCATATTCCAATGCTTGAAAAAAGACGCCGATTCGCACCAGCCGTTCCTCTTATCTTTGCCGTCGTTCTCGGCTTTACTCTCACACTGATTCCTTCCGGATGCAGCGGGAAAAGACCGAGGCAGGCCGTGCTGATCCTTCTGGATGCAGCCCGCCCCGACCACTTCTCCTGCTACGGGTACGGACAGGCGACAACTCCCGAGATGGACCGCCTGGCCTCGGGCGGCATGCGTGTCAACCAGTGCTACACGCAGGGAACCTACACGAGGTCCGCCCTGCCGGCTCTTCTGTATTCCCGCTATTACGCACCAAACATGTACCCCAGCAGCCCCTATGTGCCTCTGTACAGCCCGAATGAGCTGTTCGAGGGACTGGACGAAGACAGTATCTCCCTCCCGAAGGCTCTTGAGCTGAACGGATTTAAAACGGCGGCCGTGTCCGCCCATTCCCATATCAAGCCGCAGACGTCCTTCGCCGCCGAGTTTCAAGAGTTTTATGACCTCAACAAGGATGTCAACCTGACCAGCCGGTATCCCTATCCGTCGGCTGAAACCGTGATGAATTTTGTGATCGACTGGATAAAGGCCAACCGGAAGAGCGACTTTTTTCTCTATGTCCATCTGATGGACACCCATTTTCCCCATTATTTCACGGACGAGGCCGGGATGTTTTACGGCGAAGCTCCCTACACGGGAGACCGTTTTATTCCCGGTGGGTGGCTCAAGGATGACGGTATCTGGGACAGCGAAGACAAGCGATACCTCGATGCCCTCTACGACGGCAGCCTTCATTCGGCCGACCGTCAGATCGGACGTCTGGTCAGAGCCATCGGGAAAGGGGGGCGTTTGAAGAGCACTCTGATCGCCGTCACGTCCGATCACGGAGAGATGCTTCTCGACAGGGACGGAAAAATCGGCCACGGCGGCGGCTGGTATGAACCGGTCGCCCGCATCCCCCTCATCATTCACTATCCGGAACGCCTGGAATCCGTTGTCCTGGAAGGACCTGCGGAAATGGTCGATATCGCTCCTACCATATGCGGCTTGCTCGAGGCTGATATTCCCAGAGGGAAAACCATGGACGGACAAGTGCTGGGATTGGGATGGGAAGAAAAGGAAAGCGTTTTTATCCGGGGCGGCATTCGCAGCGGCCGGTATAAATGCCTGTTTACCTCGTCCGATCAGGCGCTGCTGAATCCCGCGGAACCGGACCCGAAGGACATCGAAGCGGAGTTGTATGATCTGGAAACGGATGGGGAGGAGCGGATCACTCTGAGGGATTCCCGTCCCGACGTTCTTCGAAACATGATTCTGGCGTACAGGGACGGAATGACGGTTGTTTATCTCCGCTCACGAGGCGCCCGCCGGGGAAAACAGCCCAATTCGGCCTTTGCCGTCTCCTGCCGCCATTTTGATCTCCGACCGTCTCCCACGCCCCTTTCCCCAAGGGCTGCGCCGGAAGATTTCCTGTCCATGCCGTCTGAAAACGGTTGGTTTCTGAGCGCCGATTCCGACTATTTTTGGCTTGTCGCCGCGCCAGGCGCCCGGCCGCTGACTGTTTCCTTTCCTGTTCCCGACGGCCGCTATGTCGTGATGATGGACATCAACGGAGCCTGCCGTGTGACCATCAACGGAGAAGAACGGGCGCTGAAATCGCCGGTTTTCAGCCTGGATTTGCCCTGGGACATGACTCCGGTCGAGTTTGGTCCCGTCGAAATTACAGGCGAGAGGCTGGAAGCCGTTTTCCATCTGCAGTCCAAGAGGCCATGGTTCGGCCTTCGCTTTTTCGGTCTCATTCCCGAATCCCTGATGGAGGAAACGGAGAGCAATGAGTATAGGAAACGCCAGGAGCGTCTTCGGGCGCTCGGATATATCAAATAAGCTGTGAAATAAGGAGATCCATGCCGGAACTCTTTCCCGGTCGACTGCAGCCCAAGCTTCCTCACGTGGGAACGACCATTTTTGCCGTCATGTCGCGTCTGGCGGCCGAACACGGCGCCATCAACCTGTCCCAGGGATTCCCCGATTTTCCTATTGCGGACGGTCTCATCGAACGGGTGCGGCATTATATGAAAAAGGGTTTCAATCAGTACGCGCCCATGTCCGGAATGCAGACTTTGAGAGAGGTCATCTCCGAGAAGGTGGAGTCCCTCTACGGCGCCTGTTTTCACCCCGAAAGGGAGATCAACATCACGGCCGGCGCCACGCAGGGCCTGTTCACCGCCATTCAAAGTGTGGTGCAGAAGGGTGACGAGGTGATCGTTTTTCAGCCGGCTTATGACTCCTATGTTCCGGCCGTTCTCCTGAACGGAGCCGTTCCGGTTTTTATCGACCTGGAGCCACCCGATTTCAGGATCGACTGGAAGAAGGTCCGGGCGGCCGTAACCGAAAAAACACGGATGATCGTCCTCAACACCCCCCACAACCCGACGGGGAGCGTGCTATCAGAGACCGATATCGATCAACTCCGGGAAGTGGTTCGGGGAACGGACATCATCTGCCTCAGCGACGAGGTCTACGAACACATCATTTTTGACGGCCGCCCCCACCAGAGCATCCTTCGCCATCCGGACCTGACGGAGAGGAGTTTTGCCGTTTTTTCCTTCGGCAAGACCTTTCATGCCACAGGCTGGAAAACGGGATATGTGCTGGCGCCGGAAAATCTCATGGCGGAATTCCGAAGCGTCCATCAATTCACCGTTTACTGCTGCAACACGCCCATTCAGCTGGCCCTGGCCGACTTTCTGCGGGACAAGGACAATTACACGGGCATCCCGGATTTTTACCAGTCAAAACGTGATTATTTTCTCGACCTCATTCAAACGTCCCGTTTCAAGGGGCGTCCGGCTGAAGGTTCCTATTTTCAGATCCTGGATTACAGCGCCGTCACGGATGAGAAGGACACGGATTTTGCCGTCCGCATGACACGGGAATACGGTGTGGCTTCCATCCCGGTGTCGGTTTTTTATGACCGTCCCGTCGACAACCACGTTCTTCGTTTCTGTTTCGCCAAACAAAAGGAAACGCTGGACCGGGCGGCGGAGATCTTATGCGCGATCTGAACGTTGTTTCAGCCGCGTCCGATGTGCGGAAAAGTGATCGTTCCGGCATCGAGGCGTCGTCTCTCTGGATCTGGGGCGTTCCCGCCCTGCTTTTGATTCCTGTCGTGATCCTGCTCATCAACGATACCAACATCGATGTCTTTTTATCGCTCAACCGGCTGTCCCGCATGACGGGAGACCGTGTATGGGCACTTCTCACCGTTCTGGCCGACGGCTTGATCGTCTCTGTTTTTTTTCTTCCGTGGATACGAAGACATCCGAGACGGGTCGGTGCCTTGATGCTGGCGGTGGTGATCAACACGGTTTTGAGCCATATGGTCAAGCAATGGCTGCAGATCCCCCGACCCCCCGTGGTGATCCAGCCGGAGCATTTTCATCTGATCGGACCCTCTCTGTCGGCCAATGCCTTTCCCTCCGGTCACGCCTCCATGATTTTTATCCTGGCCGGTTTATTCGCTCTGACGGAGAAGCGGATGTGGACGCGGCTTCTTTTTCTGGTGGGCGCCTCCTGTGTGGCGCTGTCCCGGATTGTGGTGGGCGTTCACTGGCCCCTCGATGTTCTGGCCGGAGCCGCCATGGGATGGCTGATCGCCTGGGCCGCGCTGTCCCTGTCCGGCCCTCTCAAATGGATCTGGACCGGTTGGCGGCTGAAAGTCCTGGGAGCACTCCTTCTCCTGTGCTGCATCGCTCTTTTGTTCGTCGACTTTACAGGATATGACGTGATGACCGAACAGCGGATTTTCGCCCTCCTGATTTTTTTCTGCGGGGGAATGGAGTATCTCAAGCTGTACGGCATCCGGCTTTTCGGTCGAAAAAGGCCGCTTTCCCTCTGACGGATCGTTAGCGCCGATGCTTGAGCGATAGGGCGGAAGGGCAGACGGCGAGGCCTCCGAGGGATGTAACGCGCAGTTCGGAAGGCATGGCCTGTCCCACTGCCAGGACGGCATCTATCGTTTCATCCAGCGGTATGGGATTGACATATCCACCGATGATCAGATCGGCGCAGACAAAGGCACTGGCGGCGGCGGCGGCGTTCCGGGTGTGGCAGGGGATCTCACACATCCCCTGAACAAGATCGCAGACGGAGCCCATGGTGTTCTGAAAGGCGACAGCCGCGGCATCAAGAGCCTGACGGGCGGTTCCGCCCCCGAATTCGATGACGGCGGCGGCGGCCATGGCTCCGGCGGCACCGATCTCGACCTGACAGCCTGCGATTTCAGCGGCGAATGTTGCGCGGCGGGCGACCAGCAGTCCGATCCCTCCTGCGGCCAGGAGGCAGAGGGCTGCTTTGCGTTCTTCGAGTCCGCGGTCATTCTGCAGTGTGACGATGACGCCTGGAATGACGCCGGCGGACCCACCGGTCGGAGCGGCGCAGACAACACCAGAACTGTTGCCGGCATGCATGGCGGCCATCGCCCGGGCTGCGGCTCTGGCATGAAGGCCTCCGATGGGCAGATGTCCTTGCTTTTCAGCCGTAAGAATTTTAGAGGCTGAGGCCGGAAGAAGAGCCATGTCCACGGCGCTGTCGTCGAGGCCCTGTTCGACCGATCGGGTCATGACACACAGGCGGCTGATCGTTTCATTCAGAATATCCTCACGGGTCCTGCCGAGAAGACGGGATTCATAGTCGAGGACCGCCTCTCCGAGGGACAGCGCATTCTTTTCAGTGTAATCAACCATGTCTTCAACGATACGGAAAAGAACCTCCCCCCGCTGCGGATAAAAGACAGGTGAACAGGTCCGGATGTCCGGTCCGGTGAGTTCCCGCTTCATTCTCTTTAAAAAATCGGCGGGGAAGGGCTCGGCGGAGCGGATGTTTACGAGGAGGCTGCCGTTTCGGGCTTGAATCGGACGAACGGCAGGGAAAAAAACCGCTAGAATGTCCCGGAGGAGGGACTGATCCTGTTTTCGAGCCTCGACCAGGCAGTGATGGGACTTTCCCGTGATCACCACCGGCCGGCCGTTCACGGAATCGAAATGAATGAGTCCGCCCCCGGTGGATCGGGCCCGCGCTTCCAGCTTCCTGCCCGACTTTCCTTCAATGAACATGTCGACAATGTTGGGATGGTCTGTGTTTTTGAGTGTTCGAAGCTCGAAACGGATGTTGATCCCCTGTTCCCGGGCCATAAAAAGAGAGTTTTTGAAAAACTCATCCGTGATCGGGCGTTCGAGCAGCCCTGAAACGAGAGCCAGATCGACTCCCTGCTGCCTGTAAACGCTTCCGTACGAGCCGTCCGGATCAAAAACAAAAAGAGCCGATGCCGGCGGTTCACCTAGAAGATCGCGGGCAATCCTTCCGATCCGATGGGACGCCGCCGTGTGGGAGCTCGAAGGTCCCCGCATGACAGGCCCGATCACATCATTTAACACACTTATAAAATCATCGCACATTTTTATCTCCGGGGTCCGATCTTCATCTTACACGATTTTTTTGATTTTAAAAGGCCCATCAGAGAAGATGCTGTGAAAGAAGCGTGTCGGTTTGCTGAATAATTTGATAAAGGAAATCAACTCAAGCCGCCGGCGCTTTTTTGTAAAATGTAAAAAAAATATACAACGAAACAGGACTGTATTGTTAAGTTTTTAACGCAAGTTCATCGATAGTCTGTTTCATTCCCATCCGTCCTGCCTGAATACAGTCCGCTGAACCTTTCAAAATCCGTATCCGGCTCGGTTGTCCGGATATCGGATTCGGTCAGGCGGTTGATGAGTTTATGATCGCGGAAATAATCCTTGATTTCATCGGCTCTTTTTCTGCTGAAGACTCCCAGCAGCTGTTTGTTACCCGTTTCATCGTAAAGGTACAAAACTTTTTTACATTTGGCTCGTCTGACGGCTTCCTCGATCTGCATTTGATAGGTTATTTCTTGAGTAAGCTGCATTTTTCTAAACTCCTGTCGTATCTCCTGTGGCTATGCATGCAACTATTGTGCCATTATGTATCAGATGGGATTTCAGGGATCGCCCATCACTCGGGAAGGCGCGCATGATTTGACCACCAGGGGTCAGTGTGCTATAAAATCTTCGCTGATACCGTCATGTCGCCCTTCGGATAGGATTGAAGCCATGTACAGATTTTGGACAATTCTTTTTATAAGTGGTGCTTTTTTGTACACGTCCTTTGCCCGGCAAGCGGATAACCTGACAAACTCCGTTTCCATGCCGCCCGAAGCGCTTCAGATGGTACAGGCGCTTCAAACCGAATCCCACCCGCTGAGTTTGCTTGGACAAAAAGCCGTTCTATCCAGGTTTGCCCTTTATTACCAGGAAAACATCAGTCATCCTCTGGCCCAGAAAAAATACCAAGAGTGCAAGGAAAGCGAATCCAGCCGTGATTGTGAAACGGAGTACATGGCTTGGTTCAATACGGGTAAAAAGAGGGATGAGTACAGGATCGCCCTGCAGAACGCCGAAGTTGACTGGTTTAGCAGCTGGCTTTCACGGATGGGGATCCCCACCCTGCCCGATGTGTCCAGCGGTGAGGTGGATATCCAGGGGGAATCCAAAAAAGACTATGATCTTTTTCTGAAATGGCGGGATGCCAACGGATACTCTTCCCGAACAAAGGAGTTGGGCAATCTTGAAGCCGCTCTTTATCTCCATGCGGGAATTGAAGAACAAAAGGATCCCACTCCGGAACAGGCTTTCCGGATCGCGGCGACTCTTCTCGAGATATACTGGAAAAAGGCTTCCCTGCAGGAAGAATACATGTGCCGGTTCCTTTTGACGGTCCTCGGCAAAAATCCTCTGGAATGCCTGGAGTGGAGAAGCAGAGGGATCCCTGTCGAACCGGCCCGGAAAGACAGAAAGCAGTCACCGGATGTGATCGTTGCCCTTTACCCGAGGCAGTTTTCCAGGCCCGCAGATGTTGTCGAACTGTATGTCAGGGTGATCGAACCGGACGATCGCATCGTTGCAGGGACTTCCGTGCACCTCGTTCCCAACGGAAACCCTGAAGATTCGGAGGAGTATCTGACGGACAGCGAAGGCATCGCCAAAATCACTTTTATCCATCGGGACGCCGCCGTCCGGAGCTACTCTTACACCATCTACACCAGGGGAATGTCAAAAGAAATCACCATCCCCGTCATCACCGCCGAAGTGCTGAAATCGCAGTTGGAAAACATGACGGACGGAGGGGGCTCCGTCCATCCGTACGGCGAGGACGAAGAAGAACTGCTTACGGCGGCCCGGGTCGTGAACGGCTGGCAGATCGACATCGTGACTTATGATGACTGGGTCGGTATAGAGGAGATCAATACCAGATTGCAGGAATTGGCTATGCGGGAAGTGCGTAAAGTGGGCCGCAGCCGGCGCTTTCGCCTTACCCTTCCGGAGTCGGATGCGGCCGCTCAGGCCCTGATTCAGTTAAAAATCATGCTGGATTTCACCATTCGAGAGTGACGACGGCTCCTGATTCACGTCTCAGCCGAACGGGCCGAACTTTCTGACTCCTAAGCTCGTATGATATAGAGGAAGGAGATCGTCATGAAAAAAACAAACATCGGACTTGGCATTCTGGTGATTGTTGTCGGACTTATCCTGATGAATGCAGAGAGGGTGGAGGACCTGATCGAAGAATCCCAATCCGTTCCCCTGGATGGCTTAGTATCGGCCAGGGTGATATTGGATACCGGCATCGCCAAACTTAATGTCAGCGGTGGGGCGGACGGTCTTCTCAACGGTCATTTCAGTTATAACGTCAAGCGCTGGCAGCCGGAAATCATCAAGGAATGGGAAGGAGACCACGCTGTCGTTAGCGTCAGGCAGAAAAAGTCCACCCGTATTCCCATCGGCCCCACAAAAAACATTTGGGACATCGAGCTGAATGATAGAATTCCCATCGATCTGCATGTGGACCTCGGTATCGGAGAGAGCCGTCTCGATCTGGCCGGACTCGATCTTGAAGGCCTCAATGTCGATGTGGGCATCGGGGAAGCCTGGATCGACCTAAGTGGAGTCGTACCCAGGGATATGCGTGTCCGGATCGACGGAGGTATCGGCAGCACGACGGTCTACCTTCCCCGAAATATAGGCGTTCGGGTTCAGGTCGACAAGGGACTGGGCTCGGTAAGCGCCCATGGCTTCGATAGAGACGGTGACGTCTACACCAACGACGCCTATAGAGCATCGGACCAGACCATCGAAGTGACCATCGACGCCGGAATCGGCAGTGTTGATCTGCGAATCCGGTGACGGGGTCCCCGATTATTTCCACTTAAATTTTTAGTTAATATTCTACCGGTTCTTTTCCATCAAGCGAAATCAACGCCTTTCAAAAAGATTGCACTTGAATACGAAGAAGGGTCTTTTATATGATGGATGGACAAGACCGGAGGTATTTCATGAAAATAGAGCCCTTCTCGATGGAAAGGATGCAGTCCACCTGGGAGAATGTCGTCGAATATGACATGAGCGAGAGTGGAATCCGGGCCGTCACGTTGCGGGAGCTGAAAGAGATGGGATTCGATCTCGACGGCGTGCTGGACATGCCTCTGGGATACAGCCAGTCCAATGGGACCATCGAACTTCGACGGGAAATCGCCGGGCACTATCCCGGATCGAATATCTCCCAGATCGAAGTGACCAACGGCACTTCCGAAGCCAATTACATCGTTTCCCTGGTTTTACTTCAAAAAGGCGACGGTGTGGCTTTGGAACTTCCCAACTACATGCAGCTTTACGGGGTTCCGCGCAGCCTGGAGGCGGTCATCCGGCCCTTTCATCTCCGCTATGACAGGGAATGGGAGCCTGACTGGGAAGAGTTCGAACGGTCCGTCACGCCGGATACGCGGATGGTCTATGTTTCCAATCCCAACAATCCGACCGGTGCTGTTCTGTCCGCTGACGCCATGAAGCGGATTGTCGACCGCTGCGAGGAGACCGGCGCCTGGCTGTTGGCGGACGAAGTCTACATCGGCGCCGAGATCGACAGGCCGCGGACACCGTCGTTCTGGGGTATGTCCGATCGGGTGATCGTGTGCAGCGGCCTTTCGAAGGCCTACGGCATTCCCGGCATCCGGATCGGCTGGATCGTTGGACCTGAAGATTTTATTGAAGAATGCTGGAGCCAGCACGATTACCTGACCATCGGTCCCAACAAGCTGTCCGACCGCATGGCGCGGACGGCGGTGCGGAACAGACAGCGGCTGTACGAGCGGACGGGGGTTATTCTCCGCCGTAATTATCCCCTCATGGAGGACTGGATTCGAAGCTTCGATGGTCTCTTCACTTTTCATCCGCCTCAGGCAGGTGCCTTCGTCTTTTTAAAATACGAATCCGACACGCCGAGCGAATCCATCTGTGAGTCCATTCGGAGAAATCAGAGCACCCTGATCGTGCCCGGGCTGCATCTGGGCTGTGAAGGATTTCTTCGCATTTGGATGGGAGCGGAGGAGACATATCTTGAGGAAGGGCTGGAGCGGATAAAAAAAGGATTGCTGG
>JAHIPL010000367.1 GCA_018894615.1 Acidobacteriota bacterium | reverse complement strand
CGGAATGATGACGATCAATCCGGTCACAAAATTCCTTCTGAAAAAGGTGGATATTCGTTTTCTCATGGCGTATATATTTTATCACAAGAGAGGCCGGCCCTGCATACCTCCCCAACATCTGTTTTGCCGGCTCCTGCTTCTGCCGGCTCCTGCTTCTTGACATCGGGGGGAAGAAGAGATATAAAGAAGGTTGGTAAAGTTTTTAAACACAATATCGACAACAAAAAGAAAAAAGTCACCCCGGATGAATACTCCCCCCTTCCCTGAAGTTTTTTCCCCTTTGATGAGGAGACAGTAGCCCCATGCGCGTCGCCGTCGTATTTAACAAGGATCACAAAGGAACCATCAACGTATTCGGGATGCAGAACAGGGAGTGGTATTCGGAAGAGACCATTCAGATGGTGGTCGAGGCCCTGAAGTGGGGCGGCCATGAGGTGGAGCTTATTTCGGCCGACCGCTTCCTCCTGGCCAAGCTGAACAAATTCCTCCCCAAACTCTCCAAACGGCGGCCCAACGGGATCGTGCTGAATCTCGCGCTCGGTGTTCAGGGAAAATGCCGCTACACCCATGTTCCGGCCATCCTCGAGGTGGCGGGCATCCCCTACACCGGATCCAGCCCTATGGGGCACGCCCTGGCGCAGGACAAGGTCATCGCCAAGCAGATCTTCATATCAACCCACCTGCCCACACCCGAATACCACGTGTATATGTCCCCGGAACTCGATCAATCCTTCCTGAAATACCCCGTCATCGTCAAACCCCGGGGTGAAGCGGCCAGCTTCGGTCTCAAAATTGTCAACGACGAGGCATCCCTGAAAGAGGCGGTAGAGGAGCTGTTCGCCGAATACAAGCAGCCGGCCCTGGTGGAGGAGTTCATCGAGGGACGGGAGGTCAACGTCTCCGTGATCGGCAACCATCCCCCCGTCGCTCTCCCCGTATTGGAACTGGCTATGGAGAACGGCCCGCGCGCTATCTACACCTACGACATTAAATTTCCCAAAAAGGGCGACAAAAAGGTTAAAATGATCTGCCCGGCCAAGCTGCCGCGGGAAACGACGGAATACATCCAGGAGCTGGCGGTTCAGGCTTTCAATGCCCTGAACGTTAACGATTTCGGACGGGTGGATTTCCGCCTGGACAAGTACAACCGGCCCCACATCCTGGAGATGAATTCCATGGCCAGCATCAATCCCCACTCCTCCTTCGTCACCTCGGCCAAGGCCGCCGGCCTCTCATACAACCAATTGATCAACCGGATCATCGAAGCGGCCGTCGAGCGATATTCCAGGGAAGAACCCGACTTCTTCAAGCCCGTCAACAATAACAACTGTATATCATAGGATAGACGGAATCGGCTCCGCTCAAAGGAGGTTCATGATGTCGATCGTTAATGATCCTGAGTCTCCGGTGTATGTTCCCGAGGAAAATCGCGAAATCGCCCGCGAGCGGGCCGGCCGCCACAAGCAGATGATCTCCGATTATTTACAGACCGGCCCCACCATTCCGACCGGATTCAACCAATGGGACAGGATTCAGGCTCAGAAACATAAAATCTTGAATGTTCTCGGGGGCACGGAAGCGGATTGGGCGGATCACACCTGGCATCTCAGTCATTCGGTGCGGGATACCCGTACGCTGGCCCGCATGCTGGATCTGTCCGGAGAGGAAATCAGCGATATCGAAAAAACCGCAACCCAGTACCGGTGGCAGATTTCACCCTATTACATCAGCCTCATGCATCCGGATGATAGGTCCTGTCCTATCTTCAGGCAGTCCGTCCCCACGATTCAGGAATATCTCGATCCGGACGAAAGCAAGGATCCCTACGCCATTGTTTACAACTCTCCCGCTCCTCTGGTCACCCGCCTTTATCCCGACCGCCTGATCATCAATGTCACCAACATCTGTGCCATGTTCTGCCGGCACTGCCTGAGAAAAAAAGATATTTCTTTAAAGGACATGATTTATCCCCGCGAAGACATCAGGACCGCCTTGGATTATGTCGCCCGATGTCCGGAAATCCGGGACGTGCTCATCACCGGAGGCGACGCCCTGGCCTTGTCCGATGATACCATCGACTGGATTTTGACCGAACTCGACAACATCCCTCATGTGGAGATCAAGCGGCTGGGATCGAGAATGCCGGCCGCACTGCCTCAGAGGGTCACGCCCCGGCTCTGCGAAATATTGAAACGGCACAAACCGGTCTATCTGAACACGCAGTTCAATCACCCCCTTGAAGTGAACCCGGATTCCGCCGGGGCCGTCGATCTTTTGATTGAATCCGGAGTTGTGGTCGGCAACCAGTCGGTACTTCTCAAGGGCATCAATGCCGACATTCATGTCATGAAAAAGCTGGTCCATGAGCTGACACGAATCCGAGTGCGGCCTTATTATATTTTCAACTGCAAGAAGCTGCAGGGCATCCGTCACTTCCGCGCCTCCGTCGGAGAGGGCTTGAACATCATGGAAAACCTCAGGGGTTACACCTCGGGCCTGGCGGTCCCCACGTTTATCATCACCGCTCCGGAAGGAAAGGGAAAGACTCCGATGGCCCCCACCTATCTGCTGAACCACAACCGCAACGGCAAGCTTCTGTTCCGGACCTGGGCCGGGGAAGTCTGCGAGTACGAGGACGAAGGATTATAGGCCGGGAGCGAGGACAAATCCATGACCGCCGCCATCCGGAAACGGATCATCGAGCAAATCGAAGGATGGACAAAGGAGCAGCTGGATTTTCTGATCGACCTCTGCAGTCAAAACTCATATACCTTTCATAAGGCTGGAACCGACCGCACCGCTGCCCTGATCCTGGAGAAACTGTTAGGTGCTCTTCCGCTTCACGAGGTGCATGAACAGGAGAGCATTGGGGATCATCACATCCTGAGGAACGATGTCCCGGGCAGCCCGGTTTATCTTCTCGGGCATCTGGATACCGTGTTCCCCCCGGATCATCCCTTTCAATCCTGTCACATCAAAAACGAATGGCTTTACGGACCGGGAACCGCGGATATGAAGGGCGGGCTGGCGGTGCTGGTCTATGCCCTGAAAGCTCTCCAGAAGGCCGGTGTTCTTGCCTCACTGCCGGTCGTCCTGATTCTCGGCGCAGACGAGGAAAACGGGTCGGCGACCTCAAGGAACCTGTATGAGGCGGAGCGGGACAGGGCCCGGATCTGTCTGGTGGGAGAGTGTGCCGGGCCGGCAGGAGAGATCGTCGTCTCGCGAAACGGCAAAATGGGCGGCCGGGTCGACTGCACGGGACGCGGCCGTCATGTGGGAACAGGTTCGCATGAAAAAGCCAGCGCCATCCTGGAAATCGCACACAAGGTGATTGCGTTTGAATCGCTGAACGCATCGCTGCCGGGCGTCAGCCTCAATGTCGGAAAAATCGAGGGAGGGCTGGGCCCATCCACGGT
>JAHIPL010000366.1 GCA_018894615.1 Acidobacteriota bacterium | reverse complement strand
GGAAGAAATCTCTCAAATCTTTGGAATAGAAGTCTATGTCAGAACTCATGAAGAAGGAGAGCTCGTGGCTATTAACCATGGTTAGATTTTAAATGACAAGATGATACACGCTACGGTTAGATTATTAAATGACTTGACAGGTAGTAGTTGGCATAAAATCCATCAATTTACTGTAAATATCGGGGGACAAACACGTTTCGGAAGGTGGTTCACATATTATAGTCAAATGGCCGAAGCCGTCAAGGCTTTACTCGAACCAGACTTTGATCAGGTGTCCTTCATCGTCATCCCAGACCTCGATCAGAGCCATGGGCCCGGCTTTTTTCAGCTCCTGAAAAAGGGCCCGCACATCGATGCCGCACTCATCGTGCAGCTGCATCTGCCGGTGTTCGTGATTCAGAATCAGCTCGATCAAAAACACGGGCAGCGTCACCCGGACGACATCCTTTTGGGCCCGGGTATCCCGGATTAAAACCTTGAACCACCTGACTTCATCACCTGAGTAATTCGGATTTTTCTTCACCGCTTTACGGACGGCCTGAAGATCATCGTTGGTTGCGGCCGAAGCCGCCGCCGCGGGAAAAAACCCCAGCCCGAAGGCCAGCAACACGATCACTGCCGCTTTTTTCATGATTATCTCCTTTGATGTATTCTTTTGATGTATTCTTTTCTATTCGATCCATATTTTCACGATGGAGTCCTCGGTCCGAATCTCAAATATTTTCCCCCTGTATTCACTGAGATCCTGAAGGATTCCATCCAGATTGTGACCTTTCTTGCGCAGTTCCCGCCGGATCTCGTCCCGCTCCTCATCGGGAATGGCGCTGATGGCCAGGTCGGCAAGGGCCATGGGAATGGCAAGGGAAAAAACTTCATCCCTTTTCGTCAGGCTGCGGATCTCGATGTGAAGGACCTTGGACCGGCGGTCCGCCGGCCGCTCCTCCACGCCCCGGTATTCATCCGGATCCACCCGCAGCAGTGCGATCTTGGCCCTGTCCCGGATTCTGTCGTCCGTTTCCTCCCTCAGGATTTCCTTGAGAACGGGAACGGATTTTCGGGCGTACCGCTTGTCTGGCACATAGCTCATCTGGAGGGCGGCGAAATACCGAACCTTATTGTTCGGGCTTTCCAGCCGTTTCTCCATTTCCCCGATGAAGGACGTTTGTCCCTTTTCATACAGTTTGAAGGCCAGTTCTATAACGGCGAATTCCGCTTCCTCAGAGAGGCTCTTCCCCTGATCCTCCCGCTGCAGGTAGCGGCGGAAGGTGCGGAGGGCCTCCGCTTCCCGGCCTTCGGTCTCCTGCAGGCACTTTCCCACCCAGAAAAGGGCTTGGCCGTAGAATGGACTGCCGGGAAAATCATCCATCAGAGTTTCCAGTTTTTCCCGGGCCGTATCCCATTTTTTGTCGAAAATGAGGATTTTGGCATCCTTGAAGAGGGTTTCGTCCCTGTCGGCGGCGGCCGCCGGAAGCACCGTCACCGCCAGCAGTAAACCGACCGCCACAAGGAAGGCCGCACGTTTTATATGTCTCACATCAAACCTCGCTTTTTTCCAGTTCTTTTTTAACGATTTTTATGGTCAGGAGGATCTGCCTGTCTTCAATGAACCTCCTGATCTCAGCAAACTCCTCATCCGTCAGCTCATCACTCATGTCGGCGAGTTCATAGAAGAGAAGCTCGATCTGATCGCAGATGGCTTTGGCCTTGGCCAGACGGAATTTTTCCAGTTGAGGATTGAGATATTTTTTCCTGGACATCAGTTCCCTGGCCCGTTCCGAGGACAGCCCCGGCTGCAGAAGCTGCATCTCTCCAGGAGAGGTGGCCTGAACAAAATCGAGCAGAAGATAGGCGCTCTGATCCAGATAGTCGATGGTCTCCCGCCGCGCCATCTCATACTCCACTCTTTCAAGAAAGGCCGGATTGACCGCATAATCCGCCCCGTCGCGGCCGCCGCTGGATGCCATACGAAAAACCATCACGGTCAAACCCGTGCCGACAATGAGCCCCGCCAGTACTCCGGCCAGGACAGGACGCCACTGCGGGGAGAAATACCTCGAGCGCCGGAGCGCCCTTCGCCGGGAGTCATCCTTCCTGCGGCCGGGTTCACGGGCATCCCGCTCCTTCGAATCGCTGGGAATGGTTCCCGCCGTGATTTTTTCGGAGAGGATTTCAAAATCGATGTCCCCCAGATCCCGGCGCAGTTCCGCCCCCAGCAAATCCGCCGCATCCACCACGATCCGGAATTCTTCCAGCTCGCTTCGGCAGGACGGACACTTTTTCAGGTGGCTCTCAACCGCCTGTCTGTCCCGCTCAGTCAGTTCGCCGGACAGGTAAGCCGCCAGCTCATTTATCACTTTTTTGCATCTGTTCATGCCGTTCTCCCCATATGAGGGCTCAGAGTCGTCCGTAAATTCTGAACCGCCTTGAAATGAAGGGATTTGACCGTCCCCACGGCGATATTCAGGATTTCGGATATTTCCGTATATTTCAGATTGTTGAAGTGTTTCATGACAAAGACCAAGCGCTGTTTATCGGAAAGGGTTTTTATCCCCTCGGTCAGAATGGTCTGCAGGTCCGAAGCGCGGTCGAACCGATCGGAGGTTTTGGAAGAGAGATTCAGTTCCTCGACGCTCTTCTCCCCCGTCATTCGATTCTCCCTGGAATGCTGCCTGCGGTACCAATCGATGCACAGGTTTTTGGTGATCTGAAGAATCCAGTTCTGGAAGTTTTTCGACCTGTCAAAAAGATGGATCTTCTGGTAGCAGCGGAGAAAGGTTTCCTGCACGATATCCGAGGCGTCTTCCCTGTTCTTGAAAAAGGAATAGGCGAGGAGAAATACCTGCTTCTGGTAAAGACAGGCGAGGGATTTGAAGGCCTCCCTGTCACCCGCCCGGATCCGTTCGACAAGCGCATACGTGTCCTCCCCGTTTCGTGCCTGTTCACCCTGTTTCTTGTCCAAAGTCAGACTATTCACCTATAAATGCGTCATTCCAACCAGCGTTTCCTCTTTGAGAGAATTCAAAAGTGTCCTACGGCATTTACTCCAAAAAGGTTCACGTCCGGTCAGGCGCTCAGCTGTAGCGAATCCACCTGAATATCTCCCGGAATCCGGGACGTTTCCCGTACATGAGGATCCCCACGCGATAAATCTTGGAGGCCAGCCAGACCATGAGAAGAATGGTCAGGAGCATCAGCAGAATGGAGAGGGCCACCTGAATGAAGGGAGGCGTGAGGACGCAGATTCTCAGCAGCATCAGAATGGGAGCGAAAAAAGGCACAAGGGAAAGAAAAACGGAAAATCCGCTGTCGGGGCTGCGAACGACATACATAATGAGAAGAATGGGAACGATGAGCAGCATGCTGACGGGAAACAGGAGCTGCTGAGCTTCCTTCTCCGTGTTGACCATGGAGCCGATGGCCGCGTACAGCGTGCCGTAGAGAAAATACCCGAGGATGAAAAACAGGACAAAATAGAAAAATACGGAAGCGGGGATGGATGGGAGCTTAAAACCGGCCGCCCCCCCGGGCATGAGCCCGCCGACGAGATGGGGCCCGAAGCGGGAGGCGAACAGACCAAAGAAGGCCCAGATGGCGTACTGGGTGAAACCGACGGCGGCAATGCCCAGAATTTTGCCCATCATCAGCTGAAAGGGCCTGAGCGAGGACAGCACCACCTCCACAACCCGGGAGGTCTTTTCTTCGATCACCCCGCGCATGATGAGGGACCCGTAAAAAAACAGGGTCATATATAGGATGAAGACCAGCAGATAGGCGAAAATGAAGGTTCCGCCCGTGTCTTCCTCCGCTCCTCTTTTCGTCACCTTGTGGGTGCGGAGAGGAACGGATCGGATGGAGGCGCTCACCCTTGCCGGATCCAGTCCCTCCCGGTGCAGACGTTTTTCAATGACAACGCCGCTGACGGCATCCTGAATGATACGGATCTCATCGAAGGCGGATACGTTTTCGGCGTAGTATTCAGCCTCTCCGCCGGCAATGATATCAGCGGGGAGAATCAGATAGGCCGTCAATTCCTTGTCCATCACCCGCCGACTGAGTTCCGCCTTTATGGTCTCCGGATCGCCGGCTTTTTTGTATTCCTCCAGCCTGTAACGGGGCTCCCCGCCGCTCATTCTGACATCCAGCTTCCGCACCAGCGAATCGAAGATCTCTCCGCTTCCATCGACGACGGCCACGGTTTCCTGTTTGTCGATGGAAATGAGGATCACCAGCAGGGGCACGCCCATCAGGGCGACCATCAGAACCGGTCCGAGAACGGTCCCGATGATAAATCCTTTGGTCCGGACTATTTGAATATACTCTCTTTTAACGACGGACAGAATTTTCCGCATGTGACTCTCCCACTTTATCGATGAAGATAGCATTGAGGCTCGGTTCACGGACTTCGAAGGTGTTGATTCTGATCCGCCCGCTGAGCGCTTCGAGGATATTCTGAGGATCGGTTTTTTCTTTGAGCCGGATCTCCATAGATTTCCCGTAGTCGTCGACGGACGCGATGCCCTCCAGCCCTTCGATGAAGGCCCCGTCTCCCTCGTAATCCAGAAAGATGGTGTTTTTCCCATAGGCCTTTTTTACGGCGGTCAGCTTACCGTCGAGGACCTTCTCACCCTTGCTGATCAGGCAGATGTCATCACAGATCATCTCCACCTGCTCCATCCGGTGGGTGGAGAAGACAATGGTCCGACCCTCCGCCTTCATTCCCAGCATGATGTCCTTGAGCAGCTTGGTGTTGACCGGATCCAGCCCGCCGAACGGCTCATCCAGAATGATGAGCTCCGGATCGTTGAGCATGGTGACAATGAACTGGACCTTCTGCTGCATGCCCTTGGACAGCTCCTCGACCTTTTTGCCTTTCCAGTCCACGAGGTCAAATTTCCGGATCCAGCGATCGATGGTGTCCCTGGCCGCCGCTCCCCTCACCCCCTTGATTTCAGCCAGAAAAAGAAGGAGCTCCCCGACCTTCATCTTGGGATAGAGCCCCCTGTCTTCCGGAAGATAGCCGATTCTGGACTTCATGGCCTCATCCATGGTCGTCCCGAGAACACGGATTTTTCCGGAATCCGGAAGAAAGATATTCATCACCATTCGAATGGTGGTGGTCTTTCCCGCCCCGTTGGGGCCGAGAAGTCCGTACACGCGACCCTCCGGCACGGCAAGAGACAGATTGCGAACGGCCTGGAAGTGACCAAAACGTTTGGAGACATTCACGATTTCCAGCGCATCCATGGCTTCACTCCTAAACAACCGATATTTTCTTCCATTCGGTCGAACGGGACGATTATAACACAATCCCTCCTGTACTCGAGGAGAGGAAGGGTTTTTTTCATCTTCCCGTTCTGATATAGTGAACATTCGGTGAACGTTTGGGTGGAATGTCCGT
>JAHIPL010000365.1 GCA_018894615.1 Acidobacteriota bacterium | reverse complement strand
TGCCCCAGATACAGATAGGGTTCGGGATTGCCGGGATTATCGGTGACCAAAATCTCGAAACGCTGCCGCGCCTCATCCATTCGCCCCTGTTCCGTCATCAGGCGTCCCACACTGAGAAGAGCGGTGTAGTTTTCCGGTTCGACGGCCAGAACCTTGTCCAATTCGGCCAGTGCCAAAGCCAGATCCTGATTGACCCAGGCTTTGAAGGCCGACTCCATCCACTCCGAAACCGCCGCATTCGATCCTCCCGGCTGCTTCTCCAGCGTGGCGGCCGGCTGCTCCTCCGGTTTGGCGGCCGGCTGCTCGACCGGTTGGTCGACCGGTTCGGTCACGACAGGCAAAGCGATGGGGAGCGCCGCCCCTCCCCCTCCGGAGACTACGGGCCTTTTATCCTTCTGAGACATAAAAAAAATGGCGCCCAACACGATCACCACCACGGCCATCATTCCTCCCAGAACGAGAAGAAGGGGTTTTCGGCTCTTTCCCCGTCCCAGGTCCGTTCCCTCCAGGTAGGAAGAATCGTCCGGTCCGGCGGAATCCGAAGGAACGGCCAGCGCCTCCGCCAGCTCCCGGCAGGTGGAGTACCTGTGATCCGGATCCTTTTCCAGAGCCCGCAGGATGACATGGTCCACCCCGTCCGGCAGATGCGCCGAATAACTTCTGGCCGGAATGGGACATTCGTTGACGATCTTGTAAATGACGGTGGTGATGTTGTCGCCGGGAAAAGGCTTCCGACATGTCAGCAGTTCATACAGCACGGCCCCCAGCGAAAAAATGTCGGCCCTGTTATCCACTTTTTTTCCCGCGATCTGCTCGGGAGGCATGTAATAGGGCGTCCCCATCACCATGCTCGTCTGGGTCATGGTGGAGGTAGAAATACGGGCGATCCCGAAGTCCACGATGTGAGGTTTGCCCTCGGTGTCGATCAGAATGTTGCCCGGCTTGATGTCCCTGTGCACGATGCCCTTCCTGTGGGCGTAATCGAGCGCATCGGCGATGGACGGAAGAATGCGGTTGACTTCCTCCAGAGTGAAAGGCCGCCCCGAAGCCAGGATGTCCTCCAGGCTCTGTCCGTCGATGTGCTCCATGGCGATGAAGGTCAGTCCCTCATCCACTCCCACCTCATAGATGGTCACAATGTTGGGATGGGACAGGTTCCCGGCCGAGCGCGCCTCCCGCAGAAACCGCCGCTGGGCATGCTCCTGCTCGCTGGGATGCGCCAGCTTGTCGAAACGAATGGTTTTGATGGCCACGGTCCGCTCGATGTAAGGATCCTCTGCCCTGTAGACGATGCCCATGGCACCCCGTCCCAGTTCACCGCTGATTCTGTACTTGCCGATATTATTCATAAAAATTCCGCCCGTTCCTCTCTTCCCTACACGCCGTAAAACAGAATCGCTCCTACGATTCCGCCCAGCAGCAGACACATCAACAGCAGCCCGATCCCTGCCGGAGACAGAATGCGCACATCGGACCGGATGAGCCGCATCAGAAGAAGGAGCACCATTCCAATCATCAAACCGAAGAGCAGTCCGAATCCGACATAGGGAATGAGGCTCTGCTGCTCCAGTTTCCTCTCGAATCCGGAAACCGTCTCCAGCGGAACCCCCGGTCCTTTTGTGGCTACGTAATCCCTCGCGGCCGACACGCTCTCTCCGCTGGGATCCTTGAAGGTTATTTTTAATCCGTGGAACCGCTCATCCAGTCCGCTGCTGGACGTAAAAGCGGCCACATACTGGTTGTTCAACTGGTCGGCGATCGTCCGGTACAGGGACAGCAGCTCTGCGGGAGAAGCGGCCTCGAAATACCGGCCGCCTGTCTGTGCGCAAACATCCCTCAGATTGTTGGCATCCCCCGCCGTATCCAGGTTGACGGCAAAAACGGGAATACCCGCCCCATTGACTTTCGCCAGAACGGCCTCCCTCTCCATTCGGCTTTTGGTGTCCTTTCCGTCACTCAGAACGACGATGGCCTGTCTGGGTGTCTGAACGGACAAAAAAACCTCCACCGCATCATGCAGAGCGTCATAGAGCGCCGTGTCTCCGCCTAACGCAATGGCTTCGATCGCAAGTCGGCTCACGGATCTGTCCGCCGTGAAACCGGAATCCATCCGCACTTCGTGGTCGAAGGTGAAGACGGCGATCCGGTCATCGGCGCTCATCCGCTGCAGAAAAGCCGTGCCTGCCTCCCGGGTCCGCTCGATGGCGCTTTTCATGCTGCCGCTCCGGTCGAACAAAAGGGCCACGGCCAGAAAGGTTCCCCCTTCGAATGCGGAGGTCAGGGAAGACAGAGGCTGGACAACGTCGTCAATGGTGATCTCCAGTTCCTCTTCCGTCAAACCGGTGACGGACTCACCCCCCTCGTCCGTGACCGTGAAATAGACCCTGATCTCGGGAAGGCTGCGTATATCCACCCGCTGCAGATCGACCGATTTGGGAGCGGGAGCCGGTCGGCCGGCGGGCTCCTGCCCTCCATGGAGCATCACCACTAACACTGCCGACAAAATGAGGGAAAAGAAAGAAAGGCCCGCTTTTTTCATGGTTCTCTCCCGGCGATTTTACTCAACCCAATTTCACGGTGTCGGAAGGAGACGGTTTTCGCTCTCTTTCCAGCTCACCAAGATCGACAGTGTCCTGAACGGGCTGTTTTTCGGCCGACTCCTTCAACTTAATGTCCAGCTTGACGGTGTCCGCAGGCGATTCCTTGACCCGAGCCGGGGGCGGCACTTCGAGGACATGGGCGATGACGACCGTGATATTGTCGTGACCTCCATTCTTGTTGGCCAGCTTGATCAATCGGTGGCAGATTTTCTCGGGTTTTTTGTTTTTAAGAATGATCCGCTGCATGTACTCATCGGGCAGCGATTCGTACAGCCCGTCCGTGCACAGGAGCAGGTAGTCATCTCTGTGCATATCCACCAGAAAAGTGTCCACCTTGACGTCGGATTCGAAACCCAGAGACCGCGTGATGGTGTGGCGGAAGGGGGATTCGACGATTTCCTCCTCGGTGAGAAGATTGAGCTTTCGCTGCTCCGCCTTCCAGGAGTGGTCCTCACTGACCTGGGTGATGCGTCCCTCGCGGATGAGGTAGGCCCGGCTGTCGCCGACATTGGAAATCAGGGCGCAGCTGTCAACCATCAGGGCCGCGACCACGGTCGTTCCCATTCCCGTCAGATTGGTGTCCTCGGCCGCCATCTGAAAGATCTCCCGGTTGGCGGTCTGGATCCCGTTCTGCATGGCCTCCTGGTAGTGGTTGATCGTGTGGTCCAGGGATTCAAGCTTCTCCAGAATCTGATTTTGCAGGACCTCGACCCCCTCCTTGCTGGCCGTGTCTCCTCCGGCGTGCCCGCCGATCCCATCGGCGACGATCAGGAGAGAGGCCGGATTTTTCGCCTCATCCGGCCGGTCCGGCAGTTCCAGGCAGTCAAAGTTGTCCTCGTTGAATTTACGCTTCCGCCCCACATCCGTGAGTCCAAAATAACAGATTTTCATGTTCACTTCGAATCAGGAGTTAAGGGACAAACCTCACCCCGCTTCCGACCTTGAGAGAGGGGCCTCTCCCTCATGCGTTACGGTTCCAGGATACTTTGATAACGCGTGTCGTTCACCTATTCCTTTTTAAACCGCAGAACGGTTTTACCCATTTCAATCAGATCGCCGTTGTTGAGAAGTACGGGTTCCGTCAGCATCTTCCCGTTGACCTGGGTCACGTTGGTCTGGCTTTCGTTCTTGAGCGTGAAGTACTTGGAGGAACTGTCGTAATAGACGGACGCCTGCTCCTTGGAAACCGTGTCATCGCTGAGCTGGATCTCATTCTGCCGGCCCCCGGCGCGACCGATCATGCTCACCTGCTTGTGAAGCGTGAATTCCTTGTCCTTGTCCGGGCCCTTGTCGACGACAATCTCGGCGCCGAGGCTCATGAACACCTGGGTCTTGTCCGGCGTCGGGGGCGCGGTCGGGCTGGCGGTCGGAATCTTGGTCGTTTTGTCCGGGGAGACGGGTGGAGCGAAAGCCGGAGGAGGTGGTGGTGTGGGGGGCGGCGGTGCGGCAGGACGAATGGTTTGCTGCGGAGCGGCAGCCTGTTTCGGTTTGGCCAGCAGAATGATAAAAATGATGAGCAGAATCAGAAACAGCCCGCCGCCTCCGTAAAGGAGAAGCTTCATGTTGGCGGACGGCCCGGGGGAAGATCGTTTGAGCTCGCGCATGAGAGGCTGAGTGGTGTTGTTCGGATCCTGAATGACGACGCCCGTGACCTCGAAGGTCTTTCCGATGGGGGGCAGATCCTTTGTCTGAACGCAAAGAGGAACCTGCCCGCTGTCGTCCAGGATGAAGAAAGTGCCTCTGGTGGTTCCGGGCGGGTTGGCGACAACGGTCTGTACATCCCCGATAACCGTGACCGTTCTGTTCCAGTACCGGGCCGGATTGGCCAGAATATCGCTGATCCATTCCTGAGCGGCCTCCGCCTGCGTGGTGCAGAGCCCGATCATAAGAACAGCGGCTACGGCAAAAACAGTGACTATCCTTTTCATCCCTATCCCTCCTGAGAAAATTTTGGTGACTTTACCTTATATTTTTGATTATTAATTGTCAAACATATTTGAGCGTCGCACTTCCGTCGCACTTCCGTATTGCCTTTTGGTATATCATGCCTTATATTGAAAAGAAGGAGTGACCAATGAAAAAATGGATTCCTATTCTACTCATATTTGTCGTTATTGTCGTGGTCCTTTTCATCCTGAACCAGATTGGTATGATCAAGACCATGAGCGCGGACGATCTTAAAAATTCAATCGAAATCGTGGAAGTCAAAACCATGTGGGTGGAAAAATTCTACCAGCCCTGGCCGCCCAAGCTGACCCTTGTCCCCGCCATCTCCTTCCGGGTGAAAAACATCAGCGGCAAGCCTCTCCGATACATCAATTTCAACGCCAAGTTCCGCTTTCGGGATGACTACGAGAACCTGGGAGACTGCTTTCTGGCGGCGATTCGAGGCACTCCCATCGCTCCGGGTGAAAAAAGCGATAAAATCCTGCTGAAGAGCAACTACGGCGTTGAGGGCTCCTCCAAGACTCATTTTGAGAACAATCCCGCCTGGAGAGTGGCTGAATGTGAACTGTTCGCCACCTCAAGGGGCTCGCATTTTGTACTGATGGGTAAATACATCGTCTCCAGAACCATCGATTTTGAAGAACCCGCGCCGGTCGGCATCAAATGAGCATGATCATCCCCGCAAAAGTGTTTTTGACCCGGGGGCACGGCCAGCACAAGGAAAAACTGGCCTCTCTTGAACTGGCCCTTCGCGAGGCCGGTATCGCCCCCTTCAACCTGGTCAAGGTCTCCAGCATTTTCCCTCCCTCCTGCCTCCTGATTCCCAGGGAAGAGGGCCTCAAGCAGCTCAATCCCGGCCAGATCACATACCTGGTCATGAGCGAAAATGCGACGGACGAAGGGCACCGCCTGGTGACGGCGTCCGTAGGGCTGGCCCAACCGAGTGACCCAAAACAGTACGGCTACCTCTCCGAGCACCACAGCTTCGGACAGGATGAAAAGGAAGCGGGACAGTATGCCGAGGACCTGGCCGCCTACATGCTGGCCACCACCATGGGGAAGGACTTCGATCTCGAGCAGATCTGGAACGACGAAAAAAGCGTCTATGAGTTTTCCGACGACATCATCGTCAAAACGCAGAACATCACCCAGACCTCCCACGGGAAAAAAGGGTTCTGGACAACGGTCATCGCCGCCGCCGTCATGCTCCCCTGATTTTTTTTATGAATAGGTCAGATTAGAAGAGATCTTCGGGATTGGGGACAAGTATCTTGATGTAGCTTCTCTCCTTCAGCTTGATCATGTACTCTTCGAGCTTGATATCCCGCTGCTGCGCCATCAGTTTCTGCTCGATAGCCTGGCGGGAGTCCTCGAATGATTTCAACTGATTCGGGGTTATTTCCTCAAGGTAGAGGCGCCACCAGCCCTCCCGGAATTCCAGCCAGGCGGCTGTCTGCCCCGCCTCGAGATCTCTGACCGCATCCTCCAGTTCCTTGGCCATTTCTCCCGATTTGAGCGTGCCCAGATCCCCGCCGTTCTCCTTGCCCGGGCCTTCAGTCATTTCCCCTGCCACGGTCGCAAAAACCTCACCGGCGGCCAGCCGCGCATCGATTTCGCTCTTTTTGGAATTCAACCCCTCCTCTGAAAGAGTACCGCCCGAGATGTAGATGGCGCGAATCTGATAGACGGCCGGTTCGACGAATTCCTCGGGATGTTTTTTGTAGTAGTCGACATAGTCGGAGTCATCGATGACGATAATGCGGTCCACCTCGCTGTAGACGAGAGCCTGCCGCAGCATGTCCTCTTCAAGCTGTTTGCGGAACTGATCATAGGTCATGCCCTGCTGCTGCAGCGCGCGGATCAGGTCGCCATCCGTCTCCAGGTTGTTCTCCTCCTTGATGCGGTCGATGGTCATTCGCATCTGCTCAGAAACATTGAGTCCCATTTTGCGGGCCTCCTGCAGCAGAAGAGAATTGGTGATAATGGTGTCCATGAGTTGTTTTTTACGTATCTGCCAGACATCCTGAAATTCCTCGGGGGGAACCGACGCCTGCAGCGCCGCATGGGTGGCGTCGTAGATGGCCTTGTACTGGGACAGGGTGATGATGTCCTGGTTCACAACGACCACAATGGCTTCCACCGTTTTCTGGCCGGACATGAAGGTCCCGGCGGTCAGCAGCAGGCAGATCGCAAGGATGGAGGCGGTTTTCGTTTTTTTCAATCTATTCATTGGATTTCCTTCGGTAGGTAAATGGGAGATTCTCGACTTGGGTTTTCCACTCCAGATTCTGTCTGAGTTCGTTCAGATAGGCTGACAGGACTTCCTCGCGTTTGCGGTCAACAATCCGGGCGCGAATGCCGGCGGCAGCTTCCTCTTCAGTCATGAGTTTGGCTTCAAGCCGTTCGTCCAGGCGGAAGATGTGATGGCCGTACACCGAAGCGAACACATCGCTCACCTGACCCGTCTGAAGAGAAAAGATCACCTTCTCCATTTCGTAGGGGAGCTGATTCATTTCAAAGAACCCCATGTCCCCACCCCGGCCCGCTTCAGGACCGATGGAGAACTCGCGGGCGAAACGGCGGAAGGTTTCTTCATCGGCACCCCGCACCTTGTGCAGGATCTCCACCGCCTCATGGTCGGTTTTGATGAGGATCTGAGAAACGCGCACCCGGGAAGAGCGAAGAAATTCCCGCTTGTTGGACGCGAAATAGTCGGCGATTTCCTTTGAGGTGATTTTAATATCTTTGGAGAGACCGGACTGGTGCTTCTCGACCAGAAGCCTGTCAAAAAACACCTGCCGGCTGCGCGGGTTATCGAGCAGCACCGCCTCTTCCGGAGGGATGTCCCGCTGCAGGCGGTCGAGGTAATCGTGCTTTTCCTCTTCGGTCAGCTCAAGCCCCTCGCGGGAGGCCCCGGCCAGAAGGACTTTTTCGTCACAAAAATCATCGTACAACCGGCTGACGGATTCCTCTTCAAGGGCCGCTGCATCGGCACCGGCAAGAACGGTGAGGTAGTGGACAAAATCGGCGTTTGTGTATCGGACATCTCCGATCTCGAGGATGTTCAGGTTCAGCTTATTCGGATTATTCAGCTGAAGAACGGCCTGTTCGGTTTCTTCGCCCTGGAGATAATCCGCGCGGTCGGCACGGTTGCAGCCCCAGACGACAACAAGAAACACCAACACGGAAAAACAAATCCTGACCCATATTTTATTTTCTGCCATCGCCATTTTCCGTGTTTTTCGCTTTTTCGTTGTTCCGGCCCATCAGTGGAGCTTCCGCGTGCTGATTATATTACATATCGGATAACTCCTTCAAGATGAAGATGGTTTCATCCAGGATGTTGGCCTCACCCGTGCCGCTTAGATTCAGGCTCATCACCCCCTGCGGCGTCATCGTTCCGCGGTATTTTTGAAGGAGGTCCGGCAGTCGGCTGAGATCGGCCCTTGACTGGGGATAAAAATCGAAGACGAGGCGGGAACCGATGCGGTCGATGCCCCGGATCTTGAGGCGGCCCGCCAGGAACCGGACGATGCCGTAGCGCAGGAGGTTCTTAACGCCTGAAGGAAGGGGGCCGTAGCGGTCCTCGACCTCGGCGTGAACGCGCCCGATGTCCTCCATATTCTCGGCCGATGATACCCGTTTATAGAGGTTGAGCCGGAGGTTGATTTGAGGCAGGTAGTCCTCGGGGATCTTGATGTCCACCTTGAGGTTGATCCGTGTTTTGATCTCTTCTTCCGCCTCGCCCTTGAGCTCCTTCACCGTGCGTTCGAGAAGCTGCATGTAGTAGTCATATCCCACGGCCTCCATGGTGCCGTGCTGCCTGGCGCCGAGAAAATGACCGGCACCCCGGATTTCAAGGTCCTTTGCCGCCAGTCGAAAGCCGGACCCGAGGGCGGAAAACTCCTTGAGGGCCTTGAGGCGCAGTTTGGCCAGAGGCGAGAGTTCGTTGAAAGGCGGCACAAGAAAATAGGCGGCCGCCTGTCGGGAAGAGCGCCCCACCCGCCCTCGGAGCTGATAGAGTTGGGCCAGGCCGAACCGGTCGGCCCGATTGACGATGAGGGTGTTGACGAGGGGAATGTCGATCCCGTTCTCGATGATGGTTGTCGAGACCAGCATATTGTAGTCCCGGCGGATGAAGGCCAGCATGCGCTTTTCGAGTTCGGCCCCCGACATTTGGCCGTGGACGACGATGGGGTTGGCCTCAGGAACCCATTCGCTGATTTTTTGGGCGATAGAGGCGATGTCGTCCACCTTGTTGTGAATGAAATACACCTGACCACCCCTCCCCAGCTCGCTGCGGACGGCCCTGGTGATGAGCTTCTGATCAAAGGTTGTGACCACCGTGTGGATGGCCAGCCGGTCCTTGGGAGGTGTTTCGATCAGGCTGATGTCCCGAAGCCCCGAAAGCGACATGTTGAGCGTGCGGGGGATAGGGGTGGCGGTCAGCGTGAGGACATCGATGTTGGCTTTCATCTGCTTCAGACGTTCTTTATGTTTAACACCGAACCGCTGTTCCTCATCCACGACCAGCAGGCCAAGGTTCCTGAAACCGATGTCGGCCGAGAGGATGCGATGGGTGCCGATCAGGATGTCCACCTGTCCGCTGCGGGTGTCCTCTACGATTTTGGTCTGCCTCGCTCTTGTCTGAAGGCGGGTGAGGCCTTCGATGCGGAGGGGATGGAGCACCATGCGCCGCCGGAACGTCTTGAGGTGCTGGCTGGCGAGGACGGTGGTTGGGCAGAGGACGGCCACCTGGCGCCCGTCCATAACAGCCCGAAAGGCCGCCCGCATGGCCACTTCGGTCTTGCCGTAGCCGACGTCACCCACGAGGAGGCGGTCCATGGGAGAGTGCGATTCCATGTCGGCGCTGATCTCCCCGATGGCCGTCAGCTGATCTTCGGTTTCATCGAACTCGAATGTCTTTTCAAAGTCCTCATACCACATCCCCCCTGAGGAGAAGGAGTGGCCGGACAGCGCTTTTCTTCGGGCGTAGAGCTCGAGCAGTTCGCGGGCCAGTTCCTGGACGGCCTTCTTGGTTTTGGCCTTGGTTTTTTCCCACTGCGGCGTGCCCAGCTTATTGAGTACGGGCTCGGTCGTTCCCACTTGGGCATATTTCTGAATGAGATTCATGTCCTCGACCGGGACAAAGAGTTTATCGTCGTCCGCGTAGACAAGCTGCATGAACTCCTGCTCGTGCCCGTCCACCGGCATCTTGACCAGTCCCTTGAAGAGGCCGATGCCGTAGTCGGTATGAACGATGTAGTCGCCGGCCTGGAGGTCCTGAAAGTGGGAGGTGAAGGGCCGGATACGGCTTCGCCGGACAAGCACGCGCTCCTCGGTAAAGATGTCCGGCTCGGCGTAGAGGACGTATTTTGCAGAGGGAAAGCTCCATCCCTGCCTGAAACCGCCGAGGAGAAGGTGAACGGCGCCGTCTGCGGGAAAAGCGAAGGGATCATCCACGGCGGCATGAGGGATGTGCTCCTCGGCCAGGAGGGCGGACAGTTTGCGGCGCATGCCGTCACGGGCAAGGAAAATGGAGCAGACGTCACTGTTTTCCTTCTGCTTCCGGAGGGTTTCGATAAAGAAGGGGATCCGGTTGTTGAAGCGGGAAACGGAAACGAAGTCGAAGGGGATGTCCGCTCCTTCCAACTCGGTCAGGCGGACGGCCGATTGTTGAATTTTTTCCCAGAGGGGCAGCACAAACATGTCGTCCGGGGGGAGAGCGAAGATGCGTTGGTCCTGAAGTTCCTGAAACTGCTCGCGATGATCGGAAAGGGTGTCCTCCCAGTCGGCGGCCGTGGTTTCCGCATCATCGCAGATGTAGAGGGGGTCCTCGAGGTAGGAGTCAAAGGAGGTGAAATAGTCGGGGAGGAGAAGGGCGTTGTAGGCGAAAGTGGGGAATCCCTCACCCGAGCGCAGGCATTCCATTTTGGATTCGATATCACGGAGGAACGTGCGGTGAGCGGTCTGGAGGGCCTTTTTTCCCCACTCCGCATGAAAGAGGGGATTGTTGGGAAACTCCTGCAGAGACGGCACAAGGACGGCATCGAGGTGGCTCTGCGTGCGCTGAGACGAAGGATCGAAAACGCGGAGGGATCCCACCCGGTCGCCGCGGAACTCCAGACGAAAAGGGCGTTCCTCCCAGGGCGAAAAAACGTCGACGATGCCGCCGCGCCAGGCGTACTCACCGGGGCTGTTAACCAGGTCCTGCCGGCTGTACCCGTATTCGGCCAGAATGGCGAGAAGGCGGTCGCGGTCGTAGACATCCCCCCCGGAAAGTTCCACATAGGACACTCTGAGTTCGGAGGGGGAGGGGAGACGCTTGAGGAGGCCGGCGGGAGTGGTGACGGTCAGGGCCGGGGGATTGTGAAGGAGGTGGAAAAGATAGTCGAGGCGGGAGGAGGCGGTTTCCAGCGAAGGTGGGATGTCCCGGTAGGGGCTTTCAGAAAGGGCTCGAAGGACTCGGACGGAGGGGACGGCGGCAGACCTGTTTGCCCCGTTTTCGGCCCGGTTCGGGGAGAGCTTCGGGGTGAGAAGGTCGAGGTAGAGCCGGCACTGCTCGGCGAAGCCGTCGAGGGACGCGGTGGACGGGCGGATAAAGACGAGGGGGCGGCCCGTTTCGAGAGCCAGGAAGGCCAGGACATAGGGTTTGGCGGGCTCGATGATGCCGGACAGACGAATACCGCGGCCGCCTGTCCGAATGTCCTTGATCAGGTGGCGGTAGGCATCCGTCGTCCGCAAAAAATCCAGCATAACTGTCCTATCTTAACAAATAATTGGGGACAGGCATCTTTTTTTCAAAAATATTTTTTTTGTCGATATTTTTTTGCCGCCTCCTGATTTATAATCACACAACGAAGGAGGATCCATTGAAATCACATTTAAATAAATGGGGACAGGCAATCGTTTTATTTGGGATACTGACCGCGGCCTCCACCGGCTGCCGATCTGACAACCCGTTTCCCAAAAACAACCGCTTTCCCGAACTTGTTCAAAGCGGTTACGCCGCACCGGCTTCAAACGGAGGGGCGGGGGAACCGATCCTTTTCCGCTTCGAAAAGGATATCCCTATCACCCTCAACGCCGAGTACGCTCCCGAGCAGGGTTTTGATCTGGTTTTCCCGCTGAAATTCGTTCGGCCGGCTTCCTTTTATCTGTTTTCAGCTGAATTTTTCCGAACTTACAATGTGGTGGGTGTTTACCCCGAGGTGCGGTTCTGCGGACAAGCGCGCATCATGAACGATTTCTGGGCGCAGGGGAAAACACAACTCCTCTCCCTCGTCCTCGAAGCCCCGGAGGAAGTGCCGTCGGACAGGCCGGCCCTCGCCATTCACCTCCCGAAGGACAGGTACTGCTTCCAGCTGAGCGGCATTCGCCTGCAGGCACTGACCATTCTACCGGAAGCCCCCCTGCCGGGAAGCCGTGAAAAGGAAACGTTTATCCGTTTCGCCTGGGACATGCCCGAGACGGACCGGATGCTCGGAATAAGACTCCTCCTTTCAAGATCCAGGGATTTTCCCGGCGATCAAACGGTCCATTTCGATACGGATAACCGGTATCGGGAGCTTCTGATTCCCAACACGCTGAATGAAGGGCGTTGGTACTGGAGGCTTGAAGTGCGCTTCAACGGCAGGCAGGCGGCCCTATCCGAACGCGGTCGATTCTCCATTCAGGGGGCAAAAAAGGTCCATCCCTCTGCCGGAAGAGCCGATGAGGAGTTGATGTCGGCCGACATCCCCCCCCGATTTCATGACCCCGATTATTTCCCCATCGGCACCTACGGCGCACCTGCAGAAAGTCTGCCCGCGTTGGCCTCCATGGGATTAAACGCGGCTGTTATGTCCGCCCCCGATGCACAGGACCTTGTCTCCCTCGTTCGAACCGCCTTCGGTCACGGCATCCGGCCCCTTGTCTCATTTCGACGGTCTTTTCTCGATCGAGACATTTTGGATGGTCTCGCTCCCGATGACCGCCGTCTCCTGCAGTCAGACGCCGTTCTCGGCTGGTACCTGGACGACGAACCGGAGGGCCGCAGCATTTCACCCAAAACCATCCGGGATCAAAGGGACGTCCTTCGGGCGGCCGGCCTTCTTCAGCCCGGGGCCATCGCCCTGGCCAGCGCCTGGCGTTCGCCCGATTACGCCCCGGCCGTGGACGTTTTTATGTCCGACCAGTACCCCGTCCCCTTTAATCCCTTCACCTGGTTGAGCGAAAGCCTGGACACCGTCGCCGCCGCCATCGAGGGTGATTCCACAAAAGGATCCTGGAGCGTCATCCAGGCCTTTGACTGGGGACGCTTTTCGCCTCAGGCACGCGCCACCGGCAAAGCCCGCATGCCCACGGTTAAGGAGGTTCAAACCCTCTGTTATCTCTCCATCTGCCACGGTGCCACAGGGCTCTTTTTCTACACCTACAACGGCGGGAATTTTTATGATGCCGAGCACCGGAGGCTGTGGCGGGATATTCCCGACGTCGTTCGGGAGCTGCGCGACATCACCCCCGTACTCACCGCGCCGAGCGCCGAAGTGACCCTGACGATCGACAGCCCGGCCAGGGACGCATGGGGCCATCCCGCCCTCCACGCCCTCCTCAAAAATGGGGACAGGCATCTTTTTTTCAGCCGTGATTTTTTTTCCCGTCGGCGCGCCGCCCGGTTCAACGAGGTGCTCGATTCGCTCGAGCACTCCGTTTCAATCAGCCCCGCCCAAAATCCCCCCTCACCGGTTTTTCTAATCGCCGTCAACACCCTGCCCCAAACCGTTTCCGGTCGATTCCATCTTGAGGCAAAAGACGGCCGATCCTTCACCAGGGCTTTTGATCTATTCGGCACCGGCTCTTTTACCCTTTCCGACAACTCCCTCTCCCTGATATTCGCTCCCCACGAACGCAAACTTTTCCTTTTTGAGTGCCGTCCCTCAGGTCTGCACATTCCACATTATTTTTAGGGGAAGCTGACTGATTATGATATATTAGGGGCCAGGCCTTGACATATAACATTTTCTGGAACACCAAAGATGAAGAAGGTAAGTATTGTCGTTTTTTCGGTAATTAAATGTGGAATGTGCAGACCTGACCCCAAAACGAGGAGAGAGACATGTCCATAAAAATGAATCTGACGGAAGAGAAGTTTCAGACGCTGTTGAAGCTGGCCTATCTCGGCAATTACATCGTCAATGGTTTCAGGGAGGACGACCGTCTCGACGAATATGAGCAAACGACCGATGAGCTCTTTGACCTGGCCGGCGAACTGGAGCAGCCCGACATCGAATACGACGAAGAACTCAAACTGCATTTTCCCAGCCAAGATTTCGAGGATGAAATGGGCGAACACATCGAAGCCTTCGAAGACCATTCCTTCTGGCTCCAGCTCATCGACCGTCTCTCCTGGCGTGACATGCTCCAAACCATCGGGGAAAAAGAGGCCGCCGCCATGAATCCTCAGGAACAGTCGGAAAAAGTCCATACCTTCGAGGAAAAATATTTCAGCGAAATCGAAAAAAACGGCCTCAAAAACATCCGGATCAAGGAATAGACTTCACGCTGTTCCCTGAAAAATCTATAAAATTCCGCCCCAATGAGAAAATCCCGGCCGCCGCACGTCATTACAATTACTATGACACAAACAATTCAACACTACACCGAACTCATTGTCTACCGGAATGCCGTCGAAGCCGCCGTGACCGTCCACTGCACCGCCCGCGCCATTCCGGAGGAGGAAACTCAAACCCTTACCGAACCGCTGCTGGCCGCCTCACGCGCGGTGGGCGCCGCCATCGCTACCGCATGGGGCCGCCGCCGCTATAAAACACCGTTCATCGCCAAGTTGAGCATCGCCGAAAGCGCCGCCAACGAGACACAGTTCTGGCTTGAAATGGCGGAGCGTTGCGGCTACCTCAAACTTGAAGAAAGAGTGAAACTGGAAAACGACTACGGACAGATCAGCGCCCAATTGGCCAAGATGATCGCTACTTCCCACACATGGCTGCTGCGGCCCGAAATTAAAAGCGAGCAGCCTGGCGGCTCATCCGCAGAAAAAAGTCCAACCGGCGCCGTAACCCCGGGCAATGTTCCCTTCTGACAATCGATTCAGGCCGGACGTCGAACCCACTCACCGCCTTCATAGTACAAAACGCCCTCGGCCAGCTCCGCGTCGATAATCTCCCGGAGGTTGTCCCCCACAAGTCCCTGCCGAACAAGTTTGGGGTGTTCCATCCGGGTTCTGAGATCATATTGAATGGATTGAAGGGTCAAATCCGATGTACAAGAAAGAATGGAATTCCCTCGAAAAACGATTTGCGGATTCCCCTCATCTTTGACCTCGATCTCGAGAATTTTATTGTACTGCTTGATATAATCCGTGAAACGATTTTGAGGAAAAAGCGCATAGATCTCGAGAAACCGGCTCTGAAAGATTTCACTGTTTTGATCAGCGGACGGGTCGGGCTCATCGGCGGAGTGGAGGCCGTTGAAATCCATAATGGCGGCAAAGGCCTGATTTGTGTCCACGTTCAATCCTGCCAACAGGACCTCTTTTTGCCCGTCTCCATCCAAATCCCAAGTCAGGCAGTCATTGATCGCGCCGGGGTGGACAAATGCAGCGAGGGAGTCCCCGGTGGCATAGTCCAAAACACTGACCTGACAGAGGGACTGTTCCCTATCATTGAGCAGGACGATGATGTCCATTCGCCCGTCGCCGTTGACATCATCACAGCAGAAACCGGTGATCCAGAGCCTGTCCGGATCGATTCCAAACGGCCGCCCCACATCCTCCCCAAAATCCAAGCGCCAGCGTTTAAAACTCCCGCCATCAAGCAAACAAAGTGTTCTTGATCTGTCATATAAGGGACCGACAACAAGCAGAACATCCTGAGGACCGGCATTGTTCGTTTTACTAAGATGGATGATAGGGAGCGGACCATCCGTCATGTCAGGATTGCGGGAATGCATCCTGGATTTGTAATAATTCTCGTCTATTAAACGAGGAATGCCCGTCTCGAATTCTCCGACCGGCTGGTAGCGATCGTTGACGAATGTAATTTTACCTCCGTCGATCCAGAGGTCGACAATTTCATTGGTCGGCTTGTTAAGCTTCGAGATGATGCCGGAGACAAACGTCAAAATGATAAGAACGGCAACAAGAGGAATGCGCCAGGCGTTTTTCGGGGCCGG
>JAHIPL010000364.1 GCA_018894615.1 Acidobacteriota bacterium | reverse complement strand
TGATGTAGGCGCTGACGGCTCCGCCGGCGTCATTGGCTTTTTCAAGCACCTGACCCAGGGTGTAATTTCCTGCGCCGATCATCTGGTCCCACCGCGCGGTGTTGTCCCGTTCGGATTCCTTGGTTTTGGCTGTTTTGGCAATCTGTATGGACTTGTTGGCATATCCCTTGGCCTTGTCCAGGGTCTGACCTTTCTGGACCAGCATGGCAGCCACGATCATATTCACCTGATAGGTCATCAGGTCGTCCAGGCCGCCGAGCGAGAGCGCTTTCTCGCCGTATTGAATTCGCTCTTCCGCCGTGATGGAAGCGACCTGGGCGGTGCAGAGCGTCGCATAGACAAAATTTTCATATTTGGTTGCCTGTCCGGCATACTTGTTCAGGTAATCTTTCAACATGGAAACCTGCTGATTGAGATCTTTGGCTGTGACCGCTTGAATATAAGCCTGGTCAGCTTCAACCGCCTGGCCGGTCAAAAAGCCGCTTGTCGCGAGAAGGAGGGCTATCCCCAGTATCAGAGTCTTTTTCATTGTTCGACCTCGTGTTCAAATTTTTTGCATTTTAGCCCGACTATTTGGGAATGTCAATAAAAGGACGGGCTGAAGGGCAAATTATATCAGTGCGTATAGTGCAATAATTGTGCCAATTAATAAAGGGATCATTCTTGCTCAGGCGAGGAATCTGTACTACAATCCTGGTATGTGTGCCGATGTTTCGTCCTTTTCCTCCCATTTTCTTCGTGCCGTCGGACAGCCGCTGCAAACCGGTGTGTCCCTGGCCCGGCATTCCAGCTTTCAGATCGGAGGTCCGGCCGACTATTTTTTTGAAGCGCGGAAAACGGAGGAATTGGTTCGAGCTCTTGCGCTCGCCCGACGGGAAGGCGTTCCGTATCACGTGATCGGCGGCGGCACCAATCTCCTCTTCGACGACAGGGGTTTCCGAGGGCTGGTCATTAAAAACGGCATCAAAGAGATCCGCCTCTGTGAGGACGACGTTCTGGCCGTTCAGTCAGGTTCCACGTTGAAGGAATTCCTTCAATTCTGTGTGGAGAAAAAACGGCAGGGACTGGAATTTCTGGCGGGAATTCCCGGAACGGTGGGCGGGGCGGTTTATGGAAACGCCGGGGCTTTCGGACAATGTATCGGTTCTTTCCTGTTCGATGTCCGTCTCCTTTCGATTTCCGGGCGCACATTGACGCGGCCGGCGGAGGAGATGGAGTTTTCCTATCGGGACAGCCTCCTGAAGCGATCGGGTGATATTCTTCTGGAAGCCCGATTCAGGCTGAAAGAGGGAGACCCGGAGGTCATGCGAAGAACCATGAGCGAACATATCGCCGGTCGCGAAAAGAAGCATCCTCCCTACACCGTCGCCAGCGCCGGGAGTTATTTCAAGAATCCCTTCCCTCCCCGGAAACAGGCAGCGGCCGCTGTTCTTCTCGAAAAAGCGGGCGCGAAAGAATTAAAGCACGGCGGCGCTTCCGTCAGTCCCATCCATGCCAACTTTATCGTCAACACAGGTCACGCCACGGCGGCGGATGTGCGGGCGTTGGCGGAGGAACTGAAAGAACGGGTCAGGAAGCGGTTCGGCGTTGAATTGGAGGAAGAAGTTATTTATCTTCCAGCAGATTCTTCAGGGCCCTGATCGTTTTCGGAGGAAGGTTTTTCGCTTTCTCAAGTGTTTCAAGGGAGTGGAGAGCGAGTTGTCTGTAAAAACTTTCCGCTGTTCCGTCGACCTTTTTCAGGGCCTTCAAATGCGCTCGAACACTGATAATATCCCCCCTGACCAGAGGGCCTGAAAGTGAGGCCGCGGCACCAAATATATTTACATTCTGTAAAGTTCCTTGCATAAGAGGAGTCAGGATTTTGATGCTGAGTTCCGGTGAAAAACCGTTCGATTCCAGTATCCCCGCTGCCGTCTCAAGAAGGGTTACAAAAAAATTGGAGGACAGGCTGCAGGCCGCATGATAAGCCGGTCTGTTCACCCCGCTCAGGTCGAATGCGGTGCCCCGGAGCCGGTCGACGATTTCCCGGGCCGTCTCCACCGCACGGGGATGGCCTTCCAATCCGTAGAAAATATTTTCGAGGGCGCTCAGATTCTGGTTTTTGTGAACGAAGGATTGAACGGGATGCAGGGATGCGGTCAGCGCCCCTCTTTGTTCCAAGGGCTCGAGAATGGAGGATGAGAGCAGCCCGCTGCAGTGAAAAACGATCCGGTCGTTCCATGAAAGCCGGGCTCCGGCCAGTTCCGCAGCAACCGGGGCAATGGCGTCATCGGCCACTGTAAGAAAGACGATGTTCCCCTGTTCCGCCGCATCCTCCGGCCGGCTGAAGACCTTCCCCTCCCCGATAAGCCGCCGGCTCTCCTGAGCCGATGAAGGGCAGCGTGAGTACAGTCCGCCGATGGGATATCCGCGCCGGACCAGCGCCCTTGCCAGGATGGTTCCAACCTTTCCCGTACCCAGGAAAGAGACGGCGTTTTCACTCATTTGAACAGTTCCATCCAGTGATCGAGTTCCAGCCTGGTCAGGTCCTTTTCTTCCTTTTGTTTGGCGGATATGTGGCGGTAAGCGCGAATCGCGTCCTTGAGTTCTCTGCTGAAGCGGCGGCAGCTGACCACTTGTTTTTTATGTTCTTCGGCAAATTCCTTCAATTCCCGATCGGATGTCACGACAAAAAATCCACGTTTTTCTTTACTGCGGCGGATCAAACCCATGAGCACGGAATCGGCGGTTTGATCCGGCCTCGGGAAAAAGATCCTCATGGACGGCGAGAGAGAACTCAACCGGTCCGACTCCGGATCGGGGGGGCCGTCAAAGACGAGAAGAACCTTTTTGTGCGTGACGGCCTGAAATATCTGAATTTTTCCAATCAGATGGGTGCGGCCGCGCGGGGTGTTCAGATTGTCCGGATCGGTGAATCCGATCAGGTTGTTTCCGTCGATCAGATGGGGCATGGACTAGAGGGAGGTGGACTCGCCGGGCCTGAGGACGATAACGTCCGCCCTGTCTCCGACCAGGGATTTGAACGCCTCGGGATCGGTCGCAATGAGAGGAAATGTGCCGTAGTGAACGGGAATGACTTTTTTTGTCCGGGTGAATTCCACCGCTTTGACCGCCGAATGGATTCCCATGGTGTATCTGTCTCCGATGGGAAGGAAACTGAGGTCGGGGTGAAAAAACTCACCGATGATCTTCATGTCGTATGTCAATCCGGTGTCGCCGGCGTGATAAAGGGTTTTCCCGTCCAGTTCGACAACCACTCCGGCCGGATCCCCCCGGTCGGATGAATGAAGGGCGGTCACCATGTGGACCTTCACTCCGGACACTTCGACCGTTCCGCCGATATTCATGCCTTCGGCACAGAGACCCTGTGCGGCGGCGTCAACCGCGATTTCATGCATGGCGACAAGCGTCGCTCCCGTCCTTTTACAGATGGGGAAGGCATCTCCCAAATGATCGCCGTGATCATGGGTGACAATCACAATGTCCGCCTTCTGAATCTGTTCGGCCGCCATCGATGCGTTGGGGTTCCCGGTCAGGAATGGATCGATATAGACAATTTTAGACCCTTCGATCTTAATCGCTGCATGGCCCAGCCAGGTGATGTTCATGCCAACCTCCTCATATAGGGTTTAGATTCTTTATTTCCCCGGATGATCCGCGATCATCCCGGGGGCCAGGTCATGCGCCGGCCTCCGAGCACGTGAAAATGAATATGAAACACATCCTGACCGGAATCACCGCCCGTGTTGAGAACGGTCCTGTACCCGGTTTCCGCGATGCCCTTGATGGCCGCCACTTCACGGATTTTGTCCATGATGTGCCCGAGCAGGTCAAGTCGCTCCAAAGGAATATCGTTCAGGGATGTATAATGAACCTTTGGAATGATCAGTGTGTGAATGGGAGCCTGGGGATTGATGTCGTCAAAGGCGATGATCAAATCATCTTCATACACGATCCGGGCCGGGATGTCCTTTTGAATTATTTTACAGAAGATGCAGTCTTTCATTGTTGTTCACAAAAAAACAGGTTCCGGGCCGTTCTTCTTAATGGGACAGCTCGATGATGGCCCCAAGAGCCTGCATTTTTTCCTCCATGCCCTCGTATCCCCGCTCCAGATGTTCGGCGTCGTTGATGACCGTTTCGCCCGATGCGATCAACCCGGCCAGCACCAGGGAGGCGGATGCCCGGAGGTCGGTCGCCAGAACCTCGGCGCCGGACAGAGGGGTTTTTCCCTTGACCACCGCCTTGTCTCCTGAAACATCGATGTTGGCGCCGAGACGGAGCAGTTCATTGATATGTGAGAACCGTCGGTCGAAAATGGTCTCGGTAATAATGGATGTTCCCCGGGCCTGTGTCATGAGGACGGAAAACTGGGCCTGCATATCGGTGGGGAAACCGGGGTACGGAGAGGTTGTGATGTCCTGGGGGCGAATGTTTTCACTCCCTCTGATCCGAATGGTTTGGGAATTGATCAGGCTGATGTCCGCACCGCTCAGCCGCAGCTTGTCGATAATCGAGGTCAGATGTTTTGGTTGGGTTTTGGTCAGGACGATGTTTCCGCCCGTCAGAGCGCCGGCCACAAGAAATGTCCCGGCCTCGATCCTGTCTGGTATGATTTCATGAGTGGCGCCTCCGAGTTCGGCCACCCCCATGACTCGGATGGTTTCCTGGCCGATGCCTTCGATCCGGGCGCCCATCTTTTTGAGAAGGTCGCAGAGATTGATGACCTCCGGTTCCAGGGAGCAGTTCTTCAGAACGGTTTCCCCTTCGGCGAGAGCCGCTGCCATGAGCAGATTTTCCGTTCCTCCAACCGTTTTTTTCTCGAATCGTATCTCCGTCCCCCGCAGCTTTTTCGCTTCGGCCTGAATGTACCCGTGCTGGAGGGAGATGGTGGCGCCCATTTTTTCCAGCCCGTGAATGTGCAGATCGATAGGGCGGGACCCGATGGCGCAGCCGCCCGGCAGGGCGACGATGGCTTTTCCCCTTCGGGCCAGAAGGGGGCCCAGAACTAGAATAGAGGCCCGCATGGCGCGTACCAGTTCATAGGACGCCTCCTCATGCAGGATGTCCCGGGATTGGAGGGTGATGGAATTGCGGCGGATGCTGTATTCCGCCCCCATCTCTTTCATCAGGGTCAGAATGGTGTACACATCTTTGACCAGGGGGACATTCTTAAGCCGCAGTTTTTCACGGGTCAGAAGGGAGGCGGCAATGGCGGGAAGGACCGCGTTTTTTGCGCCGGAAATGCGGACTTTTCCTTCCAGCCGAAGATTCGGGTTGCCGGTGATGCGTATTTGTGCCATCAGCTTTTATGATAGACAAAGATCCCTCAAATTTCAATAGAGAACGGGAAGGGAAAGAGGACGACGCAAAATATTCAAAGCTTATTAAGAGCCTGATCGACGTCGGTGATGACGTCGTCCGGGTCCTCCCCACCCACGCATAACCGGATGAGCTGAGGGGGGACATCCGCGATGTTCCTGGCTTCTTCACCCTGCTGCAGATGGGTGGAGATGGCGGGGATGGTGGCCACACTCTTGATCCGGCCCAGATCCGTCGCCCGGAAGATCATCTCAAAACCGTCAAAGACTTTTCGGGCGTTGGCCGGAGGGCCGTCCACACGAAAGCTCATGAGATGACCGTAGCGGTTCACTTCGCCGCCGCTGCCGTCGTTCGAATCCACAAGCTTCATGTAGCGTTTGGCGAGGGAATGAAGATGAAAATCCGGAAGACCGAGATAGTCCACCTGATACACCCGTGAATGATTTTGCAGAAACGCGGCCACCTTATGGCAGTTCCGGCTGAAGAGATCCATTTTGATCCGAAGAAGCCGCAGGTCATTGAGGGCGTAGATGGCGTTGACCGGAGATGCGGCCGGCCCGGTATCCCTGTATGGCAGGAATTTGACGTATTCGGCGAAACTTTCTTTGAAAAGAGGATGATCGTTTTTGACCTTTGTCACGATCGGTTTTCTGCTCGTCAGACAGCCGCCGATGGCAAGTCCCCCCGATGTGATCGATTTTGTCAGCGAGTGGATGACGATGTCCACTCCGTAGGCGATCGGACGGAGAAGTGCCGGCGTGGCGCAGGTGGCGTCGAAGATGAAGGGGATTCCCCAGGAATGGGCCAGATCGGCGACCGCCTTCACATCGCAGAAGGACTGCTGAGGATTGCTCGGCGCTTCGACATAGAGAAATCGGGTGTTCTCGTCGATTTTTTCCTTCCACTCATCGATGTTTTCCGGTTGGGCCACCCATCGCACATCGACACCCTGCTCCGCCATTTTCCGAATGGAGAACAACTGGTAGGTACCCCCGTAAACCTGAACGGACGTCACGAAATTCATCGGTTCCCCTTCCTTCTGTCTGATGAGAAAGGGATCCACGGCTGATGTGATCGCCGCCATCCCGGATGCGGTCACACAGCAGGATGTGTCGCAGCCGGTTCCGTATCCTTCCAGCAGAGCCAATGCCCACTCGAGATAATAGGTGCTGGGATTGGCGATCCGGGTGTAACACCAGGTGGGGATAAGATAGGCCAGCGCCGCCTCCAGTTCATCGGAATCCCGGTAGGCCTGGGATGCGGAGAGGTAAAGGGGTTCAATGACGGCCCCCTGATTGTTGTTCAATGCCTCTTCGACGGAGTAAAGTCCGTGTACGGCGATGGTGTCGAATTTTTTCGTTTTCATCACGGCCCTGTGGGCCTCCTGGCGGGCGATGTTCTTTTTGGCCTCCTCTATGTATTTCTGCACACCGGGGCTGTAGGATGTGTCGTCGGTCATGGTTCCTCTCCGTCCAGTTGGATGTCGGAATAATGAAAGACCCGGCCGCCGCCCCTGTCGGCAGCAACCGGATGTGCCGGGAGGAGGCGATAGCCTGTCCTTCTCCCTAATTATAAAGGAAGCGGGAAAAAAATTCACGGGAATTGTGAGCGGTTGTTCTTCCGTTCGTCTTCCGTTCGTCTTATTGACAGCCACAGCGATGTGTGCTATTGGATGGACACGGGGTAGTTTCGGCTGCCCGTCCCAGTGATGTGAGACCCATCATCAGATAGATCAACTTCAATCTTCAGGGAGGATAACATGCGTTTATTGTTTGCAGGGTTCGGAACTGTCGGCCAGGGATTGGCGGAGCTGCTTGTCGAAAAGGGGGCGTTTCTGTCGAAGCGATACGGCATCGATTTCACAACGACCGGTATCGCTGATCCGAGACTCGGCAGCCTTTACAATCCTTCGGGCCTGGATCTGGAAAAGGCGCTTGTCGCGGTCCGGGACAATCAGTCGCTGGCCGGCTATCCCGGTGACGGATATAAGAAGGGCACGTTGGAAATGATTGGGGAAGCCGAAGCGGATGTCCTTATCGAAGCGACCTACACCGATATCAAAACCGGAGAGCCGGCCACGTCCCATATCCGGAACGCCATGGAACGGGGGATGCACGTCACGACCACGAACAAGGGCCCTCTGGCGCTTTTTTACCAGGACCTGGCCGGCCGGGCCGCGACTTCTAACGTCCGTTTCCTTTTTGAGGGGACCGTCATGAGCGGGACCCCCGTCCTCAATCTTCTCCGGGAAACACTGGCCGGAAGCGATATCCGGGAAATCAAGGGCATTCTGAACGGGACGACCAATTACATCCTGACGCGGATGGAGGAAGGGATGTCCTATGGAGACGCCCTGAACAAAGCCCAGGAGCTCGGTTATGCGGAAGCGGTTCCGGACGCCGATGTTCTGGGTTGGGACGCGCTGGCCAAAGTCACCATCCTGGCCCGGGTCGTTTTTGGGGCCACAGGGAATCCCTTCGATTATTTCTGTGAAGGGATTACAAAAATCACGGCCGGTGCAATCTCCAAAGCCAAAGACAGGGGAAAACGGTATAAACTTATCGGAAAAGTCTGGAAGGAGGGCAGCGGTGTCAAGGCTTCCGTTCAGCCCGAGGAAGTGGATTTGACTCATCCGCTGGCCGGGGTTATGGGGGCCACCAACGCCCTGACCATCACCACCGATACACTCGGCGATGTCACTGTGGTCGGCCCCGGCGCCGGACGAACGGAAACAGGATACAGCCTTCTCATCGATCTGCTGAAAATTGGAGGTGCCTTATGAAAATGCTGCTGAATGGAGAATGGGTCGACCGGGACGAGCGAATCGATGTGATCGATCCTTTCGACAACTCCGTCATAGACACCGTGCCCAGCGCTTCAGCCGAAGATGTGGAGCTGGCTTACAGCGCCGCAAAACGAGGCTTTGAAATCGCAAAAAAAATGACCGTTTATGAACGGGCTCAGGTCCTGTTCAAAACGGCGGATCTTTTATCCGGCCGGCTGGATGAATTTGCCACTGTCATCGCCAGAGAGGGATCCAAAACCATCAGGGAAGCCCGCAAGGAGGCCTCCCGCTGTGTCAACACCCTCATCGTGTCCGCAGAGGAATCCAAGCGGATCCTGGGTGAAACCATTCCCTTCGATTCCTTTCCGGGCGGAGAAAAAAGAAAAGGATATTATTACCGGTTTCCGATCGGCATCGTCCTGGCGATCACCCCGTTCAATGATCCTCTCAATCTGGTCGCCCACAAGCTGGGGCCTGCCATCGCCGCCGGCAACGCCGTTGTGCTGAAGCCTGCGACCGTGACACCGCTGTCCGCCATCAAGCTGGCCGAAGCGCTTCTGGAGGCGGGGCTGCCGCCCCTCCTTCTTCAGGTGGTCACGGGCCATGGAGGGAAAATCGGCGATCTGCTGGTCAAGGATGATCGGGCCCGAATGATTTCCTTCACCGGTGGAGTGGAGGCTGGAAAACGGATCGCCCACCTGGCTGGAATAAAAAAGATAGGCATGGAGCTTGGCTCCAACTCTCCCGTCATCGTCTGGAAGGACGCCGATCTGGATTGGGCGGTCGAGTCCTGTGTCTCCGGCGCTTTCTGGGCCGCGGGACAGAACTGCATCGGGGTTCAGCGCATTTATATTCACAGGGAGGTTTACGCCGCCTTCAGAGATGCCTTTGTCCGGCGGACGGCCGCCTATAAAATCGGGGATAAGCTCAGGGAGGACACGGACATGGGCCCCATGATCACCGAAGGCGAAGCCAAACGGGTTGTCCGCTGGATCGAAGAAGCGGTGGAGAAGGGCGCGGCGGTTCTGACAGGCGGCAAACGGAAAGGAGCCCTGCTTGAACCGACCGTCCTGGAGAATGTTCCGGAGAAGGCGACCATTCATTATGACGAGGTGTTTGGTCCGACCGTCAATCTTTATCCCGTCGATGACCTGGACGAGGCCATCGCCAAGGCGAATTCCGTTGACTTCGGGCTGCTGACGGCTGTCTTCACGCGGGATATCAACGTGGCCTTCAAAGCCTC
>JAHIPL010000363.1 GCA_018894615.1 Acidobacteriota bacterium | reverse complement strand
GAAGACAGAGCCCGATCAGATAGCGCTCTCGGATCGTTCTTGTCTGGTGAGGGCGGCCCGTTCCCAGGTTCTCCGGATAGGTCAGGCTTTCCTCGAGAGCCCCGAGGGCGTCCTCATACTTCCCCTCCCGGAATTTTGTTTCGGCTTTGCGAAGAAGGGCTCGGACAAACACTTCGTGGGCCCCTGTCCATCCCTCCCAGGGAAGAAAGGAGTTAGTACGCAGAATGTCGAGGGCGCGGTCGAACTGCTCCTCATCCACATAAAACTGGGCCTGTTGAAGGAGCACGGTGAAGTTTTTTTTGACATCAGGCGGGGCCTCCCGAAAAAGGCGTTCACGCTCATCCGTTTTTCCGTTGATGAAGAGCAGCTCGTCAAGAATGGGATAATACCTGTACTGTTCGGGAGCCAGGGAAACGGCGCGCCTGTAGTGTTCCTCCGCTTTTAAGGGGTCGTTCTGTTTGCGGCTGGAGATATCGCCCAGACAACCGTACAGTTCCGCCAGAGGCGGCGAAAAAGAGGCAGCCTGTTTGTAATGTGTTAATCCTTCTTCCCAGCGGAATTTGGATACAAGGAGGTTACCGAGGTAGTAGTGAGCTTTCCAGTCGGAGGGATCACTTATCAGGGCGGCCTTCAGCACTTTCTCCGTTTCGAGCCGGAACGGGAACACATAATCTGGAGGGCAGTCCTGCGCTTTTTTCAGAAAAGACGCCGCCGTCTCTTTACGGCCAAGCGACTCATACAGGTGATACAGGTGATAGAGAAGGATGGGAGAGGGCCTGTCCGGATGCAGAGAGAGTGCGGATTCGAGAATACGGGCGGCGTCCTCAATCAGGGACAGATCCAGATAGTCCAGAGCCGCTTCCAGGTCATACTGCTGATCCGGGCGGATGGAAGGGGGACGCTGACCTGTCTGAAGAAATTGTTCAAAAAGAGGGGTCAGAGCCAGCGGGTTGATATCCAGGGCCTTTTGGACCATCTGTTCCGCTTGGGCGGAATCGCCCCGCTGACGGTGGAGGGCCGCCAGAAGGGCCATGGATTTAAGGTCGTCGGGATTGGTTTTTAAGGCCCTGGACAGGAACGCCGCCGCCTCGTCGGTTCGGCCTTCGCGCATGGCGAGACCGGCCAGGAGGGTCGGGGCGACATGGCGAAAGGCGGCCCGCCTTCCGACCATGTGGAGGTCCTCGGCTGTTCTGTCCGTGATCCCATGGCTGTACTGGGCGAGCGCCCTGTAATAGAGGGCGGTGTATTCATCCTCCTGCCTGCAAAGCACGCCGTTCAGAAGAGAGAGAGCCTCCTCTATGCGCCCGGTCTTGTAGTATTGAATCCCCAGCTGGGTCATGGCGTTGATATGGTCCGGGTCAATGGACAGGGTTTTTTTAAAAAAGCCGATGGCGGCTTCGGTGTTCCAGTGTTTGAGAGAATAGTAGCCCTTGAGGTATTCGATCTCGGCGCCGGGACTTTTTGCCGATGAGTAGTCGGGCTGCAGGACCGGTTCCGGAATATCCGGTTTTTCCGTGGAGTAGCGGATGATCGGCCTGTCTTCGGAATCCGCCCATTCCAGAATATAATCGCCCGGCTTTTTTTTGTGCGGGATGGTTCGCCTGTAACTTTTGTCCGGGCTGAGGGAGACCTCTTCTGAAAAAATAACCTCGTTTTCGTGAAATATTCGCAGCAGCCCGCCTTCAACGGAACCGGTTGTGTTCAGAGCGGCCTGGATCTGGTCGTCCCGGATGTCCAGGTTGACCGCAGCCTCCGGATTCGCCTTGACGAATCCTCCCATGTTTTTCAGGGGATACCACCACTCTGTCCACTCTTCCACCAGGAGGGGTTCAAATATCCAGCTGTCACCCTGTGTCAGAAGCCTTCCGGACTGGACTTCGATGTACTGGCCGTCCGTATCCGTCAGGAGGTCTTCCCAGATCATGCCCCCTGGGGCTGTGCCCCAGGTCCAGAATTTTTTCCCGGGACTCTCGAAGCGGTCCCCGTAGTGAACCGTGCCGTTGTTTTGGTCTGTGTTGTAGGAACCATTGAAATCGCCCGGCGCGCCGCTGAAATAATCATAGGGACGAGGTGTGTTCTTATACCAGGAGACATCCATTCCCGAGGCGATGGGCCAGGGCTGAGGATCCCTTCGGCCGCCTGCATAGGTGTAGGATGTAGGGGGAAAGACCACCCGAGTATCTTCCCAGGCGTGGGTGGCGGCGTTGGCCCAGAAGTAGGCCTGATTGTGTGTGCGAGTCCTGTTGAACAGTCGGATTTTTGTTTTAAAAAAGGAGCGGCCCGGCTCCAGGGTGATGAACACCGTCCACTGCATCCGCCTGACCCATTCCTCCGTTCCAACGACACAGGAGACGCTTCCGTCTTTGTGTTGGATCAGGGTGTGATTGACCGGAGAGAAGGTATTGACGGTGTGCCCAAGAGTGGGGAAATTCCACTCGATCCCGCCGGAAAGCCAGGCGCCGCGGAGGGCCACCAGACCCGGTTTAACGACATGGTTATAATAGATGAAATCAAAGTTATCGTTGGTTTTATCGAGGGCGGCCAGAATGCGGCCTCCGATTTCGGGAAGGATGAGAACCTGGATGTATTCGTTTTCCAGCACGATCACACGGTAAGGACGGTCGGCAACGGTTCTGGAGACATCCGTCTGCAGAGAATAGGGGTAAACCCGCTCATTCCAAAGCGGCGGCGACGGATCTTCAGGTCCTGTCAAGTAAGTGGGAAGAGTGATGATTTCTTCTCTCCACTGAACTCCCTGACCTGAACAAAGAAGCGGAAGAGCGAGCAGAAGACAGATGTAAACGGCGCGTTTTTTCATGGCCGGACCCTCCATTTTTTAGGTGAGTATATACGGCTTGCCGAATTCTGTCCAGAGGCAGCCGGGCGGAGATGGAATATCCTATAGGAATCGGGAGTGGACGGGATCACTTGACAAGACCGGGAATGACCCATAAAATTAATAAGGAGAATATAAAAGGAGTTTCAAATGAAACGTTTTACACTGCGCCGCACGGCTCACTGTTCGGAAGGCTGCCG
>JAHIPL010000362.1 GCA_018894615.1 Acidobacteriota bacterium | reverse complement strand
TCCCCGTCCCGGCTTTGCTCAACACCTTGGTGATGGCTGCCGTCAACGTGGTCTTCCCGTGGTCCACATGTCCGATTGTGCCTACGTTTAAATGCGGCTTCGATCGATCAAATTTTTCCTTTGCCATTCCTTACCTCCTCGTCAAATAAAATATCAATAAGCCCACGAGCAGATTTGAACTGCTGACCCCGTCCTTACCAAGGACGTGCTCTACCAACTGAGCTACGTGGGCAGCTCACCGCCAAAAGAGCGGGAAACGGGACTCGAACCCGCGACAGTCGGCTTGGAAGGCCGACGCTCTACCAACTGAGCTATTCCCGCTTAAAATGGGCAGGGGAGGATTCGAACCTCCGAAGGAGAACTCCAGCGGGTTTACAGCCCGCTCCATTTGGCCACTTTGGTACCTGCCCGAAAGCATTCGACTTTGGCTCGGCAAAAGCCAGCGAAGGGATTCGAACCCCCGACCCGCTGATTACAAATCAGCCGCTCTACCAACTGAGCTACGCTGGCGCAAATACCCCTCCTTGGGGCCATAAAAAACAATCGCATTCTGAAGAATGAGGGTGTTAAAAAGAGAGGTATCCTCTCAAGGTTAAGTAAAAGACAATCCTTTGTGTGACAGCACCTCTGTACAGAAAGCATAAAAATCTACAAGCGCAATACTAGCTAAATATTTAAATATTGTCAAGTATTACTTTCACGCAAAATCCATGCCAATCACAGTTTACGGACCGGCGGATAATGTTCCGAATGACTCCGGAGCGGTCGAGCCGTCAGCGCAATCCATACAGGATTTTGATTATTATACCACAGAACTCCTCTTTAATCATGTCATTCCTTGATGGCGCCGTGCAGGAATCGGTACGTGGTTTCATTGACAACCCTACGGGTTGCTGATAGGATTTAAATTCAAATCAATCAAAGGATTTTCTTTCATATGATCAAACGATACACGCGCCCCGAAATGGGAGCGGTCTGGACGGAAGAAAACAGGTATCGGAAGTGGCTGGATGTGGAACTGGCCGTCTGTGAAGCCTGGAACGAACTGGGAGAGATTCCGGACGATGCGCTGGCAGAGATCAAGGCCAAAGCCGGTTTCTCCGTCGAACGCATCGATGCCATCGAACGCGTTGTCAAACACGACGTTCTCGCTTTCCTGACATCGGTGTCCGAATCCGTGGGGGATCTGTCCCGATACGTACATAAAGGATTGACCTCGTACGATGTGGTGGATACGGCTTTCTCCCTTCTAATAAAAGAGGCTCTGGGCAAAATCAGGCGGGACCTCGACACGCTGAGCGAAACCATCAAAACCCAGGCTTTGAAACACAAAAAGACCGTTATCGTCGGCCGCACTCACGGCGTTCACGCCGAACCCATCACCTTCGGCGTCAAGCTTCTGGTGTGGTACGAGGAGATCCGGCGGCATAAACAGCGGGTGGATGCGGCTCAGTCCAATATCGAGGTCGGCCGCATCGCCGGTTCCGTCGGCACCTACATCCACCTCAATCCCGAAGTGGAAACCCGCGCCCTGGCCAGGCTGGGCCTCAAGCCGGCCAGAGTGAGCACGCAGGTTCTCCAGCGTGACAGGCACGCCGAGGTGATTTCCGTCCTCGCCCTCATCTGCGCCTCCCTGGATAAATTCGCGGTGGAACTGCGCCACCTCCAGAGAACCGAAGTGCTTGAAGTGGAAGAACCCTTCACGAAAGGACAGAAGGGTTCCTCCTCCATGCCGCATAAAAAAAATCCGGTCCGGGCGGAGCGCATCTCAGGGCTGAGCCGGATCGTCCGCTCCAATCTGCAGACCGCTCTCGAAAACATACCCCTCTGGCACGAGCGTGACATTTCCCACTCGTCAGCCGAGAGGATTATTTTCCCGGATTCGTTCATCATCACCGACTATCTCATGGCCGAAACCGTGGATGTGATCTGCAACTGGAGGGTGCTGCCCGATCGGATGTTGGCCAATGTGGATGCGACACGGGGGCTTGTTTTCTCACAGGCCGTGATGTTGGCCCTGACCGAAAAGGGCATTTCCCGGGAAGAGGCGTATGAAATTGTCCAGACAAACAGCCTCAAAACCTGGGAGAGCAACCGCAACTTTATCGACCTCCTTCTTGCCGACGACGCCATGCGCCGTCATCTGACCGAAGAAGAGATCACGGCCTGTTTTTCAATGGATCCTTATCTGGACAAAATCGACATGATCTTCGACAGGGTGTTAACCGATGAAAATTAGAGTGCTTGTTTCCTACAAGGAAAGTGTTCTCGACCCTCAGGGACAGACGGTCCGTAATTCCCTTCTCACGCTGGGATACGAATTCATTCGCAACCTTCGTCAGGGAAAGGTGTTTGAACTGGATATCGACGATCTCCCCCGTGAGCAGGTGAATCGCCTCATTCCGGAAATCGCGGGCAAGGTCCTGGCCAATCCCATCATCGAACAATTCGAATGGGAGATTCTGGACGAGAAAGGCGAGACACGTCCATGAAGTGCGGAGTTGTCATTTTCCCCGGCTCCAACTGTGATTTTGACACCCATCACGTTTTGAAGAATGTTTATGGGCGGGACACCGTTTTTCTCTGGCACAAGGATCATTCACTGCATAACTGCGACCTGGTCATCCTGCCCGGGGGCTTTTCCTACGGCGACTATCTCCGCTCCGGAGCCATCGCCCGCTTCTCACCGCTCATGCAGGAGCTTCAGGAGTTCGCCGACAGAGGAGGGATGGTCCTCGGTATCTGCAACGGTTTTCAGGTTTTGCTGGAGCTGGGCCTTCTCCCCGGAGCCATGCTGCGCAATAAAAACCTGAAATTCCTCTGCCGGCACGTCCACCTCAGCCTGGAGAACACAGCAACCCCCTTCACCAACCGGGGAGAGAAAGGACGTATTCTGCACATCCCCATCGCCCATTTTGACGGGAATTATTACACCGATCCCGCCACCCTCATCCAGCTGAAGCAAAACAACCGGATTGTTTTCCGCTACTGCGATACGGACGGGAAAATCACGGATGAGTCCAACGTCAACGGCTCCATGGAAAACATCGCTGGATTGATCAACAAAGATGGAAACGTGTTGGGAATGATGCCCCACCCGGAACGGGCCTCGGAAGCCATTCTGGGCAGTGAGGACGGCCGCGTTGTCTTCGATTCCGTTTTCCATTATCTGAAAACAGGCTCTCTTCAATAAAAGTGGAATCATGATCGATAAAAAAATACTGAGCGAACACAACCTGACGGAAGAGGAATACCGGCGGATCATCGAGCTCATCGGAAAGGAACCCAATATCACCGAGCTGGGGATTTTTTCCCTGATGTGGTCGGAGCACTGCAGTTACAAAAGTTCCAAGGCGCACCTGAAAAAGCTGCCGGTGAAAGGTGAGCATGTCATACAGGGACCCGGGGAAAATGCCGGCATCATCGATATCGGCGACGGACTGGCCGCTGTCTTCAAAATCGAATCCCACAACCACCCATCATTCATCGAACCGTACCAGGGGGCGGCGACGGGCGTGGGAGGCATCCTGCGGGATATCTTCACCATGGGAGCCCGGCCTATCGCTCTCCTCGATTCCCTTCGGTTCGGACCTCTGGAGAATGCACATAACCGATCCATCACGGACGGCGTGGTCTCCGGGATCGCCGGATACGGCAACGCCATCGGAGTCCCCACCGTCGGAGGAGAGACCTACTTCCATCCCAGCTATTCCCTCAACCCTCTCGTCAACGTCTTCTGCCTCGGTATAGCAGACAAAAACAAGATTTTTTACGCCAAGGCCGAAGGACCGGGCAACGCCGTTCTCTATGTCGGCTCCAAGACGGGGCGGGACGGTATTCACGGCGCCACAATGGCTTCGGCCGAGTTCGATGAAGATTCGGAAAAAAAGCGTCCGAACGTTCAGGTCGGCGATCCGTTCAAGGAAAAACTCCTTCTCGAAGCCTGTCTCGAGATCATGGATCAAAATCTCATCGTGGGCATCCAGGATATGGGGGCCGCCGGTCTCACCTGCTCCACATCGGAGATGGCCTCCAATTCCGGTTCAGGCATCGAGATCGATCTCGACCGGGTTCCGCAGCGGGAAGAGGGCATGACGGCTTACGAGATCATGCTGTCCGAATCCCAGGAGCGGATGCTCCTGGTCGCCTCCAACGACAAGGTGAAGGACGTGCAGGATGTATTCGCAAAATGGGACCTCGACGCCGTCGTGATCGGTCGGGTGACGGACGGTGACCGGTTGAAGGTCCGTTTTCACGGAGAAACCGTCGTGGATATCCCGGTGGATTCCATCGTCAATCTCTGTCCGCTCTACCTCCGTCCCAGCCGCAGGCCCGATTACCTTGAGGACACGGCCCGGCTGGACCTGCCCGAACAGCCGGAGGATCTGAACGCCGTCCTCCTTCAAATGCTCGATCAGCCCACCATCGCCGATAAGGAGTGGATCTACCGTCAGTACGACCACATGGTCCAGACCAACACGGTCTTTCTTCCCGGGGCCGGAACCGCCCTGTTGAGGCTGAAAGGCACGGAGAGCGGTCTGGCCATGACGCTGGACGGAAATTCCCTTTACTGCTATCTCGATCCGAGGACAGGGGGGAAGATCGCCGTGGCCGAAGCCTGCCGCAATCTCGCCTGTGTCGGCGCTCGCCCTCTGGGTGTCACCAACTGCCTGAATTTCGGCAATCCGGAAAAACCGGGCATCATGTGGCAGTTTATGGAGGTCATTGAAGGGATCAGCGAAGCCTGCCTTGCTTTCGGTATCCCGGTAACAGGCGGAAACGTAAGCTTCTACAACGACACGGAAGGAGTCTCCATCCATCCCACCCCGGTTCTCGGCATCGTGGGGCGCATCGAAAAGATCGATAGGGCCGTTTCAACTTGTTTCAAAAGCGAGGGCGATCTCATTTTCCTTCTGGGCGAAAACAGAGAGGAACTGGGAGGATCGGAATACCTGAGAACGGTTCACGGAACGGAACGGGGCCTGCCGCCGATCATCGATCTCGATGATGAAAAGCGGGTGCAGGAGTTCATCATCTCCGTCATCGATGAGGGCCTGGTGTCCTCCGCCGCTGATCCGTCCGAAGGAGGCCTGGCCGTTTGTCTGGCGGAATGTGTTTTTGCGTCCTCCCGTGAATTTGGTTTTGCGGTCGAACTCGACGATGAGATGCGCACGGATGCTCTCCTGTTTGGAGAAACCCAGTCCCGCATCCTCCTCTCCGCCGCACCGGACAAAAAGATCACCCTCCTTTCAGCCGCAAAAAATGCCGGTGTGCCTCTTCGGGAAATCGGGCGTGTCGGAGGAACCCGTCTGGACATCAGACACCGGGACAGGTCCGTTATCGACATTCCGATTCTTGAGGCACTCCGCGTCTGGAAAAACAGCATCCCTGAACGGATGTCGACAAAGACATGAGCGCAACCACATGAAAAAAGCATTCGCCCTCTTCGGACTATGGTTGTTTCTCCTCCTCCCAGGATGGACCGCTACCGTCTACATCAAGCTGGCCGCGGGTTTGGGCTACGCCGAACTGACGCCCATCAACAGGAATCTGGAAGACTGGCTCGCCTATCATGTCCGGGATGTGGAAGTCCATCCCGCTTTTGAATTTCTGGAGGGAAGCGTGCCGGTCTTGCGAACCCTCTTCACCTTTGACGGCGAACTTGTTTTCAGCCTGAACAGCCGCCTCTCGTTAAGCGTGGGATCGGGATTCATTTTCGGGGAAGTCCCTCAGAAAACGACCGAAACGACCGTTCAGAAGCTGGTGGGAACCTTCATCAATGTCTATCCCGTGCAGATCAGCGCCATTCCGCTGACACTGAACGTCACCTACTCTCTGCCTCTTATGAAACGGCTGCATGCCTATGTTCGGGCCGGTGGCGGATTGTTGTGGGCCAAGTACGTGGACAGGACAGGACGACGTCTCTCCGAAACCAAAAGCTTTTCCTACCAAACCTACAACTACGCCACTTCGAGGAATCCCCTTTTTCAAGGTGGCGGCGGTTTTCAATTTGAGATGGAGGCGGGCATCTTCCTGTACGTGGAGGCGGACTACCGGGCCGTTCGGATATCGGGGCTCAAGGGGGAAAACAAGGATGGTCAGCAGGGGACTCTCTTTTCCTACAAGGAGTACGACGGGCAGGTGGATATCTGGACATCCCGATTCGGTGTTTATTCTGAAGCGCCGTCCGGCGAATTTTACAGTGACGTCAAGGAAGCGGCCTTCAGACTCGACGGAATGACCGTCAGAATTGGGATGATGTTTCGTTTCTGAAAGGGGGATATCATGACAGAAACGTCCTATCGCAGCCCAAAAAAACGGGGGCGGATCGCCGTCTTTTTGAGCGGCCGGGGTTCCAATTTTATC
>JAHIPL010000361.1 GCA_018894615.1 Acidobacteriota bacterium | reverse complement strand
GTTTATTCCTTCGTTATTCTTGGGCGGCTTTGAGCCTGGAAAAAATCCATTATACTAGATTGAAACAAAGTGTAAAAACAGGGGATTCCAATGCTGCCGGGTTCAGGCCCACTTAATCCGACACGTTAGCCCAGCAATCGTATTCCGACGGACTGGACACCACGATTCGGCCGAAGGGAATGTTCATCCCTCCTGCGATACCGATATTGGTCCACATGACTCCCGTCTCGGAAGGCCGAACCCCCTCAGCAATATAATCCCCGATGTATCCTCGAACGGATACTTTGAGATTCTGAGAGATCCCCGTGGTGCGGAAGGAAATCATCTGATTCTGTGTCCGGTACCTCCGGTCTCCGGCGCGTGGTGTGAATACATCGATTTTTTTTGCCGGTGACGGTGAAGGGCCTGTCGCTCCGGTCCTTGACCCGGCCTTCATATCCCTCCACCTCGACCACATAGCCGTCCACATCGGGAAGATCATGGGGCAGTGGTGTTGATGGTTTTGATGGTCAGAACAACAGCCTGTCCTTTAACGAGAAGCAGATTGACTTTCCCGCTCTCAAGGTGTCGGTTCAAAACGGATGTTTTTTGAATACATTATGGAGCTCGAATCCTCGGCCTTCCGTACGGCTTTAAGAAACCTTTCCCCATATCAAATCCGGGCAGGTGAAATGAAAATGTATTCCCGCCGATCGATCGTGTATAATGCCAATATCCGAAAAAGGACAGGATGGACAAGTGAACATAACGATCGGAAAGGACGTCTGCATCAACACCGAACAGGCCCTGCGGCGGGAGTGGCTGGATACGAACGGACTGGGAGGGTACGCCTCAAGCACGATCATCGACTGCCACACTCGTAAATATCACGGACTTCTCGTAGCTTCGCTTCCCGGACCGCACGAGCGGACCGTTCTTCTCTCCAAAATGGAAGCATCCATCCACCTCGACCGCCAGACCTTCCGCCTCTCCACCAACAAATATCCCGGCGTGTTTTACCCGACGGGGCACAAGTACATCGAACGGTTCGAGTACGCGCTTTATCCAAAGACCACCTACAGGATCGGCGACATCCTTTTTGAAAAATCCCTGGTTCTGGTCAGAGGCCGGAACACGGTCCTCCTCCGCTACCATTTTCTTGAAAGCACCCTCCCTGTCCTGATGCGTATCAAACCGCTTCTGGCCTACCGGGACTTTCACGCCCTCCAGAAAGAAAACATGTTCATCCAGGTGAAAACCTACTTCGAAAAAAACGGTTTCAAAATCGAGCCGTATCAGGGGATGCCTCCTCTCACTTGTGTGTCCAGCAAAAAAACGCAGTTCTACCCCTCTCCGGAGTGGTATTACAGTGTCGAATATCACAAAGAACGGCGGCGCGGCTACGCCTATCAGGAGGACCTCTTTTCGCCCGGCATCTTCGAAGTGACACTGAGCCAGGGAGAGGACATTTTCTTCGGCGCATCGGTGGATACGATCAGCGGCACCTCCCTGGAAAAAATGTTCAACGAGGAAACGGACAGGAGAAGCCGGGAGTTCGAGAACTTCCCTGATTCGAATGCCGTTCAGAAATTCCGGAAATACAGCGCCGGTCAGTTTTTTATCACCCGCCCTTCCGGAGATCCCTCCCTTGTTGCCGGGTACCACTGGTTCGGTGAGTGGGGACGTGACACCATGATCGCGCTTCCCGGGCTGGCCTTCTGCACAGGCCGGCTGGACGAAGGCGCCGCCGTTTTACGGACATTCGCCGGAAATATAAGAGACAGCCTGATCCCGAATTTTCTCGGGAAAAACGGGGACAATGCCACCAACAGCGCCGACGCCTCCCTCTGGTTTTTCTGGGCCGTCCAGCAGTATCTCCTCTACGGAGGCGATCAACAGGCGGCCGTTACGGATTTTCTGCCGGCCCTGCGCTCCATCATCCGTTCCGTGCTGGACGGGACAAATCCTCACATCCGGCTCAGAGGGGACGGAATGGTGGAAACAGGAAGCCCCGATACCCAGCTCACCTGGATGGACGCCCTGGTGAACGGAGCCCCCGTCACACCCCGGCACGGCTGCGCGGTCGAAATCAATGCCCTGTGGTTCAACGCCCTCCGGTTTTATATCGGACTGTGTGCTCAAAGTGGTGAGGAGTGCTCGCGTGAAGAAACAGCGGCGGATGCGTGCGCCGCCTCTTTTCCTGAAACGTTCTGGAATGACCGGTGCGCCTGCCTTTACGATGTCGTTCGAGGGGATGAGAAGGACGCCTCCATCCGGCCCAACCAGATCTTCGCCGTCTCCCTCCCTCACTCCATGCTTCCGCCGGATAAGGCCCGGGCGGTGGTCAGCAAGGCGTTGGAGGAACTGGTGACACCCTACGGTCTTCGAACGCTGTCTCCGGGAGATTCGCGCTATGAATCGGTCTACGAGGGTGGACCGGACAGCCGGGATGCCGCCTATCACCAGGGAACGGTCTGGCCCTGGCTGCTCGGACACTTCACCGAAGCCTGTCTCAAAACCTCGAACGACCCGGAAGGGACCCGCCGGTTCCTCAGGGAAAAATTTGAGCCTGTCCTGGAGCACTTTCCCCGGGACTTCGGTCTTCACACCGTTCCCGAAATCTACAACGGAAGCCCGCCCTATAAGCCGAAAGGGTGCATCAGTCAGGCCTGGAGCCACGGGGAGCTGATCCGAATGGCGCATCTCCTGGAGGAAGAAGGGATTAAATGAAAGTTCTGATGTTCGGCTGGGAATTTCCGCCCTACATCAGCGGGGGTCTGGGAACCGCCTGTTTCGGCCTGACGAAGGCGCTGGCGGAAAAGGGGACACACATCACCTTCATTCTTCCCAAAATCCAACAGGATGCGGCGGAATCCCATGTCCGGCTCCTGGGCGCCAACCGGATATCCGTTACCAACCTCAAAAAACACATCCGGGAATTCAGGAAAAACATCCAGCTTCTGGAGATCGACTCGCCCCTACGTCCCTATCTCTCTCCCGAAGTCTACACCAAAATGTTTTCCCGCATTGACAGGGACGTCAAAACCACGGCCAGGGACATCGAAATCACGGGGGACTTCTCGGGCGCCTACGGACCCGACCTCCTGTCCGAGATATTCCGCTACAGCATCATCGCGGGTGTTTTTGCCGCGCATCAGGATTTTGACGTGATCCACGCCCACGACTGGATGACTTTTCCCGCCGGCATCCGGGCCAAAGCCGTCACGGGGAAACCCCTGGTGATTCATGTGCACGCGCTGGAGTTCGACCGAAGCGGCGACAACATCGACACCCATGTTTACGAAATCGAGAAGGCGGGGATGGAAGCGGCGGACCGCGTTATCGCAGTCAGTTTCTACACCCGGGACCGGATCATCGAAAAATACGGCATTCCCGAAGAGAAAATTCAGGTGGTCCACAACGCTGTCTCTAAGGAAAAACATATCGAGAGGCTCAAGATCCGAAGGGCGCTGAATGAGAAGATCGTGCTCTTTCTGGGCCGGGTGACATTTCAAAAGGGCCCCGAATACTTCATCGAGGCCGCACACAAGGTCCTCTGCCGGCTCCAAGATGTCCGCTTTGTCATGGCCGGAACCGGAGACATGTTCAACCGCATGGTCGAGATGGTCGCCGGAAACCGGATCGGACGGTGTTTTCACTTCACCGGATTTCTCAAGGGAACGGTGGTCGAGCGGATGTACGCCATGAGCGACCTCTACGTCATGCCGAGCGTGTCCGAGCCCTTCGGCATCGCCCCCCTCGAAGCCATGCTTTATGACGTTCCCATCATCGTCTCCAAACAGTCGGGGGTGGCCGAGATCCTGGATCACGCCATCAAGGTGGATTTCTGGGACACGGACAAGCTGGCCGACAGCATCGTATCCGTATTGACCCAACCGGCCCGGACGGAAGAGATGGTGAAAAACAACACACAGCAGCTCTCCCAGATCAAATGGGAGATCGCCGCCGATAAAACCCTGGATGTGTACCGTTCCCTGACGGGAGGCATGTGATGGTTTCCGTCTGTTTTTACTTCCAGGTCCACCAGCCGTTCCGGCTCAGAAAGGATTATTCGT
>JAHIPL010000360.1 GCA_018894615.1 Acidobacteriota bacterium | reverse complement strand
GTCCAACTTCGACATCACGGGCACCATGTGGATTGTTTCCATCCTGTTTCTACTCGGGTTCAAGTCCATGTGGCACCACTGGATGTGGGGTTTTCTCATGGGGGCGTTTTTTATGGCCTACATGGGGAAGTGGGTCAGGCGTTCCGGCGTCATGACGGCTGCGGAGTGGATGAAAACCCGGTTTGGAGAGGACGCGGGGGGCCGGCTGGCCCGCACCGCTTATGCCCTCATGGCCGTTTTGACACTGTCCAGTTTTGTGGGGTACGCCTTCCAGGGGATCGGCAAATTCGCCTCCGTCTATGTCCCCCTGGAGAGATGGGGGCGGGCATTTCCCATTCCCTTTGTCCGGGACCTTCTGGTGCAGAACGAGCCCGAGGTGCTGGCCGTTCTCATCATCGGGATAACCACCCTCTACGTCCTGCTGGGCGGACTGTACGGGGTGGTCCTGACCGATGTCATTCAGACCGTTATTCTGTCCCTCTCCGGGCTTCTCATCGCCTTTATCGCCTGGAAGCAGATGACACCCGATCGCCTGGCGGCCCTTCCCGAGGGCTTCACCTCCCTTCGGGTTCCCTGGAAGCTGCCGGAATTCGCAGGTACGGAAAACGCCCAGTTTCAACTGTTCGGGGCACTTGTCATCATCTGGGTTGTCAAAGGCCTGCTCATGAACGCAGGAGGCCCTGCCCAGATGTACGATTTTCAGCGCTTTCTGGCGGCCCGAAACGACCGGGACGCGGCCAAAATCGGGGCCGGATGGAGTTTTTTCCTGGTCGTCCGCTGGGCCATGGTCACGGGCATCACGCTGCTGGCGATGACGGGAGCGGCCGGTGTCACGGATGCCGAAAAAGTCATGCCAATCGTTCTGAGGGACTATCTGCCTCTTGGGCTGCGGGGACTGGTCATCGCCGGACTTCTGGCCGCCTTCATGTCCACTTTCAGTTCGACCGTAAACAGCGGCGCTTCCTTTATCGTCCGCGACATCTGGCAGCCATTTTTTCGGCCGAAGGCGACGGAGCCGGAATCCATCCGCTTCAGCTACAAAGCCACTGTCCTTGTGGTTCTGATCGGCATCATCATCGGGCTGCAGGGACGGTCTATCGCTTCGATCTGGAACTGGATGATGGTCGCCCTCGGCGGGGGTGTGATCATCCCCAATGTCCTCCGCTGGTATTGGTGGAGGATGAACGGCTGGGGGTACGCCCTGGGAACGCTGGGTGGGATGGCCCTCTCTCTGCTTGCCCTCTTCTTTCCCTCGATTCCGCAGACCGTCCTCTTTCCGGCCATCGTGGGGGCATCTCTGCTTATAAGCGTTCTGGTGTCGGTTATGACTCCTCCGGTCGACCGAGAAGTGCTCGATGGTTTTTTCAGTCAGGTCCGGCCCTTCGGACTGTGGGGACCGGTCCGGAGAGGATTGTCCGATTTCTCGAAAAATCAGGAGCCCGAATCGGCCGGCAGAGGGGAAGGTCCCCTCCGGGCGGTTGTGAATGTTCTTCTCGGGATGGCGGCGGTTCTCGGGCTTTATCTCGCCCCCATGTACCTGGTCGGCCACTGGTACGGCCGGGCCGCAGGCTGTTTTGTTCTTTTCCTTTTTTCGGCCGTTTGCCTGAAATTCACCTGGTATGACTATCTTCCTCCGCCCGGTTCTTCGCGCGGTTCCCGAGGAAACGAATGATTCTCACGCTGCCCGAGGGAAAGGGAAACCTGTTCATCCCCCTGAGTGTAATCCAACGGCGCGGCGGGCCAGATTTTTTCGGTTCCGTCTTCAGACGGCATTCGTAAACGTGCAGTCTCACGACAAACCGGGTGTAGGCATGGGTGACGCCGGTCAGATAGGGCCCGACTTCGATGTCGGCACCCAGTTCCTCCTTCATCTCCCGCCGCAGAGCCTGTTCCCGGCTTTCCCCCGGCTCGATTTTCCCACCCGGAAACTCCCACAAACCCGCCAGGAGACCTGTGGGCGGTCTCTGCTGAATGAGGAACCGGCCGTTCTGCTCGAAAACGGCCACCACCGCTTCCAGGCGTGTGGAGGGCATGGATTTGGGTGCGGGGATGACCTCCTGTTCACCTGCTTCAAGTCCCCGGCATCCCTCCCTGACGGGACAGAGCAGGCACTGCGGATTTCCGGGGGTGCAGACAAGAGCGCCTAGTTCCATGAGGGCCTGATTGAAGTCGCCCATCCCTTTTGCGGGCAAAAGCGGATCAAGGTTTGTACGGAGGAGGTTGTCGTTATTGGGTGAAACGTTTCCTTCGATCAGAAAATACCGCATCAGGACCCGTCGGACATTGGCGTCGAGGACGGGATAGGGGAGATCAAAGGCGATGCTCAGGACGGCGGACGTGGTGTAGGGCCCGAAACCGGGAAGCCTGATGAGCGTTTCATAGGAGGGGGGGATTTGTCCGCTGAAACGTTCGACAAAAATCCCCGCCGAAGCCCTCAGATTCCGGGCTCGCTGGTAGTAGCCCAGGCCCTCCCAGGCTTTGAGCACGGACTGCAGCGGAGCGCGGCCCAGTGTGTTCATATCCGGGAACAATTTCATCCAGCGGTCGTAATAGGGGGTGACGGCCTTAACGGTCGTCTGCTGCAGCATGATTTCCGACACCCAGACACGGTAGGGATCCTTCGTTTCTCTCCAGGGGAGATGCCGGCCGTGCCGCCGGTACCAGCTGAGGATGGATTCGGCAAATGTTTTTTTCCCCATGGTCCGGCTTCAAACGTTTATATCATGTCTGTTCCAATTTGGCAAAAGGGGGCGGATTGCCTTGACAAGAAGGCTTATCTAGGATATTTTTTCAACGACCTTGGAACCCTTTCATCCGGTTCAAACGGTCGTTCTGAAGGGAAATATGCAAAGCAAATTGGATCGATGATGCAAAAAATCGGGAAATATGAAATTCTCGAGATCCTGGGTAAGGGAGCCATGGGCATTGTCTACAAGGCCCAGGATCCGGATATCGACCGTGAAGTGGCCATTAAAACCATCCATTTTGATGCGGCGTACGAAGGGGGCGAGGAGGAGGAAGCCCGCACCCGGTTCATGAGGGAAGCGCAGGCAGCAGGAAAGCTCTCCCATCCGAATATCGTCACGATCTATGATGTGGGCCGGGAAGAGAGAATGACCTACATCGTCATGCAGCTCATCAAGGGGATCAGCCTTCAGGGAATAATCGCGTCCAAAAGAGTGTTTTCCACCCAGGAGGTGTCCCAACTGTTCACCCAGCTGTGCGACGCTCTCGACTACGCCCACAAATACGGCATCATTCACCGCGACATCAAACCGGCCAATATCCTGATCGACGATAACGGCCGGCCCTTTATTCTGGATTTCGGTGTCGCCCGCATCGGGGCGTCCACCATGACGCAGACGGGAAAAACACTCGGAACGCCGAGTTACATGTCTCCCGAACAGGTCATCGGGAAAAAAATCGACAACCGGTCGGATATTTTTTCACTGGGAGTCGTCCTCTACGAACTGTTGACAGGGAGGCGGCCCTTCGAAGCGGAAAACATCACCACCATCATCTATAAAATCATCAACGAGGAACCGCCGCCTCTGTCCGATGTCAGAAAGGACGCTCCGGCGGGATTCGCCGACATCCTTGACAGGGTGCTGGCCAAAAAACCGGAAGAACGTTATCAGACAGGAGGGGAACTGGTCAAAGACCTGAAAAGACTGGCATCACCCTCCCAGGAAACCTATGTCATGGACATCCCGGCCGCCGCCTCCTTCGGGAAAAAACCGAAGAGTAAAAAAGCGGTCGGAGTTGTCGTGACGCTGATGAGCTTGGTGGTCGTTTCTATGGGGATCTTGCTCATCCTTTCTCCATGGAAAAAGAACGTACCGGAAATAAGCACGTCGGTTCCTGCGAAGACGGCGCGGTTGGATGAGACCTCCACAGCTGATCCGGGGGCGAAAAAACCGGTTGATAAGCCGGTGGATGGGAAGACTCTGGGAGATGATCAGACGATCCCCGACAGTCAGTCCGCAGAAGATGACTCGCTCCGAGAGAACGGAAAACAGCTGGAGACGATGTTTGAAGACGAAAATTACACCGGGGTCAAACGTCTGGCTGAATCCGTTCTGAGTGTCTCACCCGACGATCTGTCCGCCTCCGATTTTCTGACTCGAGCCGAGGAAAAAATAAAGGACGCCGGGCTGGCCGCTTCACTGAGGGAAGGGATCGATTTTTACAACCGCGGACGGTTTCAGCAGTCTCTGGCCAGCCTGCAGATGGTTCTCGCCGAGGACGCGGATCATGCCGAGGCGAACCGCTACCGGACCCTTGCCCAACGGGCGATCTCCCGGTCGGAAATCAAAGTCATTCTCGAGCGCTATAGAATGGCCGAGAAGGAGAAAAACCTGCTGCTGCTTCTTCAGAACATCGGGTCCGATACGGTCAGGGAACAGAAAAAGCAGGTGGCCGTCGCGCTTTTCAACAACTATGACAACATCAACTCCATCATTTCGGATGAGAAATTCAATCACATCAATTCGTCCAGAGTCGAGGTCGTTTATGCCAACCTTCTGACGGCATTGGAAAAAAAGACTCAGAGCAAAAAAGTCGTTTTTCAGGGAGAAAAAACACTCGTTTTTGAAAAGCAGGGGACCGACTGGAAGATTGTCGAAATAAAATAGCCGTTCACGGGGAGAAATAAATGGCGCGAAAAACAGCGGGATATTTTGTTATTTCCCTTTTTCTTCTTACCGGTCTCAGTCCATCGTCTTCGGCCGCCGAGATTTTCCTGAAGGTGACTGTGGATAACGCCTCCATCAATGAATCCGCTCAGATCGGGAGCAGGGCTCTTGCTAAGGTGTCACTCGATACTGTCCTGACGGCGGAGCCTAGGAGTGCGGAGTGGTACAGGGTCTTTATCGAAATGGAAGGGGTTAAAATATCCGGATACATCCATGAGATGCTGGTGG
>JAHIPL010000359.1 GCA_018894615.1 Acidobacteriota bacterium | reverse complement strand
CCCGTGGGAAGACCCCATGGAATACGCCGTTCGCTCTCCACTGCATGTTGTGGCCAATGTCAAAACTCCGACCATGGTGATGACGGGAGAGGCGGACCTGCGCACTCCGATCTCGCAGAGCGAGGAATACTACCGGGCGCTCAAGATGTTGAAGAAGGACACGCTGCTTGTCCGGATGCCGAATGAATTTCACGGCTGGCGGCGGCCTTCCCACCGGCTTCTCCAGCAGCTCTATCTCATGGCCTGGTTCGAGAAATACATGAAGGAGTGAATAACCCAGGTTAGTCGGGGGAATCAGGCTCCGTTATGGCGAGGAAAATGTTTGTTTTAAAAATGTCTGTTTTTGAAAAAAGGTGAAAGATGAGAAAATGAGGATCATGTTTATGCTCTCGGCCGCTGGCAGGTGGAAACGGACGAAGAAACGAAAGACGGCGTCTACACCATTCTCTTGAAACGATTCCCCGACGGTTGGAAAATCATCCACGACCATTCCTCTTAACGGGGTCGGACACGGCGGCGGTTTCGACGGCATCAACTCCAATCTGGATATTTTTGTCGATGCCGGGTATATCGTGGCCGTCATGTCCAACATCAGCAACGGCGCCAGCCCCCTGGCCAGAAAAATCCAGACGCTTCTCGTGCAGATGAATTAACGATTTATCAAAGCCTCTTCTCCCGAAAAAGAATCGGGGAGATTACCCCTCTGGGTGACAGATTTTTATCAAAGCGGGAGGGAGGGACCGGAGCCGCTGTTCGTTGTAGTCAAAACAGGCCATCCCCGTCTCGACAAGGGCGATGAGGGCCCCGTCTCCAATCCGCGTGACCCGGTGGAAGAGACGGAATCCCTTTTTTATCGGTTCACCGGCGGCCACTTCCACCCGGAGGACATCCCCGGCATAGGCTTCTCCCTTGAACTGGATGGCCGCATCCCCCATGATCAGGGAAACTCCGTCACAGTTCAGCTCGGTTTGTCCGTGGTTGGCCAGGAACGCTACTCGGGCTTCTTGGATCAGGGACAGGAGCCTGTCATTGCCGAGATGTCCGCCGTAATTCAGGTCGGTTGTACGGACCGTTATTTCGGTCTGGAAGGGATACTCAGGGAGAGGAAATAATTTAATGCGCGGCATACCGGCATCATAATAAAAATTTCCTATTTATTCAAAGCCAAAAGCTTAATCCGAATATCGAGCGCATGGCCTTCATCGGAGAGGAAGGATGTCCCGCTGTTGATTTCATCAGAGGGGTGTGGAATAATTTGAGCGTTTTTAACGTTGACTGAGCAGGAAAACAATGACCGATCCGGAGAAAACCGTCCTTTCCCGATTTGAACGCATCCATCCCGACATCCGCCGCCGTTTTCCCATGCTGGAGACGGATGGTTGCGGCAATCGACGGATTTATCTCAACAATGGAGCCGGTACAATGACCGTCGATACGGCGGCGAAAGTCATGGAACATACGTACCGAACCTGCAATCCCATGCCGGGTGCCGCCTACCCAGCCGAAGAGGCAACCCTCGAACTCCATCTGCGTACGAGAGAATTGATTGCCGATTTTCTGAATGCTCCCTCTCCCGATGAGATCAGCTTCCATTTCTCCTGCACGAACGCCCTGTTCAATCTGGCGTATGCCCTGCGGGACATGGTCAGGGCCGATCAAAACGTGATCGTCACCGATCTGGACCATATGGCCAATGTCTCTCCCTGGGAAGAGGTGTTCGGACGGGGGAAGGGATGTGAAATCCGCAGAGTTCCCATCACGGACGAAGGTTATCTTCAAAGAGATGAACTCTATTCTCTGGTGGATGAAAAAACGGTGCTTTTTGCCGTGACCATGGCCTCCAACGGCTTCGGCACAATTGTTCCCTTGAAGGATCTGATCGCCATGGTCAGGGAAAAATCACCGGGCTGCCTTGTCTGTGTGGATGCCGTCCATCATGCCCAACACGGCCCCATCGACGTACGGGCGATCGGCTGTGATTTTCTCGTTTTCTCCGGATACAAGATATTTGGTCCCATGCTCGGCCTTCTCTGGGGGAAAGCGACCGTTCCGGACACTCTGAAACCTTATCGTGTCGAGACCGCCAGAAACGCAATTCCCGTCAAATTCGAGCAGGGCATGCTGCCCAATGCCTCCCTTGCGGCGATGGGTGCCGCCCTCGAGTACCTCCTCGAACTGGGACTGGAACTGGCGGATGAAGAGGGGTGGAGGGACCTCAGCCGGCCGAAACGCTTTGCCTTTGTCATGAACGCCGTCGCCGCTTATGAACGGACGATATCCGCCGCCGTCCTGGAGGGAATCTCCTATTTCAGCCCGGACCGGTTCCGCTGCTACGGGATCACGGACCCGGGCCGCTGCGAGGAGCGGGATCCGACCTTCGCCTTTGATGTCTTTGGACGGGATGCGTCGGACATCAAGCGAAAACTCTGGGAGGAGGCGGGTGTTCAGATCGCCGACGGCAACCACTATTCAGCGGCCGTTTACCGCCACCTTGAACGGTCCGGGCTCTGCCGGGCCAGTTTCGCCCATTATGACAATAGTCAGACAGTCCGGTTTTTTCTCGAAGCGATCAGGCGCGTCATGGGGTGAGAACTCTGCATCCGGCCAAGTTGGTGGTGCGGTTTCCTGCACAGAAAACGGATGTTGGATCGGGAGAATGACGTGAGGAGTGACATTGATGACAAAAGAAGATGTTTTCCGGAGGCTGGCGAAACACCTGGATGACCTGCCGGGGGGGTTTCCGGCGACGGACAGCGGTGTGGAACTGCGCATCCTACGCCGCCTGTTTACGGAAGAGGAGGCGGAACTGGCGCTTCTTCTTTCCCTTATTCTCGAGGAACCCGCCTCTGTGGCCAAAAGGGCCCGCATGAGTATTGAGGAAACCGCGGAAAAACTCGAGAGCATGGCGAAAAAAGGTCTCATTTATCGGTTCGAAGCCCGCAGTGGAGACCTCAAATACCGGGCGAACCAGTACGTCATCGGCATCTGGGAGTTTCAGGTCAACAACCTCAATCCGGATCTCATCCGAGACATGGAAGAATACATGCCGGTTCTTATCAAGCTGGATACGTGGAAAACCAATCCGCAGCTGCGGACGATTCCCATCAATCAGGCCATTCCCGTTCAGAAAGAGATCCTGGCGCACGAGAACGCGGAGGCCATGGTGCGGGCTCATGACCGTTTCCTGGTCGCTCCCTGCATCTG
>JAHIPL010000358.1 GCA_018894615.1 Acidobacteriota bacterium | reverse complement strand
TCGGAAGGAAAAGGAGAATGATTGGTCGACTGAAGGGCGTTTTATGGGAAAAATCAGCAGCCCGGATCGTGATCGACGTGCAGGGGATCGGATATGACGTCCACATTCCTCTCTCGTCCTTTTTGAAGCTGGGGAAAACCGGGGAACCGGTAGACCTCCGGATTTACACGCACATGACCGACAACTCCATCTCCCTCTACGGATTCTTTTCAGAGGAAGAACGGGACCTCTTTTTGAAGCTCATCGGAATCTCCGGTATCGGACCAAAAATCGGATTAAACATCCTGTCGGGTATCGAGGTCTCCGACCTGGAAGAGGCGATCCGCAGCAGCGACATTGCCCGGATTTCACTGGTTCCGGGGATCGGGAAAAAAACGGCCATGCGCATTGCGCTGGAGCTTCATGAGAAACTGGGAAAAAAAGACGTGCTCCCGGACGTCAAGACCATCAAGGTGAAAGAGGATCTGATATCAGCCCTGTTGAACCTGGGCTTCCGGCGGTCCGAGGTTGAAAAAACGGTTGTGGTCGTCCTCAGAGAATGCGGCACAGACACCGAATTCGAAACGCTCCTGCGCGAAAGCCTCAAGCTCCACTCCCGCCTTTGACCTGAATCGAGAAAATGGCCCGATCCCGACAGGATTGACAAGGGGGGGCGGTTGGTCTATCTTGGGGGCGGCAACTGATCATGAGCAAACAAGAAGCACCGGAAGACATCCTCACTCCCGTCCGGATGAAGGAAGACGCCCTCTTCGAGGACAACCTGAGGCCCCAGTGTTTTGCCGATTTTATCGGCCAGGAAAGTTTTAAGGCCAATCTCCACATCTTTATCGAGGCGGCAAAAAAAAGGGATGACCATCTCGACCATGTCCTGCTCTACGGCCCGCCCGGCCTCGGGAAAACAAGCATGGCCTATCTCATCGCGAAGGAACTGGGAGTAGGCATCAAACCCACCTCAGGGCCCGTGATCGAAAGGACGGGCGATCTCTCCGCCATCCTTTCAAACCTGCAGGCCAAGGAGCTTCTTTTTATCGATGAGATCCACCGGCTGCATCCCTCCGTCGAAGAGATCCTATATTCCGCCATGGAAGACTTTCATATCGATATCCTCATCGGGCAGGGGCCGAGCGCCCGCAGCCACAAGCTGCAGCTGAAGAAATTCACGCTGGTGGGCGCCACGACCAGGGCGGGACGAATAACGGCTCCCCTCAGGGGGCGGTTCGGCATCATTCACCGTCTGGACTATTATGGTGTGAAAGACCTGGAAAAAATCATTCTTCGCTCGGCCGGAATACTCAAGGTGGAAATCGATAAGGGCGGCGCCCGGCAGCTCGCCAAGAGGGCAAGAGGAACCCCCCGCATCGCCAACCGACTTCTGCGGCGCGTCAGGGATTATGCCCAGGTGATGGGAGAGGGCCGGGTCACGGCGACCCAGGCCACAGCCGCCCTGAATCAAATGGAGGTGGATGCGCTCGGCCTTGACGACGTAGACCGTAAGATTCTGACGACCATCATCGAAAACCACGGGGGCGGACCCGTCGGCATCGGGACCATCGCCGCCGCCATCGATGAGGACAAGGACACCCTCGAATCCATTTACGAGCCCTTTCTGATGCGTATCGGATTTCTGGAGCGGACCCTTCGCGGCCGACGGGTGACGGCCAAAGCCTACTCTCATCTGGGCTACAAGGGTCCGATCGCGGATCAAGGCGGCCTCTTCGATTAGGACATTTCTTCCGCCATGCGGCTTCAAGATTTTGACTACGACCTTCCCTCCGAGCTTATCGCGCAGGAACCTCTTCCAAAGAGAGATTCATCCCGTTTGATGGTGCTGGACCGGAAAACAGGAGACCTTCAGCACACTATGTTCAGCCGTTTTCCCGAATTTGTCCACAGAAACGAACTGCTTGTCCTCAACAACAGCCGGGTGATCCCGGCCCGTCTCTACGGCAGGCGGAACGAAAGGGCCATTGAATTCCTTCTCGTTCAAAAATCCGGAGAGCACACATGGCGGGCGCTCTGCCGGCCGGCGAAACACGTTCGAAAGGGCGACCGGATCACTTTTTCCGAAAGCCTCGTGGCGGATGTGACGGCCGAACTGGATGAGGGGGAGCGGCTTCTCACGTTCAACCGTGCAAATCTCGATCCGGAGCTCGCTCGGGTCGGCTACGCGCCCCTTCCGCCCTACATTAAAAGGAAGAAACAAACCGAGGAAGGTCGGCGACACGACCTCGAACGGTACCAGACCGTGTTTGCCGACAAACCCGGATCCATCGCGGCACCAACGGCCGGGCTCCACTTCACCCGGGACATCTTGGACCGCATCGAGGAAAAGGGGACCGGCATCACAGAGGTGACCCTTCATATCGGCCTTGCCACGTTTCAGCCCGTCAGGGCCGATTCCATCAACACTCACCGGATGCTGGAAGAGACCTGCACCATTTCCCCCGGAACAGCGGAGACGATCAACAGGGCGGTGGAGGAAAAACAGGCCATCACCGCCGTCGGCACCACCACTGTCCGGACACTTGAGAGCAGCGTCAAAAACGGTAAAGTGGAGGCCGGAACCCGTTCCACCGATCTCTTCATTCAACCCGGTTTCCCCTTTCAGATCGTCAACCGCCTTCTCACCAATTTTCATCTCCCAAAATCCACCCTCCTCATGCTAGTCGCCTCCCTTGCCGGTCATGAACTCATCATGAATGCCTACAGGGAAGCCGTCCGCCGCCGCTACCGCTTTTTCAGCTACGGAGACTGCATGCTTATTCTCTGATTGCATTCCGCAAAAGGATTGCTATATACTAACCCCACTCTTTTCAAACGACGGACAACCATGAGCGACTGGCAAAAAAACGGGACGGATGAAGCGGAGGAATCCAAACTCGACAGCATCCTCCAGCCCAGCACCAGAGCCGGATCCTTCAAAATTTCAGTCATTTTCGGCTACAAGATTTCCCCCAATTACAGTGCGGCCGTGGATATCGCCCGACGCCACCCGTCCTACATGGAAAAAGGCGAAGGGGAATGGGTCCGCCACTCCGTAACCTTTGAAAAGGATGATGTCGAAGAACTCTTTGAGCTTTTCAGCCTCGTGCATGACTGGGAAAAGACCGAAATCCTCGTCAATCACAAATCACTTCCCTACGGCCACCAGCTCTGGCTCCCCCTGATGTGGTTCAACCGCATCAAATAACCTAAAGGGGCTCGAGGCGAACGGTGAAGTGGCGGAGGTGTTTGGCCTGCTTGATGATTTTTAAGCCTCGGATCCGCTCCCTCTCCTGATAAAGATCGATCAGGGCATCGGCCACGTACCGGATGTGGGACATGGAGTACACACGCCTTGGCACAGCCAGCCTCACCAGTTCCAGTTCGGGAAACTCCTCCTCTCCCGTTTCCTCATTGCGCCGGGCGAACATGACGCTTCCGATTTCAACGGTCCGGATTCCCGCTTCCCTGTAGAGCGCGACGGTCAGCGCCCATCCGGGATACTGGTTCCTTGGGATGTGCGGCAGAAAGCGATCAGCCAGAAGGTAGACGGCGTGTCCCCCGACCGGCATGTAGATGGGGATTCCGGCCTCATCCAGCAGCTCTCCCAGGCAGCGCACCTGTCCGATCCTGTACTCCAGGTAGCTCTCGTCCAGAACTTCCTCGATGCCGATCGCCAGCGCTTCCAGATCCCGTCCCGCCAATCCTCCGTAGGTCGGGAATCCCTCCGTGATGATGAGCAGATTTTTCAGCTTTTCCGCCAGGACTTCGTCATTGAGCGCAAGAAATCCGCCGATATTGACGAGGGCGTCCTTTTTCGAACTCATGGTCGCTCCGTCCGCCTCAGCGAACATTTCCTGGGCGATGCTCCGGATGGAACGCTCAGCATAGCCTTTTTCCCGTGTTTTGATGAAGTAAGCATTCTCTGCAAAACGGCAGGCATCAAAAAAGAACGGCAGCCCGGCCTCCCGGCAGATCCTTCCCACCGCCTTGATGTTGGCCATGGATACGGGCTGTCCGCCGCCGCTGTTGTTGGTGACCGTCAGCATCACCAGGGGGATTCTTTCCCTGCCGTTCACCTCGATAAACCGCCGCAGTTTTTCCACATCCATGTCGCCTTTAAAATCACCGGGCGCCTCCGGGTCATACGCTCCGTCGTTCACCAGATTGACGGCTTCTCCCCCCCGGTATTCGATGTTGGCTCTCGTTGTGTCGAAATGAATATTGTTGGGGATTTTATCCCCCTCCCTCAAAACGGTCTCGAACAGGATGCGCTCCGCCGCTCTCCCCTGATGGGTGGGCAGAATGTGTTTGTACCCGAATATCCCTTTAACCGCCTGCTCAAAATGAAAAAAGCTCCGGGCTCCGGCATAGGACTCATCTCCGCGCATGATGCCGGCCCACTGGCGATCGCTCATGGCCGATGTCCCGCTGTCCGTCAGCAGGTCGATGAACACCTTTTCGGCGGCGATATTAAAAACATTGTAGCCCGCTTCCTTCAGAACCCGCTCCCGTTCCGCCTTTGTCGTCCGCTGAATGGGCTCCACCACCTTGATGCGGTAGGGCTCGATCGGATAATTTCTGTCCGCCATTTCGGCTCCCCTCCTCAAATTCTAAAAAGAAACAAGATTCTTAAAAACGGCATACCGCCGCTCGATGTCCGCTTCCTCTATGTTTTTCAAGCGCTCGATACCGAAATCTTCGATCACGAAGGACGCCATCACGCTCCCGTAAACGGAAGCCCGCCTTATATCGGCATCCTCCATGGTTTTCAACCCATCGATATATCCGAGAAATCCTCCGGCAAATGAATCGCCGGCACCCGTCGGATCGACGACACTCTCACAGGGATGGGCCAGCACACCGAATATGCGGTCTCCGTTGAAGACCAGGGCGCCGTGCTCTCCCTTCTTGGCCACGACGATGCCCGGTCCTAATTCCTGCAGCATCCGGACGGCCCGGACAAGGTTATTCTCCCGCGTGATCAGCCGGATCTCCTCATCATTGGCAAAAAAGACATCCACCCGCTTCAATGTCCGCAGCATCGCGTCCCGTTTGCTCTCGATCCACAGGGCGATGGTGTCCATGGCCACCAGTTTCGGCTGCCGGACCTGATCGAGGATTTCCTCCTGAAGGTCGGGATCGATATTACCCAGCAGGACGATCTCCGCCTCTCTGTAGTCCTCATTCAACCGC
>JAHIPL010000357.1 GCA_018894615.1 Acidobacteriota bacterium | reverse complement strand
TCCGGCGCCCGAAATATTCCCCAGGAAACGGTTTCCTCCTTCCCCTGGTAACTTTTTTCGGGATCGATCTCCCTTTCGGGAGGATAAACCGTCTGCAGATAGCTCATGTCAGGAGCATCGAATGGCCCGATCAGGTTCCAGTCGCGAATGAACCGGCGGGAGGCTGGAGAAACGGACATCCCCATCAGGGAATAATTCATCCCTTCCGAGGACTCCGCCTTTCCCGTCACCCTGAAAACGATGTCATTCCGCCCCTTTTTCAGGCGAACGTTGTTCAGGCTGATTTTTCCCATCGACTTTTGCCCGGCATACCCGTCAAACGCCACCGGCTGAGGATCAGTCCGGGCGGATTGGGCCTCTTCGATCAAAAGAAGTCCCAAGTCCCTGTCCTTCAAGAAAAAAAGATCCACATCATAGAACTCTTCGACAGCGATATCGAGTGAAAGCCGGCCTTCCGTTCCCGGTTCCGCCCCATCGGAGGATAGGAGGGGATACCGGTCTCCGCTTGGAGCATAAAACGAAGAGGCGGAGAGCAGCAGGGACGGAGCGGAAAATACGGCGCCGCTTTTTTTATCCACAAAATTCCAACCGTTTTCCCGGTCGGCCATTTCCCACTCGGGAATACTGAAATTCCCTTCCGGAATCAGGGCAAAGGGAAGACGCCGGTCGACGGATGGAAGGGGAGGGAAAGGCTTGTGGGGTTCGTCTTGGTACCAGTAGGCGACCGAGGAATAGTAATCGGAGCGATCGTTGTCGTGACCGTGTTCGATGGTGACCCGAATGGATTTTTTAAAAGGGATAGGATCCGGCACATGGAAGCGGTACACCGTCGCTTTGGAACCTGTCTTGAAGTCGGGCTCCTGAATGGGACAGCCGTAATAAAGATTCCCGTCTTCGCGCATTCCCCAAGCGTCGCAGAAATAATCCTCCGAACCCGTGCCGTAAAGTCCGGGATAGCGTTCTCCGTCCACATAAATCATGTCATCCCCTTCGCCCCACCACCCCATGGCTCTCTGCAGAATACTCAGGTTGCAGCCGACATAGTGTCCGCGCCCCTCGGCATCCAGAAGCAGGTAATTTTTTCCGGGAAGGCAGGGAGTCTCCTGTCTGTACTGGGAATGAAAAGAGGGAGTATTCAAGGGGAGGGACGGAAGTTTCCTGTAATCGATATAGTAATAAAAAGCGCCGACCGTTTGTTCGCCTTCGTTCGTCACCGTCAGCCGGGCGCTTTTCTGAAAGGGCATGTACCAGTAGCAGTTCCGGGCGCGGCCTTCGGAGGAATTGGCGATGGGCAGCGAGCGCAGATTGCGGTTGAGTCCATGCCCAACCGAAAAAAAGTCACCGATGGGGACTTCGACCGAGGGATTTTCCTCCCCGTCCCAGTAAGCCCGAAGAACGATTTTTCGCCCGTAAAACGGCTCCGCATCGATCGTGACCCAGATATGATGAATGGCGCCGGGGCCCTCAATGTCCGCCAGAACCGCGGTTTCTCCCCGGCGAATATGGAGGCGGTCGTCATTGCCCCCGCTCCGGTCATAGGAGGAAATCCTTCGGCTCTCGTATTCCTGATGCCGCCCGAGCTGGACCAGCCCGTCCTGACCGGGGAAAGTTTGGGAACCTCCCAGAAAAACCGCCAGAAAACAAATCGCCGGAAAGGATGTTTTTCCCATCTTGTTTCTCCTTTTTGGATTGGACCCTCAAACCGCCGGGCGGATCACTCTTTATTGACAAAAGGCTCCAGCCAGCCCAGTGAAATATCAAGCTTCCGGTCGCGGAGGGTATAGGGCTTGATATCGAGAACAGGAGTGCCCTCGATCATATCGAGACCGGAGACATCCAGGCTGTTTCCCCTTATTCCATGAAGACGGACAACGGTCATCCCGATGGCATTGGGCCGGTCGGGGCTGCGGGTGGCAAAAACACCTCGCTTCTCATGACCCATGGGGGGTCTGGCGGTCAACTGTTCTGTGTCCGAGCGATGAAATACAAAAAGGACGACCAGATGCGAAAATCCCTCCACATCCTTCAAACCGGGGCTGTACTCAGGGAAGATCTCAATTGCACCGCAAATATCGTTGAATCCGTCGGGATCCACACAGCGTTCCCGGGAAATGTCGGCACGTGACGCAAAGGGAGAATGAACCACCCCGATGGAATAAAACGTGTAACCTTTTTCCGGATTTTCCATTCAAAAGCCCTTCCGATGGTGAGATCGGATTCGCTCAGTGAATCAGCCCGCTCACAGCCGTCAATCCATCACATAGGTCAGCCAGT
>JAHIPL010000356.1 GCA_018894615.1 Acidobacteriota bacterium | reverse complement strand
TTACTCGTTTATGAGTAAATTATTACTCAGTTTTGAGTAACATGCAAATAAAAAATTTTAGATTCCTGTCCCCAATAAAAATGTGGAATGTGTTGACCTGACCCCGATGTATAATATCGAGGCCTGACCCCGGATTTTTACATAGGAAAAAGTGACAGTGCATATAACGGGTAATTCAAGGGGATAAATCTTCTCATCGAATGACAAAACAAAATCCACTTCTGCTGAGCTCTGGCTTGTCCAGTAAAAAAGCTCCCTGAATCCATTGGCCAACAACTCCTGCGCTGCATAATTTTCGGTGTTTTTACATTGGTGACTTTGTTAATCAGGCCGGAGTCGACAAGCCATTGAATAGAATCGAGATAGTCTCTTGCCCGGGCGTGTTTTGAAATTTCCGTGTACTTGAATTTTTTATTCTCCTTCGCCAGGAGCCCGGGAATTGCCTCCCAAATACCGCTGATTTTAATTGCTTCCGGTTTTGAAGTATGCTTTGAAAAATCCATGGGATAAGACCGCAAGATATCTTTCTGAACCTCACGCACTTTATCCAAATCTTGGTGGTGTTTATAATGTTTAATCGCCTCGGGCATTCCTCCAATGTAAAAATACAGCCTGAGTTGAAATATAAGTTCCTCATGAAAGGCGGCCTCAATAGGCTGAAAATCCCTCTTCTCTCTCAAATATTCACGGAGACCGTTTTTACCAATCCCTTCCAGATATTCACCAAAAGAAAAAGGGTGGAGATCGAGGAAAGTGACCTTACCGACAGGGAAAGGGGTGGATCGACCGACTTTGAGCCCAAGGAGGGATCCCGCCACCACTAAATGATAGTCATTGGCATTCTCGTGGAAATATTTCAACGCAGTGATCGCCTCCGGACAGTCCTGAATTTCATCAAAGATCAGGAGCGTATCTCCAGGAGTAATTTTTTCTTCCAAATAGATGGACAATTTCTCAATGATATTTTTGGGAGAGATCCTTCCCTCGAAAAAATCACAAAGGCTTCTATCCTCTTCAAAATTGAAATAGGCCATATGTTTATATTCTTTTTTTCCGAATTCCTTCAGGATGTATGTCTTCCCGACTTGACGCGTCCCACTCAAAATGAGAGGCTTGCGACTTTCACTTTGTTTCCAATCAACAAGTTTCTGATAAATGTCACGTTTCATATGGCCAGCATACAGCAAAACGTGAATAAATGATATATTTTAGTGCTAATTATGTGAAATATTATATTATTTATGCCTGATAAATGTGAATTCTTATTTGTCGTTGATCACAGGCGCTTTGATAAAAATGTGGAATGTGCAGGCCTGATCCCAATGTATAATATCGAGGCCTGACCCCAAATCGGGATTTAAAACTCCGCCAGAAAGACATGGGCGGGGCAGAGACGTATTCCTTCCTTGGTCATGACATCCTGTCTCCCCTCCATCGATATTTGTGCCGCCGGGACATCGGGAAACCTCTCTTTCAGATATCGAAGCGCACGGCCGGCCTCCTTCGCCTTCAATTTACACTCCACAAAATAGAGGAGCTTCCCATCCTTGACCAAAACAAAATCAACTTCCCGGCGATCCACATCCCGAAAATAGCGCAGCTCCATGTCGTAGCCCTCTGTGTCCTCCACAAAACGACACCATTTCAACAGATGACACGCCACCATATTCTCGAAGCGATATCCCTCCTCCTTTATAAGAGTCCAGTCCAGGTGATAATGTTTGGCCTCCTTTTTTACAGCTCTCAACCGAGGCGCCCCAAAAGGATAAAGACGGAATATCATATAAAGATTCTCCAGCATCTGCAGCCAGCGCGTCACGGACTGATGCGACACGCCCAGATCTTCCCTCAATGCATTGACGGACAGTGGAGATCCCACCAGATCGGGGAGTCGGTAAACCATTTTTTCGATGCTGTCTAGATCATAAACCCTCTCCAAATCCCGCAGGTCTTCCCGAACGAGGTGAAATCGATACGCCCGGCTCCAACGGCGGGAATGTTCTTCAGATGCCCTGAGAAAAGGCTCGGGGAATCCTCCATACATCAACAAATCTTGAAGCGTCGATGGGGATGCGCCGCCCAGCTCGGATAACGAAAAAGGAAAGAGGTGAAAATAATGGTACCGCCCCTGCAGAGAATCGCCTCCACGCCGGTAAAGATCGAGACGAGCGCTCCCGGTGACCAGGATTTTAAGCTCATCGCCGCGTTTATCGTACAATCCTTTGACGGTCTGCCGCCATCGTGAATACTTGTGAATTTCATCGAGGACCAGTAAACCCCCGCCGGAAGGAAATCGTTCCCGCATGATGTTTTCCCGGTCGTCCAGGGCATCCCAGTTGAGGTATCGATCGGAGGGATCGGGCACGGATTTTTCCAGCAGATGTTTAGCCAGTGAAGTTTTTCCACACTGACGAGGGCCACCGATAAAAACCATCTTTTGGTTCACATCTGCGGTGACCGGTTCTTCAATAAAGCGTTTGATATACATTTTTACCTTAATCCAAAATTACTCGCGAGCATTTTGCGATTGACAACAATATGTTCGCACATCACGCGTGAAAAAGTCAAGGTTCACCTGACCCCAAATCAACCCATAACTCTCAAGAAATCCTTCGGTGACAGGACGTTGATCCCCATATAATTTTTCACGCTCAAGACTTCCTTATCGCCGCTGATGATATATTCCGCCTTCAGGGCCGCCGCACATTCGAAAAATTTATTGTCGGCCGGATCCTCTTGCACCACATTCAGCGTTGGAGTTTTTGCCGTAAAAATCAAATGATACTCCTGTGCAAACAGCGCCAGAAGTTCCTGAAGCTCCTCCTCATCCGTCATGCTCAGCCGATTCAAAACCGCCACATATTCATCGACAATGGACCCCGACAGGCAAAGCACCACCCGGCCCTCCTTCCAAAGATCGATCACGCGGCGTGGATTTCCGCCCAAAAAAGAGGATACAAACACATTGGTATCGATGACGACGCGAGTCATTCTTTTGCTCGAACGGATTTAATGGCCGCCGCGATGTCCGCTTCGGTTCGCCCCTTCCGCCGCAGCTTGGTCCCCGTCCGTGCCCACAAATCATCGATATAAGCACCGATGTCCCTGTTTTTGACGTAATCCTTGATGAGCTCGCGCACCACCTGACTCACGTTTTTTCCTTCGGCCCTGGCGTATTGAGTTATTTTCTCCTTCAGTTCCGGGTCGATTCGAATGAGCATTTGGGAATCCATCGCCACCTCCACTTTCCTCTCCGATTCATATATATATTGTATATATAATATATCATTGAAACGTGATTTTCAACCCACGCAGCGTGGCCGGATTGCTCCGGAATCGGTGGTGGCCGAGGGCCGGTTACACTGGAATATGCAACCCCGCTTTTGGTTGCAGATAATACCATATAATCATATATTTGCTTGCAATAAATACCTTAATTGTGTACTTTATGTCTATGAATCGTCACATCATCAAAAATCTCTCCCTCTGGAAAAACACCCCAAACCGTAAACCTCTCATCCTCCGAGGCGCCCGCCAAGTGGGCAAAACATACATCCTCCAGCAGTTCGGCCGAACGGAATTCCCTCGCTGTCATTATGTGAACTTCGAAAGAGATGAGCGATTGGATGCCCTCTTTCAAACGGATCTCTCCCCCTCCCGCCTCATCCAGGAGCTCCAGTTCCACCTCGACACCCCCATCGACACAGCCCGCGATCTCCTCATCTTCGACGAAATCCAAAACTCCCCCCGCGCCCTCACCTCTCTCAAATATTTTCATGAACAAATGCCCGAATTGGCCGTCTGCTGCGCGGGATCACTGCTCGGGATCAGCATGACCGGCGACTCCTTTCCCGTCGGCAAAGTCAGTTTCTATGATTTATTTCCACTGAGTTTCGATGAATTTTTAGAAGGAATCGGCAAACATCGTCTCGCCCAACTCCTCCAATCCCACCCTCTAATCGAACCCATACCGGAAACCGCCCACCACCAGCTATGGGAACTCTGGAAACACTATTTGGTCATCGGCGGACTGCCGGAAGTCATCAACACTTACCGCGAAAACATGCAGAATCCATACGAAGCATTCCAAGCCGCGCGCCGCCTCCAGCTGGATTTACTCGACACGTATATGGCCGACATCGCCAAACATTCCGGAAAAATCAACGCCCTCCACATCGGCCGACTCTGGCGAAATATCCCTGCGCAACTGGCCCACACTCAGGACGGTGGCGCCCCCAAGTTCCGCTTCAAAGACGCCGTCCCGGGCATACGCGGTTACGAACGCCTCTCCTCTCCCATGGGATGGCTGGAGAGCGCCCGCCTCATCCTTCGGACCTCAATCATCGATCACGCCGAAATCCCCCTTGCCGGTTTCACCAAAGAGAGCCGCTTCAAGCAGTACTTT
>JAHIPL010000355.1 GCA_018894615.1 Acidobacteriota bacterium | reverse complement strand
TTCATTTCCTTTGGTCTTCTCCGTGCTGACGATGGCATAAACCGTGCCCGGTTGGCTGCGGGAGGCGTCGATGCCGATGCGGCCGACTTCGACCTTGGGCAATCCCTTGACCGCTTTGGTCCAGGTCGACCCGCCGTCTTTGGTGATATAGATACCAGCCTTGGGCCCCCACTGGTCGACCGGGTCGCCGGCGTTGACGGTTTTCCAGACGCCGCCCGTCGCCGCGCCCACGTAGATGATCCGGGGATCGCTTTCAACCGCTTCGATGTCGGTGATGCGGCCGCCCGGATTGGCCGGTCCGATCTCCCGCCAGGAAAAGTGTTTGAGAAATTCCGGTCCGGGATCCTCGGCCGGGAGCGCCGACACGAGCAGAATCAGGCCCAGCAGCAGAGCGGCCGGGACCGCTGTTGATTTTATAATCTGAAAACGCACCATCACAAACCTCCAAATTTGATGTTACTTTTCAATACGACATTCAATGCATCCGGTAAGGACGTGAATGCCCTCTGATCCGTTTATTTTTACTTGGAGAAGAAGCTCTCCAATTCGACCTCCACACCCATCTCGTTGACGATGGTGGCTTTGCCTTTGTAAGGAAGAGAGGAAAATGTTTTTATCGGGAAGCGATAGAGAGCTCAACCCGGTGCAGAACATATTCGTCCGTTTTTCCCGCCGGAATGGTGATGAGAAGATGGTTGTTCTTTTTCTCCGCTCCTTTGACCTCAAGGATCATATCGGCGTTGCGAACGGGGATGGTATAGGTCGACCCGGCGATGCCTTCAAGGACCATCATGAGGCCTTTCTCCGTCCGCTCGCAGCGAAGGATCCTCAATCCTCTGCTGGCGTCACCGACACGTGTTTCGGGAATAACAGGCAGAATTTCCACGGTGGGCTCGAAGGTCAGCTTGAAGATCATGGATTCCGGTCCGACGGCCGCAGAGACGCGCGCCAGAAGGACCTGTCCCGATTCCATGTTCTGAAAGGGAATGGGCTTTCCGTCGAGGAAAGCTCCCGTGATGCGCGTCCCCGCGGCAAAGGCCGGTTCAAAATGAAAGGTGTAGCCGTCCGCGTTGGCGGCATTGACCATCATGATGACGGCGGTGTCCATCTTTCGGTAGTCATAGGAAAAGAGGGCGTCGCCGATCCTGTGATTGGTCACGGACATGGACTCCCAGTCCCCGGGCAGTTGAGGGGCGAATCGGGCCGTGCGATCGGCGGTGTCGCCGTCAAGGCCGAGAAGTCCCTTTACGGTCGGAAGCACCACACCCGCCGTCGAGAAACCCTGGTGGGAGACCGCTTCCTGCGGCCAGATGTAGTGGGTTCCGGAAAAAACTTCGGTCAGATTCCCGAGGGAGTTGTCGTAGGTGTGCAGGACCGTTGACATCAGGGCCGCGTATCCCTGGAGGGGCAGGTGATGGGTGTAGAGGGCGGCGGTCACCCAGCTTGTCAGAAAGGGCCAGACGGCGCCGTAGTTGTAGTTGAGCGGCTGGAAGAGGGAGCTCTTGATGGAGATGCTTCTGATCCCCCAGTCCGTCATAAGTTCCGCCGAGCAGAGCTTTTCCATCGAACGTTTTGAACGGTCGGGCTGGCCCAGTTCCCACATGAGGCCGACCGCGTTCCAGGGGGAGATTTCCTTCACGCGCTTCCCTTCCGCGTTGAATGCGTAGGCGTAAAATCCCTCCGTGTCATCCCAGAATTTGGTGTCGAAGGCTGATTTGGCCTTGAGATAGTCCGCCTGGGCGCGGGCCGCCGTTTCAGGGTCTCCCGCCCATTCCGCCATCCGCGACATGGCCTGTGCAGCCCGGACCCATACGGCGCCTATGTAGATGTCGGTTTCGATCCCGGTCAGGGCGCCGTATTCGAGAGCGCCGAGGCCGGCCTTTTTGTTGTCCATGAGGCCGTCCCCGTTGGCGTCGGTGGCCAGACACCAGGCGTAGGCCTTTTTAAGGGATTCCCAGTTCTGCACCACAAATTCCGTGTCTCCGGTCTGCCGGACATAGGCGTCCACAACGGTGATGAAATAGGGGGTTGTGTCTCCGTGGATGTAGCCGTAGCCGTAATCGTTCCACCAATCGACGTATCCCTCGGCCTGCGTCAGTTCATGAGCCATTTTGCCGTCTTCCCGCTGCCACTTCAGGTTGAAGAGAAGAATGTCCCGCACATCACTGTGGGCTCCGAGGCCGAGAAGGCTCAGGGCGTTGATGGATGAGTCTCCGCCGAAAAACCAGCCGAAGCCGGGCCGGCCGCTTGTGCCCGATGCACCGAGACCGGCGACCATTCCCTTGCCGAGATTGGGATTGTCGACAATGAGGTTGTCGAAGGAGACCTTGGCCCACTCCAGAGCGCTGTCGAGGGCGGGCTCGGGTGTTTGAATCTGAAGGGTGTTTTCGCGAAGGGTCCGG
>JAHIPL010000354.1 GCA_018894615.1 Acidobacteriota bacterium | reverse complement strand
TTTCTCACTCCCATGACGAAACCTTCCGGGACGTCGTCGCCCTGTCCAAACATCCCATCATCGCCTCCCATTCCTGCTGCCGGGCCCTCTCCGATCACCGCCGCAATCTCAGCGACAAGATGCTGAAAGCCCTGGCCAAAAACGGCGGTGTCATCGGCATCAACTTCGCGCCCGGCTTTCTCAATCCCGACTTTCGCCAATAGGTTGAAAAATGTCTTTTAAGATCATCATAATAATAAGGTTACATTATGTGTATTTGTACTACCTAACTCCGGATAATTGGATATTCAGCGAAGTTAGGAGCTCTTTTTCGGTACGACCCAAGCGGCAGATTTTTTGCACCGGCTTGGATTTCCCCGGGTAATAGCAGTGGGCCAGTCGGATTCCGCGAAGCGTCTCCAACGCTCGGTCAAGTGAGATGTCGGCTTCAGCTTCAGCCAATCGCTTTTGAATGAGAGCCAGGTACAGAAGCGCCATCACACAGGTCAGCCCGTGCACCCGGATCTTGCTGTCGGTCCAACAAAACATCGGTTCAAAGCGAATATGGAAGGGATCTTTTGTCATGCGGAAGGCCGCCTCGATCTTGTAGCGGTCCCTGTAGGCTCGAACAATCTCTTCCGCGCTCCAGTCGAGATGGTCCGTGAATATAATATTTTTACCGAAACGGGCCCTGTAGTCTTTCAGAACGTGAGGATGTGTCCGTATCGACATCTGAAATTTTCGATACCGACTAATGACGTTGACATCAAAGACCGGAGCGATGTGACTCTCAGAGAGGATCTCACTTATGTGCCTCTCCACGGACTGGACGGTCGTCCTCCCGTCAACGTTCTTGAGCCCCAGGCGTAACTCCTGAAGTTTTTTCTTGGTTTTTCGAATCGTGCGGCTCAGCCAATGGATTTTTCTCTCATAAGTACGGGGATTAAAACTCACCACCACAGCGCGTTCTTTCCCATAAAGTTCCATGGTTGTTCGATAAACCCAAAGGGGCTTTCCCTCAATGGCGATCTCTTTGAATGAAGAGAGGGGAACCTGGCAGAGCCGGGGATGATGATAGGGAGAGAGAGTGCCGATAAAATAAAACTCACTCGAATCAATGGCGGAGATGTTGTCCTGAGAGTTGCAGCCCTTATCGAAAATCAATGTCATGTGCTCCTTTCCCTTCTTCAAGGACAAAAGAAGAGAAAAAAGCTCTTGCCTTATCTGGGTAAGGATCCTGGAATCATGCACATTGGCGGAATAGAGCCTGTGAAAGAGAGGGATTCCCTCCTCTCTTGTGCACAAAAGAGCCATCCCGACATGACGCAGGTGATGTTTGCCCGCCTTGGAGTGAGCATAGCGGCTCAGTTCGCTGTCCGTGGTCGGACTCATCTGGTTGAAATAATTGGTCGTATCATACACAAGACAGTCAAGCGGAATGTTATAGAGATCGACAATCCTCTTAGAGACGGCATCCCCGATGGCCTTGATATGCTCCTCATCAACTTTCTCCAAATGGTCCCAGAAGTTTTTCGAATCAATGAGTGAAAAATCCACCTCCCGATATTCCGTCACGGCGGTCTTCTTCAGCCATTCCCCCAAAGAGGCCTTGCTTTTCGGTTCGATGATTCGGTTCAGGAGGAGAAGATAAAGATATTGCCCCATCCGCATTCCTTGGTTTCTCTTGGGTACGACATCATTAACAATGTCGGTGAAACGGACCATCTCCTCGATGGACTCGACAACCGCTACAGAACCCAGCTCCAGGGTGACGATATCCTCGATCCCGTCAGATGGAGACGCCAGGAGTCTTTCTTTGATCTTGTCGGCGGTACCGAGGTACTTTTGCCAGACGATGCGAGGTTTTCCATCCACCCGCTGCCCTTCAGCCAGATAATAATAGGTATGACCTTTTATACGCTTTTTGAGGATGTATGCCATATAGAAAATATACATAATTAGGTACAACATGTCAAGTATTATTTTAGATAAATGCACAACATACAGGGGTGATATCTGTACTCCAATACAGCATATGGTTAGGTGCAACACAAAGAGGGCCCTATATGCTTGATAATAAAAATCTTACGATTGGATGCAATCATAATGGCGAAAGTCGGGTCATAGCGAAGAAAAAATGAAGGTAAGAATTGTTAGTTTAGCTGAAAATATGATAACTCTAAAAAAGTTTATCTCTTTTGAAGGCGCTACTGTTGTTGAAATTGGCCCTGGGTGGGATCCTATTTGTTCAGTTCTCCTCTATCTCATGGGTGTAAAAACCTGTTATGCATATGATCATGTCAAGCATGTTCGTTTTAACATTGTAAAGATGCTTATTAGAAGCATAAAAGACAAATTGCATGAAATTGCCCAAATTACATCCATTCCATTAAATATTTTAGAGAAAAGATTGTCAAAATTAAAGGGAATCAAAAGTTTAGATGATTTTTTTTCGAGAGCAAATATTGTTTATTATGCTCCCGGAGACGCATCAAAGACAGATCTG
>JAHIPL010000353.1 GCA_018894615.1 Acidobacteriota bacterium | reverse complement strand
GGCTCGCTACCCAGAGTCCCTTCCTTGCCGTCCGCCCCGGACACCGGGAATTCACCAGATCACGACAACCAACTCCGGGGGATCGACGCTGCGCTACACCCTCTCCATCCCCGACACCTACGATCCCGAAAAGCCGCAGCCATTTTTGTTCCGGCCCTCCGTCAGGCCGCCTCCTGGGTCAAAAACATCTGGGATAAAGACACCTCTGGCCATGCCTTACCTTGACCTTGTGTTTGATCAGCCTATTCATGCCCTCTTAAACCAGAGATTTCAATAAACCCTAGTTATTTGAAAGCAACCAACACATATTAACCTTGTTATTTGAAATTAATTGCACTAAAATGAAAATCAAGAGGAAATTGACAGATGAAAAGATTCATTGAAGAAGAACTATTGGAATGGAAGAATTCAACTCGACGTAAACCTCTCATTGTTAGAGGAGCTCGTCAGGTTGGAAAAACCTATTCTATCCAGAAGTTTGGAAGATCTATGTTCAATAATCTCGTTACAGTTGATCTGGAAAAAGAACGGAGACTACATGGCATTTTCGAAACCGATTTAAGGCCGGACAGAATACTCTCTGAATTAGAAGTTGTTCTAAATGAGGAGATTATTCCAAATAAAAGCCTCTTGTTTATTGATGAGATTCAAAGTTGTCCCCGCGCAATCATGGCCCTCAGGTACTTTTATGAAGAAATTCCGGATTTACATGTTATTGCGGCGGGTTCCCTTCTAGAGTTTTCCATGAGTGATATCTCTTTCCCTGTCGGTCGAATACAATTTCTTGATATGAATCCAATGACCTTCCCAGAGTATCTTTTGGCCATCGGAAGAAAAGAGGCCGCCGAAATCATATTATCAAAACCCAAAGCCGTTCCTGACTCAATCCACAACCTATTGCTCGATGAGCTAAAAATATTTTGTTTTATTGGGGGCATGCCCGAAAGCGTCAAAGCCTATGTCGATTCAAAATCTTTGAAAGCGAGTTTTTCGGTTCATAAAGAGCTCTGTGAGTCCTTCCGTCATGATTTCTCAAAATATACTCCTCGTATAGGAACTGATTGTATTGATTCCGTTTTGACAGGGACAGCGCAACATGTGGGCCGGCAAATCATTTATACTCATTTAACTGAGATGTGCACCCATCCCACGATTAAAAAAGCCTTTCATACTCTAAACAAAGCGAGAGTGATTAATAAAGTGTCATCCGCCAATCCTGGGGGCCTGCCTTTGAAAACGACCGCATCGTCAAAGAGATTCAAAGCCACAATCGTCGACATTGGTTTGTGGCAGCATTTAAACGGACTTGATGTCGCAAAGGAGTATCCAAAAACAGACCTTCTCACTATTTATCAAGGAGCCATGGCAGAACAATTTGTAGGACAGGAGATATTGGCTGCTCAGAATTCGTCTTTGTATTATTGGGCCCGAAGTGAAAAGGGCAGCACCGCAGAAGTCGATTATCTTACGACAATCGATGGAAAGGTTGTCCCTATCGAAGTCAAGAGCGGGCCTTCAGGTCGTTTGCGCAGCTTACATTTGTTGTTGAATACATACCGGAATTGTCCTTTTGGCTTAATATTTTCTTCTGCTCCTTATTCCGAATTGAAAAAACAAAGGCTTAAATTTGTTCCGCTTTATTTTGCCTATTCAATGACGAAGAGAGCTTGATTTCAATCTTTGTTCCGGCCCTCCGTCAGGCCGTCTCAGTCCCCATCCAGACGCTTCCCGGTACGGTATTTCTGCTCAAAGCGACCCGCACTGTTTTTTTCAAAGGCCTCAAAGGAACGCTGGTCCTGGCTCATCCGCACAAGGAAATCATAAAACGTTCCGTTAATGCTGATTCTGCACAGGTAACCCTGGGCATCCGATCGGTAGCTTCCCTGCCATACGGGCTTTTGGGCCTTGAGGTTGCCAAGGTCTGTGTACCCCAGCATTGTTCCGTCAGGTAAAAAGGCCCAATATCCCGCGTTTCCGCCCGCGGGGTAGGTGGAAACCTGCCATTGTGACTGTTCCCGTCCTGGTGTCACAATGGGTTTGCCGTCAAAGATTGCGGTCTCACCCGCGTGCACGGTGCGAACAGCCCCGCTGGATCGGTCCATGACCTCAACCTCTCCCTCGCGGACGATGATCGTGGTTACGTTTCCGGAATGTTGGATGGTCAGATCAGTTCCCTTGATACTGGTTATGGCCATCTCTGTTTCGATCTCGAATTTCCTCTGGGCGGCCGCCCCCCGAGGAAGATAAAAGTCCATGGCCCCTTTGATCAGCCGGCCGTAGAAAGCTCGTAATCCTGTCTGCTTGACCTTGGGTTCCTTCAACTCAAAGTTGGTATTTTCCCTTATGGTCATGATCGCACCGTTGGGAGTTTGAAGGACGATTTCTACTCCGGATCCGGTGGTGATGGTGGCACCCCTATACAGGATCTTTTTCTCCGCTGTTATCTCTTTTCCGTTGATACGGATTTGATAAATGGTGGCCAGCGGCTCTTCATCAGGATAACCTCCGAAGATCGAGTACTCCGGCAGCGCGTCTTCATCCGGCCACGGAACCTGGTGGGGAATTCCGGCGACAGGCATTCCCTCAGAGGTGCCGCGATCCGAAGGAGGACTGGCGCCGGGCAAGGGACGGTAGATATATCTCATGCCGAGAGCCCCCCCGCCTTGGCTTTTAGGAACGCTGGCCGTGACCAATAACGTAAGTTCTTTCCTTTGGCCAAGCCCGGGGACCTGGCGGAAGAAGATCCCACTGTCGGTCAGAACTTCTGGAGGGCCATGCCAATTCACGTCCGTAGAATAATAAGCATATACGCCCTGGTCTCCTTCTCGGCCTTTAGAGTCTACGAAAAGGTCCGATGGCTCGAAAAGCACTTTTAACCAAGTGCCTCCGCCGCGGTCGACCTTTTTTTGCAGCCGGACCGAGAGTCGGATATCGAGCCTCTCGCCCGGCACCAGCACTGCAGGGGGGGAGCTCCAGGATCCACTGAACTCGATGGCCCTAAAGATTTGAGTGGTTCCGGGCAATTCTTTTTGCTGCCAGCTGTAAAAAAAGCGGCCCTTGTCGATGATGGACACCTGGGTCACGTCCCCCGCGCTCGTCCACTTTTCCGGGCCGACCACGGCTTCGATGCGGTCGAGCTTCCAGTAGCCATCGAGTCCGTCCCCGGCTTGAGTCTCAGCCGGCCAGACCGTTGTGTTGGCGAAGGTGAGTGTGAATGCGAGTGCGGTGAAAAGAGTTTTCGAAATGCGCATTGTTTTGCTCCTCAATGCAAGTCAAGGATAGTCTGTTAGATTTTTGAATCCCCACTTGTTTTTATCAAAAATTTCCTGAGATGTCCAATATCGGGAAGAATCCATGTTCCTCTATCGAAGTGTTTTTATTTCTCTTTTTTCTGGGATTTAATCTTTTCCGCTTCAAAAACGCCGCCGGGCTGGTTGAGCAGCAGGGCCGTCACTTCACCTGATTTGTCCGATTTGAAACTCACCGTGATGACCGGAACGCTCTTGAAATAAAACTCATTCCCCAGCGTGGGGACAAGCGTATAGGCCTTCTGTCCGGGAACGGTCAGGGTGAGGGCGTCGCCTCTGAGGGCGATTGTGACTTTTTGGGTCGCCAGGGCATATTCCCCAACGAGTGTTTTCAGGAATTCAGGATTGGTCAGGCGCTTGTCCGGCTCTTTGACAAAGCGGATGTCTCCGATGGTTGCCTCAAAAGGAGCACGGACGGCCGCCACGTACCCATTGACGTCGGTTTCAAAAGTGTACTTCATATCCTTGAAGGTCGGATCTTCCGCCTCGAGCCCGTTGAATGTTTCGTAATGCCAGTGCTCAAGAGGTGTTCGCATGGCGTT
>JAHIPL010000352.1 GCA_018894615.1 Acidobacteriota bacterium | reverse complement strand
CGATGAAGGTCCTTTATGATGATTTGTCCACCCTGTTTCGCCGGACGAAACTGGTACGCATCGCCGTTCTTTTTCTCTTTGTCGTCCTTCTCTTTTTTCTCTGGAAAATGCAGATCATCGACCACCGGAAATACTGGGCGCGTTCCGAGTCCAACCGCATCCGGCAAATTATCATCCCTGCGCCGCGCGGGCTGATCAAAGATCGAAACGGGGAGATCCTGGCTGAAAACATCACCTCTTTCCGGGTGTCGCTCATCCGGGAAAACATGAAAAACCGGGAGGACAGCCTGAGAAGAATTTCGGCTCTGTTGAAAATCGAACCCGGTGTTCTGGCGGAGAGAATCGACAAGTTTCGCTCCCTGCCGCTGTTTCGGCCAATCGTCATCAAAGAAAATCTGACCCAAGAGGACGTGGCAAGGATCGAGGTTCGAAAGCTTGAATATCCCGAACTGCTGCTGCAGACCGAACCAAAGAGGTTCTATCCGCACGGCACACTGGCTGCCCATGTTCTGGGTTACATGCAGGAAGTGTCGATGGTAGATATCCAGTCCGGCTCTTTTCCCGGAAGCAGGGGAGGTGATCTGCTGGGCAAGTCGGGAATCGAGCGTACCTATGAGTCAAAGCTGGCGGGGACGGAAGGACTCTCTCTCGATATCGTTGACAACGTGGGGAGGGTGTACGGGGTGCTGGACCACAGAGCCCCCATCCCTGGGACGGATGTCCTTTTGACCCTTGACGCACGTCTTCAGAGAAAAGCCAAAGAAGCCCTTGTTGGAAGGGAGGGTGCCATCGTCATTCTCAATCCTCAGGACGGGGAGATTCTGGCAATGGCCAGTTCCCCCTCCTATGATCCGAACAGGTTTATCAATCGTTTTTCACAGGAAGAATGGCAGCAGATCGCCGGCGATCCGGCGACCCCCCTTCAGAACAGGGCCATTCAGGGCTTGTATTCACCGGGATCGATTTTTAAGCTGACCATGGCGGCGGCAGGGCTGGAGTTGGGCCTTATCAACACGGGAACGACCGTATTTTGCTCGGGCGAAACCGTGATTTACAATAATCCATTCCGATGCTGGCATGAATACGGTCACGGCAGCATGAATCTTATGGGCGCCATTCAGAACTCCTGCAACATCTATTTTTATCAATTGGGGAGACGGATGGGGATCGACAATATCGCCGACTTCGCCCGCCGCCTGGGTTTTGGAAGTCAAACAAATGTCGACATCCCGGGGGAGAAGGCGGGACTTGTTCCCGATCCAGAGTGGTCAAAGGAAACGCGAAACGCACCGTGGTATCCCGGGGAGACCATCTCGGTGTCGATCGGGCAGGGGCCTCTGAATGTCACGGCTCTTCAGGTGGCCTACCACACATCCATTTTTGCCAACAAAGGGAAACGGTTCGTTCCTCATTTTTTACGGTCCCTGGAAAAAAAGGAACTGGAATCCGTTTCGATCAGTCAGGACACCTTTGAAAAAGTCAACCTGGGGATGAGGCAGTCTTCCTCCGTCGGAACCTCCCGGGCGGCCGGTGTGCCCGGTTTTGAAGTGTGCGGTAAAACGGGATCCACCCAGGTCGTCAGTCGCGAGACGGCGGAGCGGCTGTCCAAGCAGGCCCGGGTCACAAAGACGCATTCCTGGTTTACAGGATTCGCTTCCATGTCAAATCCGCAGGTGGTGATCACGGTCATCGTCGAGTTCGGCGGAATGGGTGGGGCGGAAGCGGCTCCCCTGGCCGGGCAGCTGTTCCGGGCTTTTAAGGAATATTATGATTAACAGGCAGTTCGTCAACAATATCGACTGGATTCTTTTCGGACTGTTTCTGATCAATGTCCTTATCGGTGTCGCCTTTATCTACAGTGCTTCCCAGCATCTTCCCGGCCAGTTTTTCCTCCGTCAGATGATCTTTGTTTTTGTCAGCCTGATCGCTCTTTTTCTATGTGTCTCCATCGACTACCGGTATTTTACGGAATTTTCTCTTTTTGCTTATGTGCTGCTCATCGGTGTTCTGGGCGGCAATCTTCTCTTCGGCCGCCTTATCGCGGGGACAAAAAGCTGGATCCGTATCGCATTTTTCCAGATTCAACCCTCTGAATTTATGAAAATCGTCCTCATTCTCGTTCTAGCCCATCTGTTTTCCAAATTCCGGTCAAACACACTCCAGTTCAGGCAGGGATTCCTGGCGGGAGTTGCCACCGCTCTTCCGGTCGGTCTGATCACACTTCAGCCCGATTTGGGAACCGCTCTCACTCTTCTTCCCATTCTGCTGGCGGCTTATATTCTGACCGGAGTCAACTATAAGTTTGTCGCGATAGCCCTGATATTTCTGATCCTTGCCGGTTTTCTGGCCTGGAATTTCGCCCTGAAAGACTACCAGAAACAACGGCTGTCAACGGTCATCTTTCCGGAAAGGGATCCTCTTGGGGCCGGCTACCAGATCATCCAATCAAAAATCGCCATCGGCTCGGGGGGCCTTCTGGGAAAAGGATTTAAAAAAGGGACGCAGAGTCAGCTCCGCTTTCTTCCGGCCAGACATACCGATTTCATCTTTTCCGTGATCGGAGAGGAAACGGGTTTTATCGGGGTGGTTGTGGTCCTTTTTTTATATCTCCTGATGCTGAGACGGATTTTTCTGTCGGTCGAGAAGACACGAGACAGAGCGGGAGCTTATCTGGTTTTTATGGTGGCGGTCCTGCTCAGCGCTCAATTTTTCATCAATATCAGCATGACCATCGGTCTTTTTCCTGTGGCGGGAATCCCTCTTCCGTTCCTCAGTTACGGTGGCTCCTCGCTGCTGGCGAACTCCATTGGTATTGGGTTGGTTCTCAACGTGCGCATGAGACGTTTCGTCAACGTCTGATCATGGATTCATGACAGGCCGAATCTTACCTCATCTGTTTCGTCGGGATACGTTCGACGTACTCCCGGCACTTCCTGGCAATTCCCGCCAAAGTCCTCTACAATACCTCGCATGGAAAGGTTGACCGACAGCGCTCTGGAAAAACTCCTGGTTGGCATTCAGAAACCGGGT
>JAHIPL010000060.1 GCA_018894615.1 Acidobacteriota bacterium | reverse complement strand
CAGCTTCAGGCCGCCGACATCAAAACCGACCGTATCGCTCCCATCCTTCTTCCGTCGTACACGCCGGAGGCTGTCCGCAAACGGCAGCTCACCGCATGCTACGAGGGTACGCTGCGCTGATACATTTATTCCGTTGACTTTCATTCCGTTGACTTTTTCCGGAATCTTGGGATATTCTAAGAGTGAAAAATCCCGGCATCAGCAAAGAGGAGGAGAGAATGCCCCAAATCGATATGGAACGTCGCATATGTATCCGTTTCGAAATACCGGGAGCCACCCTCAGCTACAAGACAAAAAAGTTTTTCAGTCAAAAAGGCGCTTACCAAGAAGAATTCTGTCCAGTGGCCGACATCAGCCGTGGGGGTCTGCGTTTTCTGAGCCGTTCCCAACCGAAACTCAACACGTCCCTCCTCGTAAAAATCGCCATTCCGGGCGAACAGATTCCCCTCTTACTGAAAGGTGTCATCCGGTGGATCGGACGGCATGCCGGATCGATTTACTCGACTCAGATCGGGGTTCAATTCAATCCCTACGGTGATGAAAACAAGGAACAGAACTATCCGGGAGCGCTCGTCAAAATCATCGCCCTCGAACAAAAGTTCGCTCCCGACGATACCCTCTCGTACGACTCCGATCCTTCCAAACGATGATCAAGCTTTGGGTTTCCATTCTCAACATTCTGTCCGCTTTTGAGTATTACATCGCTGATCGTCTCGGGGAACTCTTCTCCACCCTCGTCCATTTTTTTATTTTCTGGATTTTCCCCATCATTCTGCTCTATCTCCCATCTAAAGTTTTTTCCATCATCGCCATCGCCATCGCCTCCTTTTACGTGTATGTGCTCATCGGTGACATCATTCTCTCCGTCTTCGGCCATGAGAACCTAGAAAAAAAGAGGGGTATGATCGATATCAGCAACGTCCATGAAATGCGATCGGAAATCGTCGGCGCCCTGGTCAAGTACGTCGGGGGCATCATCAGTTTCGCAACGATCTATACAGGCCTTCAGAAAATTTTCGATGGACAGGCCTTTGTAATCGCCACCCCCTCCTCAGTGCCTCATTTTGATTTTTTCTATTTCAGCCTCATCACCATCACCACTGTGGGCTACGGGGACATCACTGCGGCTCTCTGGCTCTCAAAAATGTATGTGATGGCCGAGGTCCTGTTCGGAGCGGGATTTGTCATCCTTCTTTTTACAATGCTTATCTCCCTTTATATCGACATTCAGAGAAAGAAAAAATATAAAGATTAAAAGTAGTGGGATATTATGGTGCTTTTTAGAAAACAAAAGGGATCCTGCCTTTCGGAGAGGATCGTCCAGCTGACCATCATCCACGGGAACAACGACTCCGGAGACATGCCCGGCAAGGTGTTTTCCCTTCAATGCGGCAACAATTACATCGGACGGGATTCGAACTGCGAAGTGATCCTCCAGTCGGGAACGGTTTCCCGAAAACACGGCAATCTGCATGTCAGTTACGACAAAAAGAAAACCACCATTCAGGACCTGGGAAGCGCCAACGGAATCATCATTCCTCCCTCATCCGTTCTGCGCAACGGCAAGAAAACCCTCAAATCCGGCGATCAGTTTCAGGTGGGGGAAATCCTGTTCAAACTGCTGGCCATCGACCAGGACGACGACCTCAAGACCATGACCGTCGACGTGCAGGAACTTCTCAAAAAGCAGCCGGAAGAGAAAAATATATAGTTGCCTCTCAATCCCCGCCCATGTGAGCCATGGTGTCGGACGTCGATCGAGTCCTTGCGCAGAAAACGAAGTGAGATTCGGTTCGCCCGGGGTAGGCTGGGACGGAGGGGAATAAAAGTTATTCAGTTCCTCAACAGTGTCTCTTGATGGGTTCTTCAGGGAGGGAAGATTGCGCTGGCTGTGAGGAGGGATTCGTGAGGCGTACGAGGGTGTACGTCGATCGGATCCCTTCGAAGCATACGGTGTGAGATTCAGTTCCTGAAGAACCCATCACACAACAATTTTTGAGTAGTCGGCAATGGTGGAGAGCAACTTACTGATCTCCTGCAGCAGCGCCAGACGGTTTCTCTGAATTTTTTTATTCTCGGCCATGACCATGATGCGATCGAAAAAGGTATCGATGGTCGCGCGCATCCGAAACATCATTTTCTGGGCCCGAACATAGTCACCGCTTTCAAGGACGGGGGCGACGTTTTCCCTGATAATGGAGAAAGTCGTGTAGAGCTCCCGCTCCTCCTTCTCTTTGAACAGTTCGGAATCGATCCGGTAGCGGGGATGCCCTTTGATAATGTTGTTGACACGCTTTGCGATAAGAATCATAGGCTCGAATTGGGGGCTTTCCTTTAAACCGTCAAGGGCTCTGAGGCGCAGGCTGCAGTCATACGGGAATTCGATTCCTGGTTCCAGGGCCGCATCCACCAGATCGTAACGGTATCCCTGGGATGAAAAAATATAGGAGAGCCGGTTTCTGAAAAAATCAAGGCAGTACGCTTTGATCTCCTCGTTCGGCTGCTGAAGCGTATCGCCGTAAAGGACAATGCTTTTGTCGATAAGGCGCCCCAGGTCGACCCGCAGCTTTTTCTCCAGAATCATGCGGCAGATACTCTGTGCATT
>JAHIPL010000059.1 GCA_018894615.1 Acidobacteriota bacterium | reverse complement strand
CTCCATCGATCCCGAGGACGGACGGACATGCTACATGGTGCCGGTGGGGCGCGGGGTGCAGCATGAATACCAGGATATGTTCCGCAGTTTCACCTGCTGTGTGGGATCGGGAATGGAGAGCCACGCCCTGCACGGCGACGGCCTCTATTATCAATCGGAGGGAAAGCTCTGGGTAAACCTTTACGCGCCTTCGACGGCCGAGTGGACGGACGCAGGCGTCAGTCTGGAAATGAAAACGGATTTTCCTGAAGGGGAGTCGGCCTTCATCACCCTGGCGGTGGACTCGCCCAGGGAGTTCACTCTGGCCCTGCGGCGTCCTTCCTGGGCGGGTGAAGATTTTACCGTCAAAATCAATGGAGTGACGGTTTCGGAAGATGTCGTCCGTCCCTACCGGGATGTTCCCGAATCGGGTCGGCCGGTGGAAGGCCGCGACGGCGTGGACCGGTCCGGAACCTATGTCGAGTTGACCCGGATCTGGAAAACGGGCGATACGGTGGAGATTTTTCTCCCTAAAACCCTGCGGCTGGAGCCTGTTCCCGATAATCCGAAGGTGACGGCCATCATGTGGGGACCGCTTGTTTTAGCCGCCGATTTCACATATCCCGTCATTCCGGTCTTTGTGGCCGCCGGCCGGCCGGTGAGTGAGTGGATCGAGGCCGTTCCCGACAACCCAGGCCGTTTTCGGGTCAAGGATGTCGGCCGCGACAGTCTCGGATCCGGCGTCGGAGTGGACGTGGATCTTCTTCCTTTCTACCGTCTGCACCGCCGCACCTACGCCGTTTATTTTGATCTGTTCACTGAAGCGGAGTGGAAGGAAAAAAAGGCCGGGCATTCGGATGATCCGTCGAGATCGGCCGTAAAATCGGGTCGATAGTCAGTAGTAAAACCAGATCGATTTGTAGTCGGCGAGATTTTCACCGATGGATTTCAGTTTCTGAAGGTAGGAGTAGATGGAGACATCCGTGTAGACATAGGTGTCCGCCAGGGACAATTTTTTCTCCCAGGGATGAAATTCGTAGACCCGCCGCCCGCTGGGCAGTATGGAGATGACGCTGTGGTGCTGCACAGCCCCCAGGTAATTCTTTCCGAGGCCGGGGACATTGAACACAATCTCGTCCGTCCGTACCGAACCCGGCATCAGACGGGCTTCCTCTTCCTGCTCCTGCATCAGCCGAGGCATGGGAACGCGAAAATCATTGGTCTCTTCTTTCCCTTTTGTGTTGAAGGTGTAATAGGAAGTGACCCCGATCAGCCGCAGTTTGTTCCGCAGGGCAGCGGCCTCGAATTTCCGCGAGTTATAGAAGGTGTAGACCATCTGGTTGTAAACATCCATCCCGTATCGTCTGAATTTCTGAACGGCCTCCATGGACTGCGGCGTGATCTCATAGGGATGTTCGAAGTGTGTGATGATCAACACTTCCCGTTTTCCGGGGATGTGATATCGGTTGATGATTTTAACCAGCCCGTCCGTGATGCGCTGCGGCAATGTGACCGGGGTGCGGGTGCCGATGCGGATGCGGACGATGTGTGCCATATTGGACAGCTTATAGAGGAGATTTTCGATCCGATCGCCGCTCAGAAGAAAAGGATCACCTCCCGTGATGAGCACTTCCGTGATCTCGGGCCTTTCCGCCAGCCAGTCCAGGGCTTCCTGCAGTTTGGGTTTGGGGAGGACCGCGCTCTGAGAGTAGACGTCTTCGATCTCCCAGTTCCTCTGGCAGTAGACACAGATCTGGGGGCAGGTCAGGATGGGTTTCAGAATAACGATCTGGGGATAGCGGCGTGTGATTCCTTCAATGGGGGAGGTGTCCTGTTCCAGCATGAAGTCCTGAGAAGGTGATTTCCCCTCTCTGTATTCGAGAATGGTTTTTATGTAGTGAAGAGAGGGGATGACCTGAGCCCTGACGGCCGTGTCATTACCCAACCCGGGCTCATTGTCGATAAGGGAGAGATAGTAGGGGGTGATGCCGAAGGGAATCCGATTTTTTTCCGCCAGCTGGACCGCCCCGAGTTCTTCATCGGTGAGTTTGATGAGAGAACGGAGGGTATCGGCTTTTTTGATGATGTTTCGGGCCTGCCACTTCCAGTCGTTCCACTCCGTTTCAGACGCAGCAAAATAGCGGAGGATCCTCTCGCGGTTCCCGTAGCGCAGCCGCATGATCTTGTCGTCTAAGCCGGTGGGAAAACGCTTGGTGTGCTTCTTCACGCTTCGGGCCATTCGGGAGAGGTCGGTGGAACGGAGGCGGGCCGCCTTGAGCCCGTGGTGTTTGGAAAAATTGGGGACGGTTTCAGGATAGACATCGGCCTTGCCCGAGATGCCGAGGAAGAGGTGCTCTAGTTCGGCAAAAAAATCGGAGGTCGGCCGGGGAAGGTTTTTTTTGTCCGGTGAAAGAAGGTCGTTGATGTATTCGAGGAGGCTGTATCCGGCGAGTTTTTCACTCCTGGGGGACAGGATGTTTCGAAAAACAAGAATGGCTTCTCGGGACAGGACCCACTTGAGAGCGGGAAGGTTGGGGTCATCGGCAAAGGTGTGAACCAGGCGCATATCCAGAAATTTCCGAATTTTGCCCCTTTTTACCTCGAGAGTGAGAGAGGATGTCATGATCTCCTGTAAATCGGGGAGAATGCTTAATATTTTTAAGAGACGATGACGATATTTTTCCTGCATGGGTATCAACCAAAAAACTTATTACCGCATCGCTGAAGGGGCGGTTCTCGATGTTTTGATAGGTGTCTTCATTATAGCATTCGTTTTCAAAAAAACAAATTTTCTCGTTTTGACAGGTGTGATCCCGTCCGGGAATGAGCATTTTTCCGTTCAAAGTTCCGACAAATTCTTAATTTTTGTAGAAAAACAAAAAAAATAATCTTTTTTTGATATAATCGTTCTCAATGCGGGTTTTAACTCTTTTAAAACGCTTTTCTCTCACCCACTACATTTTTATGGGTTTTTTCCTTGGCATCGCGGCCGGATGGATCTTCGGAGAGGGGATCCTCCCACTGGCCCGGCCTCTGGCGGATGTGTTTCTGCGGCTTCTTCGCATGGCCATCATGCCGCTCATTGTGACCTCCATTGTTTCCGGGGTTGTCAGCGTGGGCTCGGCAGCCGGGCTGGGCCGGCTGGGAATCAAAACATTCGGTTATTACATCGCGAGCAGTTTCCTGGCTATCATCACGGGTCAGATTCTGGTCAATCTGTTGAAACCGGGTGTCGGGGCCAATATCGGTCTGGCGACAGCCCCGGATCAGATCGCCGCTGTGGAGCAGAGTTTTTCCGACCTGCTTCTCCACATTATCCCTGAAAATCCATTTCAGTCGCTGGCACAGGGCGATGTTCTTCCCATCATCTTTTTTTCCGTCCTGTTCGGATATTTCATCACACGATTGAAGAAAAAGCCGCAAAAACAGCTGAGTGATTTTTTTCACGCTTCTTTCGAAGCCATGATGAAAATGACGCTGTTTGTCGTCTGGAGCGCTCCGCTCGGGGTTTTTGGAATTCTGGCCAGGATCGTCTCTCAGACCGGTTTCCATGCTTTTAAGTCCCTGAGCTTTTATTTCGCCGTTGTGCTGATAGGTCTGGCCATCCATGCTTTTGTCAATCTCCCACTCCTCATGGCCCTGGTGGGGCGGATCAATCCCTTCAAGCATTACAAAGGCATGTCGTCGGCCCTGCTGATGGCCTTTTCCACATGTTCCACCATCGTCACCCTGCCGCTGACCATGAAGGCCGTGACCGGCAATTCCAGGGTGAGTAAAAAAAATCGCTAATTTTGTTCTTCCCATCGGCGCCACGGTCAACATGGACGGGACCGCGCTCTACGAATGTGTGGCCACCATTTTTATCGCCCAGGTGTACGGATTTCACCTGAGCTTCGCCGCCCAGCTGATCATCGTCGTCACCGCTCTGCTGGCATCCATCGGAGCGGCCAGTGTTCCCATGAGCGGCATGGTCATGATGTCCATCATTCTCAATGCGGTCGGCCTTCCGCTCGAGGGCGTGGCAGTCATCCTGGCCGTCGACCGCATTCTGGACATGTTCCGGACCATGGTGAATGTGTTGAGCGACAGCTGCGGAGCGGTGATCGTCGCCCGTCTGGAAGGGGAGAGCCTCGAGGGGATCGGGACGCCCCCGGTCATAAAAAACGACATATAAGGGGAAAAAATGAAAAATGAGATTTTAAATTTGTATCAGGATTACAAAAGAGGCGGGATCGGTCGAAGGGAGTTCTTAAAAAAACTGGCCCGGATTGCAGGAGGAACCGCTGCGGCGGTGGCCCTTCTTCCCTTGATCGAAAAGACGGCGGTGTCGGCCGAAATCATTCCTCCGGATGATCCGCGCCTTGAGACCGAAAAAGTCACATATCCCGGCGAAACGGGTGATATAAAGTCCTATCTGGCGCGGCCGAAGGGAGCCGAGCGCCTGCCCGCCGTCATCGTTATTCATGAAAACAGGGGGCTTCAGCCCCACATCCGGGACGTCACACGCCGCGTGGCTCTTGAAGGTTTCCTGGCTCTCGCTCCGGATGCGCTCTCTCCGCTTGGTGGCACAACGGACAATTCCGACGAAGACAGATCTAAAATGGGACAGCTGGACGGGGAAAAAACAATCAAGGATTTCGCCTCCGCTGTCGACTATCTCAAGACCCATCCTCTGTCCACGGGGAAGGTGGGCTGCACCGGTTTTTGCTGGGGAGGAGGAATGACCAATCAGGTGGCCGTTCATGCCCCGGACCTGAAAGCCGCGGTTCCCTACTACGGCCGGCAGCCTGAGGCCGAAGATGTTCCTAAAATTAAGGCTTCGCTCCTCTGTCACTACGCAGAACTGGATGAGCGGATAAACGCCGGAATTCCCGCATTTGAAGAGGCGATGAAACAAGCCGGTATCGATCACAGGATTTTTGTCTACAAAGGGGCCGCCCATGCCTTTAACAACGACACGTCCTCCCGTTATCACGAGGAGGCGGCAAAGCTGGCTTTTGAGCGGACCATCGCTTTTTTCAAGGAAAAACTGAACGAGTGAATCTGAATGATCCGACTCCGGGTGTGTTGTGGCCGAAGCGGGAAACCGGACTGCCGGAAAGCGCCGGCTGTCATTTCTGAATTGATTTTACCGGGTTTTTAAGATTTGATTCATCCCGGAGTTTCCAGACGGCTGCAACGTCCTGAACGAAGGGCCGGCAGTGGGCAAAGAACCGCAAGTATCCTTCGCAGAGAAAGTTGAGACCTCTCTCTCCATCCGGTGTCCGGATGAAGCGGTTTTTAGGACATTCGCCATTGCACATGTCAAGCACTTCACAGCGCCGGCAGTGTGCGGGGAGAGAGTCGCGTTTGGCACGTCCGAAGGCCCTCTGCTGCGGGCTTTCCATCATCTCGACAAGAGATGTTTCAATCAGATTGCCGATGCGGTGCTTTTTGTCCACGTAGTGATCGCAAGAGTAAAAATCCCCGTTGTGTTCGACGACGGGAATGTCCCCGCAGGTTTCCCGGAAGATGCAGAGGGAATGCTCCTGTCCGAAGGCTCTGGCCGGGACGCTGCCTTCGCTGATTTTTTCCCGCCTGTCCGGATCGGGGGTGACGAGAGGGAGGAAACTGACATAATTTGCTCCGATCTCCCTGAAGAATGAATAAACGTTCAAAGGATGGAAAACATTCAGGGAGTTGACGACACAGAGAATATCGGTGGGGACGCCGTGCCGGCGCAGGATGGAATACCCCCTCATTGTCTTCTTATAAGTAGACCGGCCCTTTTTATCCTTGCGAAAACGATTGTGAACGTCCTCGGGGCCGTCGAGACTGAGCCCGACAACAAATCCCTCATCGGCCAGAAATCGCCCCCAGTTTTCCGTCAGCAGGGTTCCGTTGGTCTGAATGCCGTTAAAAATCGTTCTTCCGGGAGGACAGTGCCGGCGCTGAAAATCCATGATCAGCCGGAACGTGTCCAGTCCCAGTAGCGTCGGTTCGCCCCCGTGCCAGGAAAAACGGATATCCTTGTCGGGACAGGCTTCGATATGCTGAACGATGTATTCCTCCAGAACGATGTCGGGCATTCGAATAGACGGGATGCTGCCGGTGAGCTCGGTCTTTTCAAGGTAATAGCAGTAGGTGCATCCCAGGTTGCACAGAGCGCCAACCGGTTTGATAAAAATCTGAAAGGACCGTGATGCGGACATGTCGTTACGTCGGTTTCATCCTGACCCTTTTCGCCCCGGCCGCTTGACTAGAGGATGTGTTCCAGGATGTGCAGACGTCCTTCCGGCGGGTTCAAAAGAATGCCCGCCGCCAGAGGCCGCACCCTGTCGATGATTTCCCGGGCGATCCGGATGCCCTCTTTCTCTCCCTCAGGGCCGTCCAGACCCTCCATCCGTTTCAGGTATTTTTGAGGAATGGAGATGCCCGGAACCTCAAAATGAACGTACTCCGCCTGCTGTCCCGATACCAGAGGAAGAACACCGACGATGACGGGAAGTCCGAGTTCCTTCAGCGCCTCCAGCGAGCGGGCGGCTTTTTCGAGGGCGAAAACGGGGAGGGTGACGACAAAGTGGGCGCCCCGGGCCGCCTTGCTTCCGATTTCCTCCATCAACTTCTTCGGTTCGGTGTCGATCCCGGCGCCCACTCCGGTGAGAAAGCGTGTCTGCCGGCCGAGAGGGTTGCCCAGGAGGTCCACACCCTGGTTTAGTGAACTGATCAGGGACACAAGGCCTTCGGAGGTCAGGTCGTAGACTCCGGTTGCAAAAGGATAGTCTCCGACGGACGGCGGATTTCCTCCCAGGGCCAGAATGTTTTCCAGCCCAAGGGCGGCGGCACCCAGGAGGTCCGATTGAATGCCCAGGATGTTTCTGTCCCGGCAGGTGTAGTGAATGATGATATCCAGCCCTAGCTTGTCCTTGAGAAGTTTGCCGGCGGCGATGGAGGACATGCGGGGGCGTGCCAGCGGGCTGTCGGTGACGCTGAGAACGTGAATCGATGAGGAGTAAGGTTTGATCGAATCGGCCAGCCTGTCGAGGTGAGGGTCACGGGGCGGATCCACGCTGAGGGCGATCAGCGATCCTTTTTGAAGAAGCGGAAGGAGGGGGGATGTGATGTGCTCGGGCAAACGTTTTTCCCGGTGGCGGCTGATGGAAATGCTCAGGCGTTTTCGGGGCCCCGGTTTGAGTCCCTCGAGCGTTTTAAAGAGGGCCTCGATGTGTGCAGGAGTGGTTCCGCAGCAGCCGCCGATCAGTTTGACGCCCGCTTCAAGGAATCGCCGTCCGCTGAGGGCAAAATAGTCCGGATTTGCCGGATAAAGGAATTTTCCCCGAACAAACTGCGCCAGACCTGCATTGGGGCGGGCCAGAAGATCCTTGGATGTGACCTGTCCCATTTTTCTGACGGCTTCCAGCACGCTCTGTGGACCGGCGCCGCAGTTGGTGCCGATGACATCTGCGGCCGACGAATCCAGCCGAGGGGCGATTTCGTAGGGGTTCCGTCCATAGAGAGTGAGACCTCCGCGGCCCGGAAAGGACATGGAGGCCAGGACATACAGGTCGGGTTTAATGGATTTGACCGCTTCGATTCCGGCGATAAGTTCATCCGGATCGGCAAAGGACTCAAGTAGGATCATATCGACGCCGCCCTCCAGAAGCGCTTCCGCCTGCTCTTTGAAAAGAGAGGCGGCCTGGTCGCGGTCGAGGGTTTTGTCCCGGTCGAGCGGGCGGGAGGCGGGCCCCATGGAGCCGGCGACAAAAGCCTTGTCCTTGGCGGCACGTTTCGCCAGTCGGGCGCCGTAATAATTGATTTCCTTCGTTTTTTCTCCAAGATCAAAATATTCCTCGAGGATAAGGCGGTTGGCCCCGAATGTGTTGGACGTGATGATTCGGGCGCCTGCCTTGAGATATTCCTCGTGAATGGCGATGATCACATCCGGCATGGAGATATTGATCTCATCGTAACAGTGCCCCCGGGGAATGCCGCGGGCATAAATCTGTGTACCGATTGCTCCGTCCAGAACAATATAATCCGACTCAGCCACAAAGTCGCGAATATTCATCATTCGTCTCCCAGTAGTTTTTTGACCTGCCGTACGGCATCCATGGCGTCTTTCCCAAAGGCCTCGGCCCCGATTTCCTTGGCGTACTCTTCGGATACGGCCGCTCCGCCGAGGATGATCTTGATGCCGGGCGCCCGGGTGTTCCGAAGCCGTACAACCGTCTGCATTTCGTCCAGAGTGGTGGTCATGAGTGATGAGAGGCCGATGACGGATACATCGTTTTCAAGAGCTTTTTCGATGATGGTCATCGCGTCCGCATTTTTTCCCAGATCGATCACCTCAAAACCGGAATTCCGAAGAACGAGCCGGACGATATTTTTTCCGATGTCATGGATGTCTCCCTTGACCGTCGCAAGGAGAAGGCGTGCCGGGGAAGGGGCTTTATCCTCTCTCGGGAATGTTCTGGCCAGGTGTTCTGAAGCACATTCCATGGCTTTGGCTGTGAGAATGAGCTGGGGAAGGAAAAAAATGTTCTTTTCGTAGTACTCGCCGGCCTTGGCCAAAGCCCGGGAGAGGATGGTCTCCAGAATAGTGAAACCGTCCATTCCGCCGGCGATCAGGCGGTCAAGAATTGGCGTGACCAGAGAGGTTTCTCCATCCAGCACGGCATGATACAGGTCAAGTTCCGGATTGCCGTCACCCGGTTCCGGCTGGATTTTTTCCGCCGCCGCTTCAGCAAAGGTTTCGATGTAGAGCTTAAGAGACGCCTCCGTATTTGTGAGGGCGTCGACGGCCCGTGCGGCTCCCATCAGATGGTCGTCGAGAGGATTCAGAATAGCGGAATTCAATCCTTTTTCCATCGCCAGATTCAGAAATCCGGAGTTGATGTGTTTCCGCCGGGGGAGTCCATAGGAAATATTCGACAACCCGAGCGTGGTCGGAATGGAGAGGGCGCACAGCCGCTGGATGCATCCCAGGGTTACGGCGGCCTGCTCCGGCGAAGCGGAGAAGGCATGCACGACGGGATCGGCGAGACAGTCGTCCACATTCAATCCAAAGGCGACCGCCTCTTCAAAAAGCTCCCTGAGAAGCGCCGTCCGGGCTTCCACTGTTTCCGGTATGCCGTGCTCGTCCATGGCCAGCAGAATGACGCCCGCACCGTACTTTTTTGCAAGCTGAAAAAGGACATCCCGGCTGTTCTTTTCAGCACTCACGGAGTTGATGACGGCTTTCCCTGCATAAACCCGCAGCGCCTGCTCGAGCGACTCGGGATTGCGGTTGTCGAGGAAAAAGGGCAGGTTGGTCGACTGCTGAATGCGGGCGACGGACTCGCCGTAAAAAACGGGGTCTTTATCAGCCTTTTTCCCCAGGTTGATGTCCAGAGCATCCGCCCCCGCTCGGTCCTGTAAGCGGGCGTATCGGAGAGCCATATGAAGGCTGCCGGACTTCAGGTCGGAGGACAGTTCCTTGCGGGCGAAGGGATTGATGTTTTCCCCGATAGAGCGGAAGGGGAGATGAATGCCGATGTGGAGAACAGTGCTGCGGCTGGCCGATCGAAAACCTTTTTTCCCTGCTTCGACGGGAACCGGTTTTTTGTTTTTCAACTCCTTTGCGATGAGACGAATATGGTCGGGAGTGGTGCCGCAGCAGCCGCCGATAATGGAGGCGCCCAGTTTATAAAAACGGACGGCGTGGGGGAGATACTCCTCCGGTCCCAAAGGGAAAATGGTGGTGTCTCCGAATTTTTGAGGATCTCCGGCATTGGCATAGACAAGAAGGGGTTTACGGTTGTGACGGAGAGAGTCTTCCAGAAAGCGGGTGAAACGGTCGGGATGGCCGCCGCAGTTGATGCCGTAAAAATCGGTATCGGGGGTCGCAAAGATAAGGGCGGCCGTTTCCGGATTCGATCCGGCCACCGTACGGCCATCTTCCTGAGAAAAAGTCATGGAAACGGCAACAGGGAGAGACGTCGCTTCTCTGGCCGCCCGAAGCGCGGTTTTTGCCTCGAGAATATCGATCTGGGTTTCGATCAAAAGAAAATCCGCTCCGCCCTTCTCGAGAGCCCGCGCCTGCTCCACAAAGACCTGGTGCGCCTCATCCACTGTGATGTCGCCCAGGGGATGGAGAAGTTTTCCGAGAGGGCCCATGGATCCGGCCACAAAAACAGGGCGATTCCCACGCGCCTTCACGGCAAGGCGGGCGCCCGCCGTGTTGAACTCTTCCACCCGGTTCTCCATGCCGAACTCCCGGAGGCGGATGCGGTTGGCTCCCAGGGTGTTGGTCTCGATGATATCGGCGCCTGCGTCGATATAGGAGGAATGGATATCACCGATGATTCCGGGCCGGTCGACGTTCAGCACCTCAGGCAGCTCGAAGCTGTTGCCGGTGTGTTTCAATATCTCCGTGCCCATTCCGCCGTCGAGAATGAGGACGCGTTCTTTCAGTATATGGATCAGTTTCATGACCATCACCTTCGGCCTTTTACTCTGTTGAGAGAAGGCATCTTTCTATACCACAGCCTCAGGAATGAAGTCAATGCAGAATGGAGGGCGCCGTTTTTTAACAAAAAACAACATATAAATGATAAATTTGGGTTGAAAAGGTCGATGAAGGGAAGAAAAGTGGTTATAATACGTCTAAAAATTATAAACATTTTAAATCCGTATTGACACAAAACAATAATGATAATGCGGTGGTAAATACTGAAGGTGGTGTGATCATGAGAAAATTATTAATCATTCTGACAGGCACAGCGCTGGTGCTGATGATCGGCTGCGGCGGCTCCAAAAGAGGTCAGGAAGGGGAGCAGGGGCAGCCGGCCCAATCCAAACAGGCAAGATCCGACAAAGCTCCCCAGACAAAAGAAGGCATGGCCGGCGAGAGACGTGGATCCGGCAGGCAAGAGGGAGGGGAGATTGACGTCGACAAACTCGACATTCCGCAACAGATGAGGGATGCGATCAAATCCGGCCAGATCCCTCCCGACAAAGTCCGAGAGATGCTCGCCCAGTTTCAGGGCGGTGATGCCCGTCCCGTCAATGTTCAGACCGTCGGGCGAAACAACCTGAACTCCTACCTTGTTTTAAACGGCATCGTCGAACCGGAACGGATGGTCGAGATTTATTCCCGACTCTCCGCCTACGTCAAGCAGATCGTCAGGGAAGAAGGGGATATCGTCAAGGAAAATGATGTCATCGCCCTCCTTGACGACAAGGAGATTCGGATCAGTTATGAACAGGCCAAAATCACCCTGGAACAGGCTCTTCTCACCAGGGATGAGGTGCAGCGGGATTTCACGCGCAGCCAGGAACTCATCAAAAAAGAACTTATTTCGGAACAGGAATTCCAGACAAGTGAGGCCGCCTTTAAAAAAAGTCAGCTGGAATACGAGAACCGCCTCAAAGACTTCAGCAATCTGGAACTGCAGCTGAGCTGGACGCGGATTCGCGCTCTTTCCGAAGGCTACATCACCGAAAGGCTGATCGAGGTGGGGGACAGGGTCAACGCCAACGAACAGGTCTACACCATCGAGGACTTCAAACCGCTTCTCATTCGGGTGTTTGTGCCGACCACCGATTCCACCCGCCTGAATGTCGGCATGCTGTCCGAAGTCACCACGGAAGTTCTTAAGGGGAATGTGTTCAACGGAAGTGTCAAGCTCATCAATCCCCGTATCGATACCCAGACAGGAACGGTTAAGGTGACCATTGAGGTTTATGACGAATCGCTCAAACTCAAACCCGGGATGTTCGTAGAGGCCCGCATCATCATCGGCATGAAGGAAAATGTTCTGGCTGTGCCTCGCAAGGCCATCCTTTACAAGCAGAATAAAACCTACGTTTTCGTCAAGCAGGGCAACACGGTCTCCCAGAGGGAAATCACTATCGGACTGACCGAGGAGGATCTTGTCGAGATCACGTCCGGGCTGAACGGAGGCGAAGTGATCGTGACCGTTGGTGTCGAATCACTCAAAGACGGCGATCGTATTGAAGTGCTCCAATGAAAATTGTCAAATTTTCCATCAATCGGCCGGTGACGATTGTCATGTTCACCATGGCCGCCGTTATTTTTGGTGTCATTTCCTACTCCCGCCTGAAGCTCAATCTGCTGCCCACCATTTCCTATCCGACCCTGACAATCAAAACGGAATATCCGGGGACAGCTCCCTCCGAGATTGAGAACATCGTTTCCAAACCGATCGAGGAAACCTGCGGTGTAGTGGACAATGTGGTCCGCATTTCATCCATTTCACGGGCGGAACTGTCTGAAGTGATGGTTGAATTCGCCTGGGACACCAATATGGATTTCGCCACCCTCAAAATCAGGGAAAAACTGGACCTCATCCGTCTTCCTGTCGGAGCGGCCAAGCCCGTCATTCTCCGCTACGATCCCAATCAGGAACCCATCATGAAGCTGGGACTGACGGGCGAGGGAAACGACCTGTCCTGGATCCGCTACATTGCGGAACGGGAGGTCAAACAGGCCCTAGAAAGCATCGAGGGGGTTGCGTCCTGCTCCATATCGGGTGGTCTGGAGGATGAAATCCACATCGACATCGACGAGCAGCAGTTGAGCCTTCTCAATATTCCCATCACCACGGTCGCCAACCGTCTGGTCCAGGAGAATGTCAACCTTTCCGCCGGAATTCTGAAACAGAAAGACAGCCAGTTTCTGGTCCGTACGGTCAACCAGTTCAAGACGGTGGAGGAGATCAAGGATATCATCGTCGAGAAGCGGGGTGATGTCCAAATCACCCTTGGCAGCATCGCTGATGTCTTCAGAGGATACAAGGAGCGGAAAGTCATTTCCCGCATCAACGGAAATGAGTGTATCGAGGCCGCCATTTACCGGGCCGCCGACGCCAACACGGTTTCCGTGGCCAATGCCGTCACCGAGAAGCTGGAAACCGTCCGAAGAACCATTCTGCAGCCCCGCAACATGGACTTTCTCGTCATCACCAATCAATCCAAGTTTATCCGCAGCACCATCGATCAGGTCAAGCAGACAGCCCTTATCGGAGGATTGCTGGCCATCTTTGTGCTGCTCTATTTCCTGAAAAATTTTCGCAGCACGCTCATCATCGGAATGGCCATTCCCATTTCAGTCATCATCACCTTTTTTCTCATGTACTCGTCCGACATTTCACTGAACATCATTTCAATGGGAGGGTTGGCCCTGGGCATAGGGATGCTGGTGGACAACTCCATTGTCGTCCTGGAGTCCATCCAGCGATACCGGGAGCAAGGGAAAAATCTGTATGATGCCGCTTTGGAAGGAACATCCGAAGTGGCCGGCGCCGTGACCGCCTCCACCTTTACGACGGTCGCCGTTTTTTTCCCCATCGTTTTTGTCGAAGGAGTGGCCGGACAGCTTTTCAAGGACATGGCGCTGACCGTGACCTTTTCACTCCTGGCGTCCCTTGTGGTGTCGCTCACTCTGGTGCCCATGCTCAACTCGGCCATGCGACGGGAATCCAAAGGCCCATCCACGAGCCGAATGCTGACTTTCATATTCAAGCCGCTGGATGCCGTCTACGAACGGTTTTTCTCCAGTTATAAGAAAGCCCAAGCCGCCTCCTTTTCAAAGCGGCGGATCATTCTCGTGATGGTCGTTCTGCTCTTTTTCGGATCCGTCTTCATGATCCGGTTCATGGGGCAGGAGCTCATCCCTGTCATTTCGCAGGGAGAGTTTATGATCAATGTCGAATTCAAGCCGGGAACGGCCCTCAAGGAAAATGCATCCATCATCTCCGATATCCGCAACAAACTGAAAGAGTACAAGGAAGTTGAAAGCATATATGAGTTGATCGGAAAAGGCTCCAGGGGAGGAATCTCGTTTCAGGAGGAGCGGGAAAACCTGTCCGAGTTTGTCATCCGCCTCGAAGACGGCATTCTCGGCAAAAAAGAGGACAGGATCATGGATCGTGTGCGCGCGGATCTGGAACAGTTCTCCACGGCAAAGATCAAGATCTACAAACCGCGCCTGTTTTCCTTCAAGGCGCCCCTGGAAGTGGTCATTTCAGCCAACAATGTCGACATGATCAAACAGGTTTCCGACGAAATGCTGGAAAAAATGAGGGGCATAGAGGGCATCATCGACCTCAAATCCTCGATGGAAGAAGGTTATCCCGAAATTCAGATCATCTTCAACCGCGCCATTCTCGCCTCGCAGGATATGACCATCAACTCCGTCGGAAGTCAGATCAGAAATAAAATCGAAGGCGATGTCGCCACCCGCTTCATCGAAAGTGACAGGGAAGTGGACATCCGGGTGCGGATCTCTGAGAATTTCAGGGACCGGGTGGAAAAAATTGAACGTTTGACCATCCGCAACGGGCTTGGCGTGGTCGTTCCGCTCAAGGCGCTGGCCGAAATCCGCATCAGTGAGGGACCGGCCGAGATCCGGCGTATTCTGCAGCAGAAATCAGCCGTCATCACCGGCAACCTCTCAGGCATCTCCCTCAAAGACGCCTCGACCCGAATCCTTGAAGTCAAGGAATCCCTGGACATTCCCTCCGAGTGTTCGGTCAATCTGGCCGGCCAGAGCATGGAACAGAACGTGGCCTTCAACTCTATGGTGTTCGCCATCCTGCTGGCCATTTTTCTCGTATACCTGGTCATGGCCTCTCAGTTTGAGTCTTTCAAGAAACCTTTCATCATCATGTTCACCATTCCCTTGGGCCTTATCGGCGTTGTGATTGTCGGTCTCGTCTTCAGCATGTCGGTGAACGTGATCGTTCTCATCGGCCTGGTCATTCTTTCAGGGATCATCGTCAACAACGCCATTGTGCTGGTGGATTACATCGGGAGACTCCAGGAGAAAGGCATGGCCAAGCTGGAGGCCATCAAGACGGCGGCCCGCGTGCGCTGGCGGCCCATCCTGATGACCACGATCACCACCGTCCTCGGGCTTTTTCCGATGGCGATCGATTTCAACGAGGGCTTTGAAATACGAATCCCTCTGGCTCTGACCCTTATCGGCGGCCTGATTTTCGGAACCTTCCTGACCCTGATTTTTATTCCGCTCGTCTACAACTGGGTGGTCAAGGAAACGAAGCCGGGGGCGACAGGCGGCCGCCTAACGGAAATCCTAAAAAAAACAAAAAAAAGTCTGTCGGGTGAAAAGGTAAAAACGAGTGTATCATGAATCTTCCTGAATTTTCGATCAAACGGCCGGTCACGGTCATCGTGGGTATGCTGATTTTTATCACCATCGGCATCATCTCCATCATCAAACTTCCCCTGGAAATGATGCCCGATACCTCCTTTCCCGGACTCATGGTCCAAGTCCCTTACACATCCTCCTCTCCGGAGGAAGTGGAACGGATCATCACCCGACCTCTCGAGGACATCCTGGCCACCATCAACAATCTGGAATCGATGAGTTCAACCTCGTCCGCTTCTTCCTCCAACATCCACATGCAGTTCAAGGGCGGGACCAACATGGACCTGGCCACAATGGAAATCCGGGACAAAATCGATCAGGTTCGTGATAAGCTGCCCGACGATATCGAGGACATTCGTATCCGACGGTTCGCCATGAACGACCGGCCGGTCATCCAATTCAGCCTGTCTTTGCCCGGTGATCTCGAAAACCTCTACTTTTGGTCCGAAAAATATATCATGCAGGAACTGGAACGGATCGAGGGAGTGGCTAATGTCGATATCCGGGGCATTCGCAACAAGGTCCTGACAATCAACCTTAAACCCGAGGTCTTCTATTCCTCATCCATCCGAATCAACGATCTGATTGAAACCATCCGCGACAACAACATCAATATTTCCACAGGATACATCGAGGAAGGGCCCACCAGGTTTGTTGCGCGGGTGCCGGGTGAGTTGAAAATTCTCGAGGAGGTCAAAAAACTTCCGGTAAGCAGCAGGGGGTTGACCATCGACGATGTGGCCATTGTAACCTATGACTACCCGAAAAAAGAGGAATACGATCGCCTTGACGGCGTGGAAACCGTCCGTTTTCAGATCTTCCGGGCGTCGAACGCTAATATTGTGGACGTATGCACCGCTGTTAAGGAAACCATGGAGCACATCAAGAAGAACGAGCACACCCTGAACAGCATGAACGTCATCTTTTACAGGGATCAGTCCGAGGATATCCTTCAGAGCCTCAAGGACCTGACGATTTCCGGAATTATCGGCGGTTTGATGGCGGTCCTCATTCTTCTGTTTTTTCTACGGAAATTCCGGCTGACCATCATTATTGCCGTGGCCATTCCCATGGCTATGGTGTTCACTTTCAGTTTTATGTATCTCTACAGGGCCGCATTTCAAACGGATGTGACCATCAACATCATCTCTCTGAGCGGACTGATGATGGCGGTCGGTATGCTTGTCGACAACAGTGTCGTTGTCCTGGAGAATATTTTCCGCCTTCGGCAGGAGAAAAAATATGAACCGCTCCGGGCTTCCCAGCAGGGAGCCAGTGAAGTGACCCTGGCCGTCACCGCCTCCACGTTGACGACACTGGTCGTGTTTATCTCGCTTGGATTCATGTCCCAGTCCGGATTCGGACGTTTCATGCAGGATTTTGCCCTCACTATTTCTCTTGCCCTGATCGCCTCCCTTCTTGTATCGCTGTCCTTTATCCCTCTGGCAGGAAGTCGACTACTGTCGGGTAAAGCCAGAGAAAAATCCCGCTGGCTGGTCAGGTTGACGAGCTTCTACGAACGCCTGATCGGATTCACCATTAAAAACTGGAAGACCAAACTGGGGGTCGTCGTTGCGGCCGTTCTAGTCGTATTCGTTTCCTTTCAAATCCTGGGTAACATTGAACGGGAATTTATGTTCTCCAGCGACGAGAGAGAGATCAACGTATCCGTTTTCATGCCCCGCACCTATTCGCTCGATGAGATGAAGCTTCTTTTCAACAATTTTGAAAAACTTCTTCTGGATCGAAAAGCGGAGATGGCCATCAAGCACTTAAACACGGAATTCGGCGTCAGACGCATGCGCCAGGGACGGTACCAGGGCTCCATCGAACTCACCCTGTTGGACAAGGGGCCGACGGTTACAGAGATCAAAGAAAAACTGAAAGAGATCCTTCCGGTCAAGGCCGGCATCAACTACGAGTACGGGGAGCGGATGGGGCGCGGAGGACATTCCCAGGGGATCATGGTTGAACTCATCGGCATGGATTACACAAAACTCACCGAGTTGGTACCCATGGTTATGGATAAACTGCGGACCTTGGAACTGGTGGAAGACGTCACAAGCGACCTCGAAGGTGGAGACACTCAGCTGATGGTCCAGGTCGACCGCGAAAAAGCGGAGAGCTCCGGTGTCAACAGTCAGATGGTGGCGCAGATGATCTCCCGATCCATTTCGGAACGTCCCATCGGAAAATTCAAAACGGATAATCGGGAAATCGACATAATAATGAAGATCCAGGATGAAGAGAAAGGATTCACAGAGGAGGACCTTCGCAATCTCAGCCTCCCCGTTCAGGACAAGCGCATTCCCATATCCGCCATCTCCGATATCAGCTACCGGATGGGCTCGACATCCATCCGTAAGGAAAACAAGAAGTCCAAGTTGATCATCCGCGTCAACACCAAAACACAAGGGATGATGGCGGTATCCGATGAGATCCGTCAAGCTATGAACTCCCTGCAGTTTCCGGACGGCTATTCTTGGAGTCTCGGTTCGGGATGGCGGCGCTTCCAGGAATCGCAGGGGGAATCGAACCTGGCCATTCTCCTGGCCCTGATATTTATCTACATCATCATGGCTTCCCTGTTTGAATCATTCGTCCAGCCCTTCACCATTCTGCTGACCGTTCCTCTGGCCCTGTTCGGAGTCGCCGTCTTTTTTTCCCTGTCGAAAATCACCCTCAACACCACATCCTATCTGGGCTTATTGACGTTGTTCGGTATTGTCGTCAACAACGGAATCATTCTCATCGACCATATCCGAAATCTGAGGAAATCGGGACTGGAGAAGAATTTAGCCATCATCCAGGGCGGAAAAGACCGGATGCGGCCTATCATCATGACAGCCATCACGACCATCTTTGGTGTGCTCCCTCTTGCGCTTCCGTTTCTTATTCCCGATCTTTTCCCCGCCGCGGGCCGGCGATCGCAGATGTGGGCACCCATTTCCGTGGCCATCATCGGAGGGCTGTCGACTTCGACATTTTTCACCCTGCTCTTTCTGCCGACCTTTTACTCCATTTCCGATTCCATCACGGTCAATGTGAAAAAAATGCTGAAATTCAAAGTCGCAGAAAGCTGATTGTTCTGACCCGTTTCAACCGCAGGCGCGATCCGCTATAATAAAGACACCACCTGATGCAGGAGATGTTGTGACCATGATGGAGGAATCTGCACGGCGTTCGATTTGGCTGATGAGTGCTCTCGTCCTCTTTTTTTGTGTTCCCCCGGTTTTTTCCCAAACTCAACATGAAGTGATTGTCCGGAATGTCCAGGTCCCTGTCCGCGTATTCAGCGGAAATGACTTCGTCTCCGATCTCAGCATTGAAGATTTTGAAATTTTGAAGGACGGAGTGCCTCAGAAAGTGGAGGCCCTTTATCTTGTCAAGGGGGGGGATATCGACCGCAAAGGGTATTTCGCCAACTAAACAAACAGCACGCGGAGAAGGAGGAGAAGTCCCGTCAGGAAGAGGACTGAACTTACCAAGCGGTCGAACGAGCGGTCCTGCAGGCGGGGGTGAACGATGCCGCCGATAAAAACACCCAAAAGAACGGCGGGGAGCGCGATTCCGAAAATGAGGAAAACATCGGCTGTCCAGAGGCCTGAAAAACCATGTCCGATGAGGATGAGAAATCCGGTGGGTAAAAAATAACCCTGAAGAGTGGCGCGAAAACGGGCCGGGGGCCATGCCCGGAGAGTGCCGTAAATCACGATGGGGGGGCCATTTGTGTTGTAGGCTCCTCCAAGAAGTCCGGCTGTTAAACCGAAAAAAAAGGTGAGGATGGGGATATCCTTTTTCAGCCGCAGACCCGGTTCGAACAACCGAAAGAGACCGTACAGGCAGATGAGGGCGCCCAGTATGAGTTTGAGGATGTCGTCCGGCATTTTTTTCAGAAGAAACAATCCGGGTGGGATGCCGATCAATGTCGCCACAACCAGGCGGAATGTGATCCTCCAATCGGTTTTTCGCCAACTGCCGATCAGAATGGAAACAGTCATTGTCGTGGCGCAGAAGGCGACAAGGGGAGTGGCTGTTTTGACGGGGATGAGGAGAGCCAGCAGCGGCATGGCCAGGACCGCGTCACCGAAGCCGACAGAGGAGCGGATGAAGGCGGCGGTGAACAGGATGAGAATCACCGGAATCAGAATGGTGAGAGGCGGCATGATTTTGTACTCCGTTCTATCTTTCGCATAAAAACAATATCCGATATCGGGACAAAATGACATGCTTGTTTTATTTTCTTGAAATATTTTCCCCCTAAGCAGGCGTTGAAAGTGGCTGTTTCCCATTATGTTCGAAAACCCTTTTCCTGTTGACATTTTGAGGGCGAATCTGTACAAAAGGTGAATGTCCGAGGAGTTGAAATGAAAATTGCACTTGTTCAACAGTATGCCGGCGAGGATGTGGATGCCAATCGCAGCAATGCGCTCAGGCGGGCCCGCTCGGCGGCCGAAAGCGGGGCGGAGATCATCGCCTTTGCCGAGCTTGGGTTTCTTCCTTTTCTTCCGCAGAATCCCGCAGGTCCGGATTTTAAAAAATATGCCGAACCCGTTCCGGGACCGACAACGGAGATGTTTTCGGCTCTGGCGAAAGAGTTCGGAATCGTGATCGTTCTCAACCTTTTTGAAGAATCGGACGGACGGACATATGATTCTTCACCGGTGATAAACACCGACGGCACGATCGCCGGTATTACGCGGATGGTCCACATTATGGACGGTCTTGGTTTTCATGAAAAAGGCTATTACACGCCCGGTGACCTGAACACTCTGGTGCACGATACAAATAAGGGGCGGGTGGGAATCGCCATATGCTACGACAGGCATTTTCCCGAATACATGCGGCAGCTGGGCCTGCTTGATCCCGATATCGTTTTTGTCCCTCAAGCCGGGACCATGGACGAATGGCCGGCCGGGATATTCGAAGCGGAACTGCAGGTCGCCTCTTTTCAGAACGGTTATTTCGCCGCCCTGGCGAACCGGGTGGGAAAGGAGGAGAAGCTTCATTTTTCGGGCGAGTCGTTTATCACGGATCCCTTCGGACAGGTGATTGCCCAGGCTCCCAGAGGAGAAGAGGCCGTCCTCTTTGCCGATTGTGACTTCTCCAAACGGGCGAAATGTGCGGCCAGGCGCTTTTTCCTTCCCGATCGGCGGCCCGCCGTCTACCGTCAATTTCAGTTGTTGAAAGACTGACGGAGCCCAATTTATTAATAATTCAGCTGGAGGAGAATGCATCCAGTTGGTATATTTAGAGGACACGGCATTATTAAATGAGGATATTGAAATGAGCCGATTTTATGAATAATTCAGGATGATGAATAACTGGTACGTTCTTAACACCAAACCCAAAAAGGAATTTCAGGTGGAACGCCTTTTCCAGCAGGGGGGATTTGAGGTTTATAATCCAAAGTACAGAAGTGATAACCGCATCCACCCTTTTTTCCCCGGATACCAGTTCATTCTTTTTGATCATCCCGCCCAGTACAAAATGGTGAAATACACCCGGGGTGTGAAGCGGATTGTGGGGAATGATGAAGGGCCCATCCCCATCGATACGGATATTGTTGAAGCGGTTCGTTCGAGGGAGATCGACGGCTTCATCGAACTGGAAAAATACGGATCCATCCCTGAGGTGGGAGATGAGATCGAGGTCGCAGAAGGAGCGCTGAAGGGAATGCGCGGTATCTTCAAGAAGGAGATCAGCGGGAGCGACAGAGTGCTCATTCTCCTCAATTTTGTCTCCTATCAGGGGAAAATGTTGGTCGATAAAAAAAAGGTGAAAAAAGTCCTCTCGTAGGCAGTTTCAGTCAGAGCTTTGAACAAAACGCAGGTGAGGAGTGTGCAATGAACATACCTTTTCTGGATTTAAAAAAGCAGTACAGGGAATATGAAAAAGAAATTCTCGACCGGCTTCCCGGATTTCTGGCCGATCAGAAATTCATTTTAGGAGAGGAAGTCCGTCTTCTCGAGGATGAAGTGGCGGCCGTTTGCGGGACGGATTATGGTGTCGGCGTCTCGTCCGGTTCGGATGCGCTCATCATCTCGCTGATGGCTCTTGGAATACAGAGAGATGATGTTGTGGTGACCACGCCTTTTACCTTCTTTGCAACGGCGGGGGCCATATCCCGTCTGGGAGCCGTTCCGCTTTTTTGTGACATCGATCCCGTCACCTACAACCTCAGTCCGGAACGGCTGGATGATCTTCTGACGGCTGAAATCGAAGACCATGGAAACACCCGGATCAAGGCCGTCATCCCCGTTCACCTTTACGGGCAGTGCTGTGACATGAACGATATTTTAACGCTGACGGAAAAGTACGGCCTGTCCGTGATCGAAGATGCGGCTCAGGCCGTCGGGACGGAATACGCCACCGCGGAAGGGATCAAACAGGCCTGCGGCATGGGGGACTGCGGCATTCTGTCTTTTTTCCCCTCAAAAAACCTCGGCGCTTTCGGGGACGGCGGTATGGTTCTGACGAACGACGGGGAACTGGCCGACAAGCTCAGGCTTCTCCGTGTTCATGGATCGATAAACAAGTATTTTTATGAGACACTCGGCGGAAATTTCCGTCTGGACGCTCTACAGGCCATGATTCTAAGGGTGAAGCTGAAGCATCTCAACGGCTGGATCGAGGGTCGGATGGAAAAGGCCGCCTATTATGACAGGCGGTTTCAGGAATCCGGACTGACGAACAAGGGGGTGCAGACTCCGGCAGCCGTTTTTAAGGGGTGCGGCGTGACCAGGCATCACACCTATCATCAATATGTCATCAGTGCGCCCCGTCGGGATGAACTGCAGGCGTTTCTCACGGACAGGGGCGTCGCTTCCGCAATCTATTATCCCCTCTGCCTGCACCAGCAGAAATGTTTCGCTGACCTGGGCTATAAGACGGGAGATTTCCCTGAAGCGGAAACGGCGGCGGGTGAAGTTCTGGCTCTGCCCATATACGGAGAGATGACGGAAGATCAGCAGGAGTTCATTATCGGGACGATTGAGGAATTTTACGGCTGATATCGTCCAGGAATTCACCCGTCATATTCAATCCGGTTTCAAGGTAATCCGTTTCCGCACCTATGCCGATACGGATGAAGTGATCCATTCCGAAACAGTCCCCTGCGATGACAAACACACTTTTTTCCCTGCGCAGCCGTTCGGTGAGTTCTGTGGAGTTGATGTCGAGAGCGTATCGGATAAAGGCCATGCCGCCCGCTTTGGGAGGGATAAGGGACAGAAAATCACTGCGGCGGGCGATCCATTCCTGCAGTACGGTCAAATTGCGTTTCAGCAGGTCTTTTGTCCTCTGCAGAACGGCCTGCCGTTTTTCCGGTTCCAGGACGAGGGCGGCGATGTGGTTGCTGAGGATCCCCGAGGTGATGGAGGTGTAGTCGTGGGCCGCCCAGAGACGGGCGATCGTTTTTTCAGGGCCGGCCAGCCAGCCGATCCGAAGGCCGGGCAGGGCGTAGGCTTTGGAGAGGCCTGCGCAGACGAGGGCCTTGTCATAGAGAGCAATGAAGCTGGGAGTCTCTTCTCCTTCCAGTTCCGCGCCCCGGTAAACCTCATCGGCGTAGAGCCAGGCTCCGCAGCTTTCCGCAAGGGAAACGAGAGCGGCCATGTGCTCGCGGCTGAGGACGGCTCCCGTGGGGTTGTTGGGATTGCAGACGGCGATCATCCTGGTTCGGGAACAAACAAGGCGTCTGACTTCATCCATGTCCGGCCCCCAATCGTTTTCCTCCCGAAGGTAAAAAGGCTTGACCGTGATACCGAAGGAACGGGCGATGCCCCAGATCTGCATGTAATTGGGCAGCATCAGGAGGATTTCATCTCCCGGCTCAAGGAGGGTCCAGACGGATAAAAAGTTGGCTTCCGCCGATCCGTTGGTGATAAGCACATTGTCCATATTCAGATCGGAATAGATGCGGGCGACGGCGGTCCGGAGCTCTTCCAGACCGTTTGTCTGTCCGTATCCCAGGCGGGTGTTCAAAAGGCGGTCTCTTTCTTCAGAAGGAAGGAGTTCAGAGAGAGTAAAGGGGTGAACACCGCTTTCCGTCAGGTTGTAGGCAACCCTGTTTTCCCAGATGGACTGAATGCGTTCAAGATCGAACACTTCAAAATTCACGCGAGCCTCCTTGAATGATGTTGCACTCAATGCGAAACCTATCCTATGTTCTTCCGTCTTGTTTTTCAAGAGAATCAACATTGTGTGTTAAAATGCCGGGCGGGCCGTTCTTCATATTCAAAATGATTTGGGAGGTCTCATGAAAGTCATCGGAATGATCGGGGGAATGAGCTGGGAATCATCCCTCGAATACTACAGGCTCGTCAATGAAGGGGTCAAGACCGCTCTGGGAGGCCTTCATTCCGCCCGTTGTCTGATGTATTCGGTTGAATTCGCCGAAATCGAAGCCCTTCAGCATCGGGGCGCGTGGGATGAGTTGACGGACATCATGACGGACGCCGGTCAGCGCCTGCGGAAAGGAGGAGCGGATTTTATCCTCATCTGCACCAACACCATGCACAGGATGGCGGAGGCCGTTGAGAAGGAGGCCGGAATCCCTCTTCTTCATATCGCCGATGCGACGGGAGAGCGGATCCGGTCGATGAACATGACAAAAGTCGGGCTTTTGGGAACAAAATTCACCATGGAGCAGGATTTTTACAAGGGCCGTCTGCAGGAGAAGTACGGAATCGAGGTGATCATCCCCGATGACAGGGGCCGCGATGTGATCCACTCCATCATCTACAATGAACTCTGCATGGGGACGATCAGGGAAGATTCACGTATGCGCTATGTGGACATCATCAACGAACTGGTCGGCCGGGGCGCACAGGGCATCGTTCTCGGCTGCACGGAAATACCCCTTCTTGTCAAACAGGGCGATGTGAAAGTGCCGATCTTTGATACGACGGCCATCCATGCCAAGGCTGCAGTCGATTTTGCCCTTCAATGAAATGAAGCACCTACAGAGAAATGAATTCTTCACGGGCTGGCTGAAACTCTTTATGAAGGATTCATTTTAGAAAGAGTTTCAGGATGTTCCATAGCCCAAGAAAAGAAACCACGGCGATGATGCCCCCTCCCACGATGTTCTGAAGCCGGGAGTTGGCGAGTCCTCCCATCCGGCTGCGGCGATTGAGAACGAGCAGGAGAAAAACGACGGCAATTGGAAGGATGATGCCGTTGGCGACCTGAGCGAACAGGATGACGGCCAGCGGTTTCAGATCGAAAAGGGAGACGCAGAATCCGGCCGCGACCACGCCCGCCCAGACGGCCCGGAATTTCCCGGAGCGGATTCCGCCCTTCCATCCTAGCACTCCGGAGGAAGCGAACGCCGCTGCGTAGGGCGCTGTCAGGGAAGAGGTCAGGCCGGCGGCAAAAAAGCCCAAACCGAAAAGAATATTTGACAAGTTTCCGAACAGGGGCTTGAGCTGACCGGCCATCTGGATGCCGTTCTGAATGTCCGCGTTCGTGCCGAAAAAAGCGGCGGCGGAAGTCAGG
>JAHIPL010000351.1 GCA_018894615.1 Acidobacteriota bacterium | reverse complement strand
TTCAGGGCGGGCGAGTTTTCAATGATCATGCCTTCCCCGCCGACTTGAGTGATGTGGAGGTCTTCATCGAATACCTGCGGAGCGCGAAAGCCCGTCGAAAATGTGGTTCTCCAACTGAGGTCTTTAGTCACATTTGTCAGCAGGCTCAATCTGGGATTGAATACAACGTTATCCAGAAGAGAATGTTTGCTTATCCTCATTCCTGCAAGCAGGGAAAAAGTTCGGTTGAATTTGACGTCATCCTGCACAAATAAGCCCGTTTCATAGTAGCTGTCGTTGATGACTCGCCCATAACCAACGGCTTGATCCTTGATTTTTTCTCCCTTGGATTGAAGACCTGCCGACAAGAGATGTTTGCCCGCCTGGTAGTTCATCTGGCCATGCAAAAAAACCACGGGATTTTTGGAAGATCCATAGGCGCTCAGGTCCTGTCCGGAACCGTAATAGGTTTCACGTTTCGCATCAATAGAGGAAACTCCAATGCTGTAGTAAAGATGAGTGGATAAAAAGTGATTCCATTCCCCGGACAGACCGTTGATATTTGTGTCTGCGGACTCGGCGATATCGGCGTCATGGGGAGGAAGATCGAATTTGTTGCCGCCGCGACGATTTTCGGTAATTCTGTAGAAGCTCAGCTTGATCTTGCCGCCCATATCAGGAAAGTAGTTATAAAGGTTCAATCCGAAATTCGTGCTCCTCAAATTCCCGATTTCAGAAAAGTCATCATCGTTTAAGTCCACAGGCTGACGTTCCTTGAAATTGGCGAAGAGAAAACCCTTTGTGTTGCCGTCATCCGAGATGAGGCCGGTTCGAAAGCCCACGTTGCTGAACGGCTTACCGGAAATAGTCTCCTGATGAAGATTGAGTGTGTATCTGTTTTCCATCGGCTCCTTTGTTTGAACATTGATGACACCGGCAACGGCATTTCCGCCGTAGAGCGCAGAACCTCCGCCCTTGACGATTTCAATGCGGTTGATCATCTCGGATGGAATCTGCTCCAATCCATAAACGCCGATCATGGAACTGAATAACGGAGAATTATCGATCAGAATTTGAGAATACTTCCCTTCCATTCCGTTGATGCGCACCTGCGTGAAATTGCAGTTTTGGCAGTTGTTCTCCACTCTCACCCCGGTCGTGAGCGCGATGGCCTCTGCAAGTTGTGTGGCCTGTTTCTGGTCGATCTGTCGAGCGGAGATGACCTGTGTTTTGACAGGAACCTCCATATACAATTTCGGGGTGCGTGTGGCAGTCACCACAATCTCTTCGGAAAGGACCTTCATAAGCGTGATAATAAACGTCCTGCTGCTCTCCTTCAGCTCAAAGACGTCGGATCTGTAATCCATGTAACCTTTTGCAGAGATTTCAAGGCGATATTTTCCAGGAGGAATTCCCAACAGTTCAAAAAATCCCTGTTCGTCGCTTTCCGCCACTCTGCTGAGCTCAGGAATAAGGATCGTGGCTTTGTTGATGAGTTCGCCGCCGTATCCCTTGATAGTGCCGGATAGTCGAAGGTCTCTCTTTGTCTCCAAATATTCAATAGACGGTGTGTTTGAGTCGGCAGTGATATACGTGCCGGACATAATGAGCATGAACAGAATGATTCCAGTAATAATGTTGATCACGGTTCTTGACATACTTTCCTCCTTTTAGAATTGTTTTGAAATTCCCCATTCAGGATTAAAGCTGAACAGTACCGGATTGAACCGGCTGGGGATTAAAGTGAGGCAATTACGCGGAAGGAGGGGAACGGGATGCCCGAATGATGACGGTATTCGGAGTTGAGACATAGGAATAGGCGCTCTCAAGCAAACCCGTGCATATCGGGGGAGGCAGGAGGAAAAAATTTATCTGGTTCGTGGTAAACGTTGAATTCAAAAAATGACAGGCGGGACAATCATCTCCGAAAGGCTTTTTTTCCGGAGCGGGGTGATTTGAATCGGGACTGGAATTTGAATAGACGGGAATAAAGTCTTCCGTATGAAAAAAATTGATGAACAGGGTGATAAAAAAGAATGTAAAGAGGAAGATCAGGTGGAATTCTTTCCTGCTTTTTTTCATTGTGTATTCATCAAGGATTAAAAATAATTATATACGGATGACGGGAAATATTCAAGTTGCCGCTATCGGCAGATAAAGGAGCTTGTTCTTCGATAGAAATCGAGGGATCGCTCCGGCTATTTCACGCGGGCCAGGATCCAGTCGCCGATGGTTTTGAGGGCCTCCGGATTGATGGTTTCCTCGATTTTTATATACTCGCTGACCGAACCGGTTTCCGCCTTCTGAAAAATGTGGTTGAGGCCCGGCAGTTCCTTCAACGTGTAATCGGTGTTGCCGGCTTCTTTCAGCGCTCCCTCGATGGCGGCCAGGTTTTCCTTGGGGGGGACCTGGAGGTCTTTTTCCCCGTTGATGGCCAGCACCGGGCAGGTCACCTTGCGGAGGGCCGGAAGAGGATCGTAGGTCAGAAAAAAGCGGAACCAGGGCGTCAGAATTTGTTCCATTTCCGAGTCAAATTTCTGCTGCGGATTGTCTCCCAGCGCCTCTCTGTCCTCCACACTCATCTTTTTGATGTCATCGTTGAACGAGTTTTGCAGTTCGGTCCTGATGTCTTCCGCCTTCTCGTGTTTTTTCATGATGGAAAAAATCTTTTTCTGCTGGTCGAGGTTTGCCTGTATGATCTCTTCGGAATAGCCGCCTGCCCGGTTGAGAAGCGCTCCCTGCAAATAAAGGATCTCCTCTCCGTTCAGTCCCGTCCCTGCCATGAGCACGATGAAGGTCACGTCCTTTGATTTTGCAGCCGCGATGGGAGCGATGATCCCTCCTTCGCTGTGTCCGATGAGACCGATTTTTTTGGGATCGATCTCTTTTCGCGTCTTCAAAAACGCCACTCCCGCAAGGACGTCACCGGCAAAATCCACGCTTGTGGACTCACTGATTTTTCCCGTCGAGCCGCCGACACCGCGGTCGTCCACCCGGAGGACGGCGATGCCTCTTCGGGTCAGGTAGTCGGCCAGCACGAGAAATGGACGGTGGCCCATCAATTCTTCGTCTCTGTTCTGCGCGCCCGATCCGGTGATAAGAACCACGGCCGGAAAAGGGCCTCCTTCCATTGGAAAAGTCAGAGTCCCGGCAAGGGTGATCCCGTCCTTGTCGTTGGTGTAGGTCACGTCTTCCTCGTGGTAGGGATAGGGTTTTTTCGGATCCTGAGGCCGAATCAACTCTTCCTTTTTAATCGGTTCGCTCCTCCTGGCGTCGAAGGGGGCGGTGAATCCTCCCTGCTTGAAGATCCCCTTGAGCGTCTGCCCGTCTTCGCTCAGCTCGGCCGTGTAGGTGACGCCGGCCCTTTTGAGTTCCAGAATCCATTTTCCATCCTCGAACCTGACGCCGTCCATCGGATTTCCCATGCTTCCCTGGTCAAGACTGTCCATGGTGGCGGCAAGGGTTCCGTCCTCACTCCGGCTGATGTTGAAGACGAGGCGCAGTTCGGTTCCCATGGCGTTCAACGTCCCCAGCCAGCTTCCCTCGATTCTTTTATCCGCTTCTTGCGTGAAGAAAAAAGCCGTCAATAGAACGACCGTCAATACGATGATAAGCACTATTTTTTTCATGGTGTCCTCTTTCAAACAAAGTGATTCATTACCTATTATAAAAAAAATACGTCAGGGTGTCAGAAATTATTCAACCGGAACCGAAAAAATGGTTCCCCTTTTCCTATCCGTCCGGGGTCATCTGATGTTGACCATGAGCCAGAGCAGGAAGATGATCACACCCACCAGCACCCAGCTGCCGAAAAAGCCCAGGTAATCCACGGGTCGCGGCCAGTGGATCTCCCACTGGGAACGGGGGAAAACGCGCCTCTTCTTCACCCTCTCGAAATTCCGGATGTTGTCTTCGACCGCCCTCCGGTCCTCCTCATCGGTCGGCTGAACGGGTGTGTGGAGGACGGCGAAAAACCGGTCCAGGTCCTTTTCCGGTACCGGCCGTGTCATAAATGAGATCAAAAAAAGCAGAACAAAAGGGAAAATCGCGTCGAAAAAGAACCGCCCGGCCACAAGCTGCGCTTTTTTCATGCCGCTGAAGTCCACTCCAAACCAGCTGACGACCCAGAGCTCGGCATTAAATCTTCCGAAACCCCTTTTGGGAGAGTCGGGATTCTGAGGATCGGTCAGAGCTACCTGCTCAAAAAAGATACCGGACGGCGGGATGACATGTTCCTTTTGGATGGACTCGCCGACGCGGTTCGCCCGCCCCTCATCCACATCCCTCTGCAGGGCGCCGGTTGTGATGGTCACCACTTGGGCTTTTGTCTCCTTGAGAAAGGCGGGATTGGTCCTGGCCCAATCCATCCCCTGAAAGAGATTGGGAATGACGGCATAAATCATCAGACAGAGGACGACCTGAATGATAACAGCCGTTTTTGTCAGCCGCCGCCAGAGAAATCCGAGCCAGACGGAGGCGCCATAGATGGCCGGAACGGAGATGATGTACTTGAACAGGTCCAGCAGGTTGTCGATGTAGAGGGCGACCAGAATGCCGCCGAGAAGGGTGCCGACGATGGCGATCCGGCCGATGTTGAGGTAGTGCTTATCCGGTCGTCCCGGCCTCAGGGGGGCGTAGATGTTTTTGATGAAGAGGGCCGAATAGGAAACGGCGCTTGCGTCCAGGGTGGACATGTTGGCGGCCAGAATTCCGACCAGCATAAGACCGATGGCTCCGGGAAAGAGAAGATCCCTGGTCATGAACCCCCAGATGAGGTCGGGATCGTTGATCTGTCCGAAATACAATCCGATGGCCAGAAGCCCCGCCAGAGCCCAGAAAATCATGATAAAGCGCTTGAAAAACATGCCGACGATCATGCCGAAGCGGGCCGTCATCTCATTTTTGGCCGACCCGGCGGTCTGCATGCCAGGCGCCACGGCTACAATGGAGACCAGATTGGCCATCGCCATGGCCAGAATGGTATACCAGGCGTATTCGCTCATGGTCACGCTTCCGAACAGCTCGAACATGTAGTCGGGAACCGAAGCGTGAAGCCCGGCAAACCCGCCTATTTTTGCGAGCCCGATGGGAATGAGAATGAGAGAGAAGGTGATGATCAGCACCCCTTGAATGGCGTCCGTGATGGCCGCCGCCCTGAACCCCCCCATCATGGTGTAAACGGCGACGATCAGGGCGTATATGAAATAAAAAATGATGGGATCGATGAAGGAAACGAAGGATTTGAGTTCTCCCTTTTTGTTCTTTTCGGTGAGGACAAAGTAACGGTTCTCCTCCTCCGGGGTGAGGCCCTCTTTCGCCTTGTCCCGCAGCTCCCTGTACTCCCGGAACTGCTCGATGCTAAGCCGCTCCTCTTGGGTGCACTTCTCCAGCGGTTTGGGCGTCATGGCCATCATGGTTTTGCCCGCCACCATGTATCCCACACCCCCTCCCAGAATCGAGAGGAGGAGGATGAATACGGCGAAACTTCCTCCGAGGGGTTTGCTGCGAAACCGTTCCGTGAAGTAATCCCCGATGGTCGTCAGCCGGACCCTCCGGAAAAGAAAGGTGGTGAACCAGTAAAAGGGCGTCAGGAAGAGGACCAGAAACTGGATCCACATCCCGCCGATCCCCTGGCGGTAGATCTCCCTGGTGACGGCCACGGCCTGGTCGGCGTTGGTGGAGCAGCCGAAATTGAGAAAGAACTGGTAGAATTTTCCCAACTTGCGGCCGGCCAGATAAAAATCCTCGGTGGTCTTTGTCTTTTTTCCCGCCCGACGACCCAGCCAGAGGATGACGAGGACGTAAAAAAGAATGATGGACACATCGATGATGTGAAGACCCCAAATTGACATATTCACCTCAGGCTATAAAGGAATGGCGGTAAAGTCAAATCAAATAATGATTTGACCTTGACTCGAGGAACGGACCTGGATCCTTGAATGCATAAATCAGTCATGATATAGAGGAGTCATGGAAAAAAACGTCGTGATTTGTACGGGCCGGGAGGAGTGGGACGGGTTTTTTCCTCAAATCCGGTCCTTCCTGGAAAAGGACAGCCTGGACCTGTGCATCGACGGTGAGACCATCCGCGGATACCGGTCGCCTGATTCCAGGGCCATCTGGATCCGCGACCACAGCGATATCCTGCGGGGCGCCAAATACATCGAAAAAGACATGACAAGCGCCGTTGATCATTTCGCCCACACCCAGGCGGCCAACGGGCGGATCTTTGATTATGTGACCACCTATCCCGACAAACTGCCGAGCGAAAAGGAAAACTGGACCAAGTATGTTCGGGTGCCTGTGGAGGCCGATGTCGAATACCGCTTCATCAAGGCCGCCTGGCTGGCCTGGCAGGCGACGGGGGATGACGAATGGATTCAAGGGCTGATGCCGTATCTCATCCGTGCCGTAAACTACATAACCACCAATCCGTTGCGTTGGGATGACGAGCTCGGACTTGTCAAAAGGCCTTACACCATCGATACATGGGACTTCGCCTATACGGCCGGAGGGCACAATTGGCTGCAGATGCAGATCGACGAGAACACCTTCTGGGGCATCATGCACGGCGACAACAGCGGATATTACGAGGCCTTTTCCATCCTTTCCCGTCTCTTCCGTCATTTGGGCCGCGCCGATTCCGCCCGCTGCTGGAGTGAAAAGGCGGACAGCCTTCGAATTCGGATGAACGAGGTCTGCTGGAACGGGCGGTTCTACACCCATTTTGTCAAACGGACACCCGTGACCATCTCCGGTGTGGACGAATCCGAACAGTTGAGCCTGAGTAATCCCATCAACATCAACCGCGGCGCGGCCGATCACAAGCAGGCGGTGTCCATCATCAACGAGTACCGGCAGCGGAAGGATACGTCCGGAGCCTTCGCCGAATGGTTTTCCATCCATCCCCCCTTTCCGGCCGGTATCTTCGGAGATGACCGGCTCGTTCCCGGCGCTTATATCAACGGCGGGATTTTTCCGCTCGTGGGGGGGGAACTGGCCCGGGCTGCGTTTGAACACGGATTCGAGCGCTACGGAGTGGAGATTCTGAGGACTTACCGGGACATGATCCGCGAGTCGGGGGAAACCTATCTCTGGTATTTTCCCGACGGCACGCCATCCAGCGTGGAGACGAGCACAAGTCCGGAGGCGACACCCACGGACGGATGGGGGTCGAGCGCCATGCTGTATGCCTTTCTTGAGGGGCTGGCCGGCATCGAGGACAGGTCGAAGCTGTTTGAAAAGCTCAGGCTTGCTCCGCGGTGGCCGGCGGCGAATGTGGAATCGGCGGATGTCCGCGTGACCTACGCCGCATCGGGCCGGGGGATGTCCTACAGCTGGCGGTCGGCGCCGGGACGATTGGAGTTGTCGGTCGAGGTTCCTCAATCGGAAGTGGATGTCCATCTTCTCCTTCCGGATGGATTTGT
>JAHIPL010000350.1 GCA_018894615.1 Acidobacteriota bacterium | reverse complement strand
GAGAGAATCCACTTAAAATCCTTTGCCGTGTTTGCGGCATTAACGACCAGAAGGTACTCGTCCACGTTCTGGTAGTAGACGAGCAGATCGTCAACAAACGTCCCTTTCGGAGTGGTGAGAGCCGAATACTGAGCTTTTCCCGGGCCGAGCCGTGCCGCGTTGTTGGGCGTAAGGTATTGGACGAAATCCAGCGCTCCGGGGCCCTTGATACAAATCTCTCCCATATGGCTGACATCGAACAGACCGGCCCCTTCGCGAACGGCCGTGTGCTCAGGAATGATGCCGGAGAATTCGACAGGCATATCCCATCCGAAAAATTCGATCATTTTTCCGTTATGTTTTAAATGGCTGGCATGAAGGCGTGTCTGTCTCATTATGTATCTCGTTCCCTCAAGTATTATTGCCCAAAGAAGACATCTTAAATTATCATAATCCGATGCCCGATGCAAAGGTTTTCCGGTTGCAGCCCTTGCCCAAAAATCTCAGTTTGCTATAATTAAAGACCAAAAAATGATTATATATAAAAACAACCTCGTCGACACGATTTTTTCTCTTCTAAAGGACAAATATCCTCTGGAAAAAGCGATGTTGGATGTGGGATATAGCCCCCAGGTTCAATTCGGCGACCTGGCCCTCGCCTTCCCTTTTCAGCTGGCGAAGCGATTAAAGCGGCCTCCACGGCAGGTGGCGGAGGAAATCGCCCCCCTTCTCACCGGATTGCAAGGGGTGGAACGGGTGGAAATCGCAGGCGCGGGATACATCAACCTGTTTCTTGACCGGAAAGCCTTTCTCAAAGAAAGGCTCCGGAAAGGCGGCCGGTCCTCTCTCGTTTCCGAGGAATCTAAAATCATCGTCGAACACACCAATATCAATCCGAACAAAGCGGCCCACATCGGACATCTGCGAAACGCGGTCCTCGGTGATACGCTGACACGCTGCCTGAAATTCAAGGGAGAGGATGTCGAGATTCAGAATTATGTGGACGACACCGGCATTCAGGTGGTCGATGTCGTCTTCGGGCTGATGGAGATGGAGAAACTGGACCTGAAATCGATCGAGAAGATCGAAGAAAGGTTCGATTATTACTGCTGGGACCTCTACACCCGAGTGTCCGCCTACCTCCCGGACCATCCCGAGGCCCAGGCAAAAAAGACGGAGATCCTCCACAAGATCGAAGCGGGAGAAGGAGAGGAATACGCCGTCGCCCACCATGTGTCCCGCCGAATCCTGCGGGCCCACCTTCTCACCATGAGCCGCCTGGGCATCGACTACGACCTTCTGCCCTGTGAAAGCAGCATCCTTCACCTTCAGTTCTGGAAAAAGGCGTTTGCCCTTCTGAAAGAAAAAAAAGCCATCTATTTGGCCGAGAGCGGGCCAAGCACCGGCTGCTGGGTCATGGATCTGGAAGACGAACCGGGACAGGAAAAAATCATCGTCCGTTCGGACGGGACCGTGACCTACGTCGGAAAGGATATCGCCTATCAGCTCTGGAAGTTCGGTCTTCTCGAGCAGGATTTCTATTACGAGCCCTTTCAGGGAGCGGATGACCGAGTTCTGTGGATATCGACGTCCAAACCGACCGGTCACGATATCCATTTCGGAGGCGCCGGCAAGGTCTACAACGTCATCGACACGCGGCAGTCCTACCTACAGAAGATCGTAGTGCAGGGACTCAAAGCCCTTGATTACCGGAAGCAGGCGGAGCAGTCCGTGCATTTTTCCTATGAGATGGTGGCCCTGTCCCCTAAAAGCCTGAAGGAACTGAATCTCGAAGTGTCCGATGCGGACAGGGATCGCAGTTTTGTCGAGGTATCGGGCCGCAAGGGGCTGGGAGTCAAAGCGGACGACCTTCTTGACCGCCTCGAGGAAAAAGCACGGGCGGAAGTGGCGGGGCGAAACCCTGATTTCTCCTCAGAACAGTCCGACGCCATCGCCCGCGCCATCGCCGTGGGCGCCCTTCGCTACTTCATGCTGAAATTCACCCGTAATTCCCTCATCGTGTTCGACTTCGACGAAGCCCTGAGCTTTGAAGGAGAAACGGGCCCCTATCTCCAGTACACCGTCGTCCGTATCAACAGCATCTTTCGAAAGCTCGAGGAACGCGAAGGTCTCAACGACGGCAAAATACGGTCGATGCGGGACACATTCGACTGGAATCCGGAGGATGCGGGCGTTGAGGAAAAAAACGATTTCTGGGAACTCATCCTTTATGCATCGCAGCTGGAGGAGGACGTTATCCGGTCCATCCACGCCCTCGAGTTTTCCCATCTGGCCAAATTCACCTTCAACCTCAGTCAGAAACTGAACGGCTATTACCATAAATATTCCATTCTGTCGGAAACCGATACCGCCAGAAAAAACGGGCGCATTCTGACCATCTCCCTTGTCCGGGATGTTTTGAGACAGGCGCTGACTCTGATGGG
>JAHIPL010000349.1 GCA_018894615.1 Acidobacteriota bacterium | reverse complement strand
TGGACGATCCGGTTGTCGGGCGCGGCACTGATAATCACCGCCGCATCTCTCCAGGATGATGTGCTGACCCTTGTGAAATCGGCGTCCGTGACCCAGAACTGGTCCATTTTTTCGAAATATTGGATCTGGGCGTCCAGTCCGACGGCTTCGAATGCCTCCAGATCGGTTTTTCCGTCCATAAAGTTTTCGAGGTGGTGGGGCTGCCACTGGTGAACGCTGGCCGGAAGCCGGTCAGGTTTCTCACCGTCGAGAGCGAGGAGGAGCCGTTCCCGTGAAGTCATCTGTTTGATCCATCCTTGAAACGTCCAGCCGGACGGCTGGTGCGGAAGTCGCCGGCCGCTTCGGACTCTTCCTCATTAAACACAACAGGTTTGAAAATGTAAATGAGGAACCTGACAAAATATTTGTTTTTTGTCTTTGTTGGGGCTACCATGTTTTCATTCAACACTCAAAAAAGCAGAACAAAGGAACGACTCATGAAAAAAATCTTGTTTCTGGTACTGGCTGCGGCCCTCATCTTTTCCTCATGTGTCAAAAAGGATGATACGCAGGGAACCGTCCTTGAGGGCAACCCCTTCTTCAGCGACTATGGAACGCCTTTTGAGACGCCGCCATTTGACCGCATCACAACCGATCACTACCTTCCGGCCTTTCGAAAAGGGATGGAGGAGCAGAAAGCGGAGCTGGAGGCCTTCATCGGCAGCAGCGAGGCGCCCACCTTTGCCAACACCATCAAGGTTCTGGAGTACAGCGGGGCCCTTCTCACCAGGGTCGGCGGGGTGTTCGATAATCTTAATTCGTCCCTCACGGGCGAAGAGATGCAGCGGATCGCCGAGGAGATCGCCCCCGAGCTTTCCAAACATGCCGACGACATCTCCCTCAATCCGGAGTTGTTCGAGCGGATAGAGGTTGTCTATGACAGCCGGGACGGCCTGGGGCTGAACACCGAGCAGTTCAAGCTTTTGGATCAGTACTACAAGGGGTTCGTCCGCAGCGGCGCCCTCCTCGATGAAAATCAGAAGGATCGTTTCCGGGAGATCAATGAGGAACTGTCACTTCTTTCACTGAGGTTCGGAAAAAATGTGCTGGACGAGACCAACACCTTCCGGATGGTAATAGAAAGTGAGGCCGATCTGGCTGGTCTTCCCCCCACCGTCATCTCGGCGTCCTCTGAAGCGGCGGCGGATGCGGGACTTGAGGGAAAATGGATTTTCACCCTCCACAAGCCGAGTTTGATCCCTTTTCTGCAGTACGCCGAGAACCGGACCCTGCGGGAAAAGATCTACACCGCCTCTTTTAACGTGGGAAACAACGATAACGAATATGACAACAAGGCCGTCGCGGCCAGGATGGCCGCCCTCCGCGTGGAACGGGCCAATCTGTTGGGCTACGACACCCACGCCCACTTCGTACTGGAAGAGAACATGGCCAGGGTCCCGGAGAACGTCTTCGGGCTCCTCGATCAGCTCTTTACCCCGGCCCTGAATATGGCCAAGGCTGAGAGGGCGGAGATGCAGGCTTTGATCGATGAAGAGGGCGGAGGATTCAATCTACAGCCCTGGGACTGGTGGTATTACGCCGAGAAGTTCAAAAAGGCCAAATACGATCTTGACGAGGAGTCCCTCCGGCCTTACTTCCAACTGGAAAACGTCATCGACGGTGTGTTTGCCGTGGCCGGAAAATTGTGGGGGCTGCAGTTCGAACAGAGGGATGACATCCCCAAATACCACCCCGACGTCAAGGTCTTCGAGGTGAAGGAGGAGGACGGCACCCACATCGGCATTCTCTACGCCGATTATTTTCCCCGGGCCTCCAAAAGGGGAGGGGCCTGGATGAACGCCTTCCGCAAGCAATATCGGCAGGGAGGAGTGAACATCACTCCCGTCATCGTCAACTGCGGCAATTTTTCCAAACCCACCGCCGACACACCCTCCCTCATCAGCATGGAAGAGGCCCTGACCCTCTTTCACGAGTTCGGTCACGCCCTTCACGGCCTTCTCTCCGACCGGACCTATCCCTCGCTTACAGGAACGGACGTGCCGCGGGATTTTGTAGAGCTCCCCTCTCAGATCATGGAAAACTGGGGCGGCCATCCCGAGGTGCTGAAAATGTACGCCCGCCACTATAAAACCGGGGAGCCC
>JAHIPL010000058.1 GCA_018894615.1 Acidobacteriota bacterium | reverse complement strand
GCCCCGGTCGGGGGCGATCAGATTGAGGAGGCATTTGATGGTGGTCGTTTTCCCGGCGCCGTTGGGCCCGAGATAGCCGAAAATATTTCCCTCTTCAACCGAGAGTGAGATGCCCTTCAGGATTTTTTTTCTTTTGGGGAAAAACCCGGTTTGAAACGTCTTGTGGATCGAATCAATTTTAAGAGCGGTGGCCATGGTCGCTTTTCCTGCAGGTTTCACAACCCTTTGATAGTCCGGGCGTTTTCCAGCAGCCATCTCTGGGTGAACCGGTGTTCCCTGTCCAGGCCCTGGTGGAGTTTGAGCTCTTCCTTGATTTCTCCATCGGGAATTTGGGCCAGAAGGGTGTCGTAGTTTCTGATGAGTTCCTCTTCGGCGGGAATAAGGGTTTCCAGGGCATCCTGTCTCTCCTCGCCGGGATAGGTATCCGGCATGGGATTGTCGCTCCGCTCCACTCCCTTTTCATCTTTGACAGCGTTTTCGATCCGAATGACGTCTCCCCATTTGATGAGGATGCCGGCGTTCTTGTCCCAGCTTTTCATGTGATCGACGGCGTTCTTGAAAAGCCTCAGCATGAGGTCCTGGTGTTCGCTGAAAAAGACGACGTATTTGAGGTAGCGGTGCATGAGTTCGTTTTCGGCCCGCATGATGGTGTGCAGCAGCTGCACGTCTTCCCTTGCCGCCGCATCCGGGTCGGATGTAAAAAGAAGCGTCTCTTCCTGCCCTTCCCGGCGCATGGCGTCCATCATGGCGGTGAACTGCCTGGCGTGGCGGACCTCGTCATAGGAAATGTTCATGACCATATTCCGGATTTTCGGAAACCGGTCTTCGTCGAATTTGGCGGTCTGATAGAGGGCCGTCACCTTGTCTTCGGTTTCCTTGTCCAGCGCCAGGTTGTCGATCACCCGGGGGAATCGGGTGACGCCGTCCGTATTAAAAGTGGGAACCCCTCCCATCTGCCGAATGATCACGCCGAGCTGGAGGGCGTGGTACATCTCGTCGATTCCGATCTGGATGGTCCGGCTGCGGACATCGGTCGGATTCTCCAGAATGGGGTCGGTGTAAAAAAGACGGCCTTTCGGCATGGAATAGGCATGAAACAAGTATTCAAAACTGACCGCCCACTCGTGTTTCAGGGCGATGTTCAAAAGATCGATGGCGTCCTCTTCGGATTGGATGATGCGTTGTTTGACGTCCATTGCTCCTCCCGTATGGTGAATTGCAGCATTCATTATAATAGGAACGGGGCTGTTTGAAAAGGGAAACGCAAGGAAAACGCAAGGGCTAGTGCACGGGGGTGAGACAGGCCTCTCCAAATTCACCCCGTTCTTCATCCCGCCGGGTGATTGTCCCCCCATAGATCCTGTGCGATGATGAGACCATCAAGGTTTGAAAAGGGAGGGGCTTTTGAGGCCTCTCCCGCCTCCCTCCTCTCCAACACTTTTCCGGTTTGAAAAAGCCGGAAAAGTGTTTTATTCCGGACTGTCTCCATGCCTGTGTCAGATAAGCGTCAGTGACTCATAGTGGTTTTCAAAAAGCTTTTCGTAACTCTCCCTGTAGAGGAGAAGAGCGGGAGGAAGATTTTCGAGAATGTCCCGGGCCGTCATCCCGTCTTCGCCTTTGTCGTCGGCGGCAAGATCTCCGGCCAGCCCGTGAAGGAAAACTCCGGTGCGGACGGCCTCATCGATAAGCTGGCCCAGTCCGTAGGCGGCGGCGATCGCACCGGTCAGAACATCTCCGGATCCCGCTGTCGCCATTCCCGAATTGCCGCTCACATTGATGAACACATTCCCGTCGGGGAGGGCAACGAGGGAGCGGGCCCCCTTGCAGACGATGAGTGCCTTCAATCGCTTCGCCAGGTCCCGGACGATTGAGATCCGGTCTTTCGTGATTTCTTCGATGGGCAGCCCGGTCAGGCGGGATAGTTCACCCAGGTGGGGAGTGAGGATGGTGGGTGCTTTTCTGCCGGCAAGAAAGGCGCTGTCCGGGCAGACGGCGGTGATGCCGTCCCCGTCGAGAAGCACGGGGACCTCCATTTTTTCGGCCAGATCCCGAACAAGAGCCTGGGTTTCCTCCTCTAGGCCCAGTCCCGGCCCGATGACCGCCATGTGCACCTGTCCTCCGAGATCCAGCAGGTTGTCCCGATTGCTGCGGGCCAGGCGGCCTCCGGCTGTTTCCTTCATCGGCACAAAAACGATTTCACTGCCTGCGGTTCCGATAAAGGGAGTGACGGACGCGGGCGCCGCCAGCCGGGCGTATCCTCCCCCCGCCTTGAGAAAGGAGAGGGCGGAGAAGAGCGG
>JAHIPL010000348.1 GCA_018894615.1 Acidobacteriota bacterium | reverse complement strand
TTATTCGGAAGTTTAGTCGGAATCGTGACCTATGGAATTTCAGTGAAAAAGTTATCATCTTTTTATTCCCTTCTCTGCGCAGCCATAGCTCTTTTTGTGTATCAAATGAATGATTTTTTACCCCGATTCGATACAACCTATGTCAACATTCTCTACAGGGGATCGGATATTTTCAATTGTTTTCTCATTCTTGTTTCCATCTACTTTATTTTGTGTCTTGTGGAAAGCGATAATCTCCATCATGCCGCCTTGGCAGGTGTATTTTTTGCCCTTTCCTACCTGACGAGACCGGAAGGTGTTTTACTGTTCGCCCTGATTCTCGGCTGCCTGATCCTGTTCAAGATTTTATCCTTCATCTCCGTTTCGTTCAGTAGAATATGTGTTTTTCTTCTAGTCTTCCTCTTCTTATCCTTTCCCTATATGTTGTATTTGAAAAATATGACGGGAACGTGGATGTTATCAGGGAAAACATCTTCAGCCGGGTCCCATCGGATCGCATTATTGGAGGTCATCCGGAACAACAATTGGGCCCCTTTTACCGAAGTGCACTATGCGTATGACAGAGATAATATGGAAATGAAGCGGGCTTATTGGGGATTCCATAAAAAGCTGGCGGGTGGCTCTGGAAAGTCGGTAAAAACCATTCTTGAGATTATTCCCGAAAACCTGAAAATGTATGGGATTATTCCCAAAACTCTCCTGTCTTATTATTTGCTGGCTTTTGTTTTGTTCGGGCTCGGAAGAGCTGTTTATCGAATTTTAAAAAGACAATCCATCATTGACTTAATCCTGTTTATCTTTTTTCCCTATAGTTTGATAATAGCACTCATTGCCTATCCAATCCCCAGGCATCATTTGTTTCTGGTCCCTTTGTTCGGTATATACGCAGTGGAAGGTCTTATGTTCGTATCATCTACGCTGATTAAATACAAACATGCTGCCAAACGAATTGTCTCGTTGCTTATTTTTTCAATCATCCTTTTCTTTATGGGATTTGAATATAAAACCAACTTGGGATTGAATCATTTACTTGTGCCGGAATTTAGAAAGCATCGATTGATCGATTTGGAGGTTTCCCGATATCTAAAACAGAAAGCTGCCCACACTGTGATGTCCGCTCATCCCGTTTTTGCCGTCAGATCGCATTCGGATTGGCAAGTCCTTCCCGCGGCAACCATTGCTGAAATAATAGAATTCGGAAAGCATAAAGGCGTAGATTATGCTGTTCTTCCTGCTCCGCCGGAGTCAGGAAAACATTACTATATCATTGACATAAGAAAATCGAATATTCCTGAGGATTCGGATGACAGAGAAGGTTTTACGATTATTGAAAGTGAAGAAAATTTTGAGTTAATAAAATTCAATAAAAAAATGGATACTCATCAATAACCGTTTTTGGTATTTATCAAATGAGGCTTCTCCTCGTAAACGATATGAATAAGGGGAAAGATAAGAATTGCGGCCAGAAGGCGGGCATGGTTGAAGGGAAAGCCTCCATAAGGCGGGAAATAGGCGAAGAGTCCATACACGGCCGAAAATGGGACAAGAAGGGAATATCGTCTTTTCTCGATTATCAAAGCGAAAATATAGACGGCGGGAATCATCAAACTGACGAAATGATGGGGCCAGCACATGGAGGACAGGACAAGGGGGAGCATGATGAGGATGGATGCGATGAAGTTTTGATCCTGAATTCGAAAGAAATCGGCGATTTTTTTCCTCGCCGCAATCGCGACTGTTATAAGAAAGAGCAGGACGAGAATTGAGGCGAAAGATCGGGATAGATCGAAGTGCATCAGGAACTGGGTAAAAAAAGCCTTGAATGAATTGTTGTTGAGGAAGGCGGTGAAATCGAAAAAGTAGAGAGGCATTTCTCCCAAGACAAAACTGCGGAATAAAATTTGCACGTAATCGATCCAGGGATTCAGGCCGGTCAAAATCACCGAAAGTCCGAGTAGCCCCAGTCCGCTGACAAGGGCGGCGGTCACATATCGAAATCGTTTTTTAATC
>JAHIPL010000347.1 GCA_018894615.1 Acidobacteriota bacterium | reverse complement strand
TGATGACAAAAAAGGAGTGAACAATGTCCAACCTGGTTGAAGATTTAAATACCGTCCCCATCTGCCCGTTCTGTGAGGCGCAGCTCAATACAATCCGCTACCAGCCTCTTGTGGGTTTTTGGGAAAGAGGTACGTCTATTTCTGTCCCGAATGCAAAAAGGTGCTGGGCGTTTCCCACCGCAAAGGATTCTGGATGGGATGACGTCCTTTATTATCTGGACAACAGGGGAAACCCGATATAAAATACCCATATAAGTATTTCTCAATAAGCAAGAGGTCGAAAATGAGTAAACCAACACTTCACTTGGGATTGATCATGACTGCCGCCGGAGTGATTTTATGGGGAGCCGCCTGTTCGTTAATGCCCAATATGAGCAAGACTCCTACGCCCCCTGTCAAGCAGCCGATCAGCATCGAAGATCTTTTTCTACAAGGAGTCGATCAGTACCGGGCGGGTCAATTCGGTCATGCGAAAGAAACTTTCGACCGGGTGATTTCTGCTCAGTCGAGACATCTCCAGGCCTATAATTACAGGGGGCGGTCGTTGATCGAGCTCAAACAGTTGAGCCCGGCTTTTGGAGACTTCGACACCTGCCTTCAGATCGATTCCCGTTTCGCTCCGGCATACTCGGGAAAAGCGATGATTTTTATTCAAAACAAGGATTATTCCTCTGCTTTGAGCAGCCTCGATCAGGCCCTTTCCCTGGATTCCAATGACTCCGAAGCGTATTACCTCAAGGGAATTGCTCTGGGTTATCAAAATAAATTGGAGCTTTCCATCAAGGCCTTGAAAAAATGTCTTGAACTCAAGCCCAATCACGCCTATGCCCACTACCAGTTGGGACTTGCATACTATCAAGCCGGCCGCAAGGATTTGGCCATTGTTCATCTGGAAAAATTCTTAAGTCTCGCCCCCGCCGCGCCGGAGGCTGATCAAGTGCGAAAACTGCTTGCATCGCTGCGTTGACAGCATGCTGGGATAATGCGGTCGTTTTTCTACTGCTTGATGCCTTTTATCTGGACTCCCATATCGATGAGATCGATGTTGAGAATGGTATAGCCGCAGACACTTCATGGACTTACGTTCCTGGGATCCCGCGTAAGGAATTGGAAAGATGCGATTCCTTAAAATCTGATGGCCAGGCCGAATGACATCTGGAATCGCGAGGGGTTGAAGTCAAACGACTTGGGATCGAGCCTCGCCTGCAATTCCTCCGGAAGCAGATCCGTTTTATCGCCGATCCCAGAAACGGCCTGATCGAACACGATCTCCTCCACGCCTGCGGGGACGACTGCCGTTGGATAAAAAAAATACCCTGTCGCAAGACGCCCCTCGACGGGGCCGGCGACGGGGAATTGGAAACCAAGGCCGACGCTCGCTCCCAAGAGCCAGCGATACCCGGCCGTCGAATAAAGGCCGCTGAATGAGACGAAATCGCTCGTCCAGGGTTTGTGCCAATAGAGGAAATACTGCTCGTCCATGGTCAGAGACAGTCGGGATAGGTTCGCGCCCACCGTTACAAAAACCTCTCCACCCGGAATGGGGGCAAAGCGGACCACCGACAGCCCGAACTCGTCGAGCCACGCTCGGACCATGGGGCGTTGGCCTTTCAGGCCGCTCCGCCATTTCCCGTCCTGGACCAGGACGACGACCCCCGAATCGACGCCAAGCTCCCTGTCCCAGCGCCGATAGCTCAATTCCGCGGCCCAGCGCGGTGAAAAGCGGAAGCCGGCCCCGCCGCCGCCGGACCACAAAAGCTTGCTGTAGAAGAGAGCGACGCTCTGCGCGAGCCGCCTCGAATCGTCCTCGGCCGTCAACACTGTTCTTGTAAAACCGATGTCCGGATTCATCCCGGAGACGCCGGGAAGGAAGAGCAGGATGATCCGTCCCCCGCCGGACCGCGGCCCGACCGGACTGGGAATTTGGAACCTCACGCCCAGGTTCAAGGAGACCTGGGAAGGATCGATCTCCAGGTCTCCGGACCGGATGCGCCCCTTGATCTCATCCACGCCCTTTAGCACCACTGACATGGAATATGTGTCGAGGTCGGCCGCCGACGCAACGAACAATTCGGGCTCTCTGCTCCTCCCGAACAAATATTTCAACCCGATCGCGCCCTCGACATTCCGGCCGAGAGGGACGGACAGATCCAGGCCGACGATTCCGCCCAGGCTCATGAAATCGAAGCGGCTTGAGTACACGAACTCTTCCGAGAGGAACGTCATATGGCTGCTGGGGATGATCCGTTTGAAATAAATATCCTGAAGGTCACCGCCGATTTGAAAAACGGTCAGCCCCCCGGAGAAATCGAGCCTCAGCCGGCCGAGGGCGGTCCTCAAGACTCCGGCGAGCGAAAGCGCACCGATCCGATAGGACAACGACGGCGGGATGGTGCTTTTCAGGCCGTAAGATACTACCACGGGGTCCGGAGACGGGTTCGGGTACCAGGGGAAGTAAGAATATTCAATGAGGACGTTGTTGTCTGAGGACGTCCACGACCGCGACCAGGTCTGGCCTTGAAGACGGAGCCCGACATGGTCGCTGATCCAATAGGTCAGTCCAGCGCCGAAGCCGATTCGAGAGGATTTCTTCGCGAAGACCGTTTCCTGGTAGGAATCCCAGCTATCGCCATACGCGTTGAAGCGATAAGTATAGTCCGAAATGTTTTTGAGCGAGAATGCATTAAGCCCGAAGAGTTCGATTTCGACCCTGGAGCTCTGGGCCTGGAGCAGAGTCGAAGGGATCAGTCCAAAAATGATTACGGCGATACTCAGGCGCCGGGCTTTTTTGCGCTTGGATTTATCCATGGCCGACTTCCGCCGTAAATTCAAACAATCCGATGATCGGATTTGGGATGAGAATTTCATTTTCTGCTCCGCTGGGAGGTCGAGTTTTGTTATGTCCATTTACCCATTCAGCCATTACTCATATATCATAAAGAATATATATAGCAATGTAAGTCACCCGGATCTCTCCTTTCGGTCAAAATGAAGGTCATGAAAAATATTCAACCGGTGTGCCGCCGTATTCCCGGTACGGGCCTGAGAGATAAAAAGCCCATATTCTATTCTACTCTCCGGGTCTTTGGCGTCGAATTCAAATTCTCCCTCGACCGACTGAATCAGAGTGACGGGCATTCCATCACCGGAATCTCCCCACAGTTCCCCTTCTTTGATCAGGATCTCGAGATAGATCACATCCCCTCCCATCTCGCTCAGGTCAAATTCATAGGTGCCGAGAATGGGCGCGTATTTATTCTGGAGGGCCTCGCCGGTTTTTTCCTGGAAGGCCAGGGCGCTCCCGGCGATGAGCAGTCCGAGGATAAGACAGAGGGCCGTGTTGAATGTTTTTCTGGTTACGAAAGATGTCATAGTTGCTCCTTTTTATGTCGATTTCAGTCAAGGATTCCAGAAGAGGATCCATTCTATCATTCGGGTCGTCCCTTTTCCAATGTAATTTGATTAAACGGATTCCGAATCAAAAAGTTCATTTGATGTAGAAACAATCTGTGGGACAGAAGGAGGGGCAATTTATTTGAATGAAACAAACTCGAGTTTTTGGAGAAGTGTTCGTGTCGTTGAAGAGATTTTCAACTTTTTAATGTCTTCCGGGCCGAACCATCCGGCGGCGGAGGCATCGTCGTCCGCGTTGACTTCGCCGTCGATGTAGTCTGCCCGAAGATCGACAATGACGTAGTGAAAGCGAATGGATCCGTACCGATTTCCTGTGCCTATTCCCCCAGAGGAAAAACAAGAAAAACCATAATGTCCCAGAGGGTGTGGCTGACGACGACGAGAACGATGGACCGGAATTTGTAGTACAGAAATCCCCAGAAAAGACCGCAGACCGCGGCCGCCAGGATCAGCATGATATTGCCGCTCACCGCATGGACCGCCGTGTAAAGCAGCGCCACACCGATAAAGGCTCCGAACCTCCCGACGCGGTTTTCCCATCTTCTCTGAAGAAATCCCCTCCAGACCAACTCCTCTCCGGGGCCGATCACGAATCCCATCAGCAGGGCGATTCGCAGCAAGGATGCCCCCTCCTTATATCTGTAAACATCGGCGATGCCGGTTCCCGCGAAAGAAAAAAGTTCCCTGGACATCCAGTTTCCGAAAGCAAAAAATCCGTAAAGCAATAGAGCGGACAGGATTCCCAGCAGGGCATTCCGGACCAGCGGTTTTTTCAGTTCCGAGAGGATGGTCGCAACATAGCTTCTGTCGGACAGGAAGGCATAAACCAGGAGGACGACGATGTTGAAGCTCATCCACCACCAGAAATCGAGAGCCACAATCCGTCTGCCCGCAAAGAGAAGGACAAAGAGGTGGGCGACCACAAAACCCGACAGCAGGTCAGCGAACAGGGGCGACCTGGCTGAACGCGCTGTCATATCTGTTTGAGAATGAAATCAAACCAGACCGCGGCGATGCAGAGAAGGCCGAAGATCAGGTTGTGGTTGGCCGTTGCACCGTCCAGAATGACAAAATCCATAGGCCGGCGGGGATTGTGCCGTCTTTTCGCCCGGCCCCAGAGCTTGAGCGCGTTGGGGACGGCCAGCAGACAGAGGAAAAACGTCAGCGGCATCTCGAGAATCGGCGTGTGGATCAAACGGGGGACAGCGATCAGTAGTAGGATAAAAAATATCGATCCGAAGATCAGCTTGCCGTAGTATGCGAGAGACAATTTGTCTCCGATCAAATTGGCGACGGTCCGCACCTTTTTCTCCCTGTCGGAGAGGCTGTCTCTCCAGTTATTGGCGTGGAGGATTCCAGCCACCAGCATGGCCATGGGAATGGTCCAGATGATGGGGATCCAGGAAAATGTCTTTGTCTGCACCACCCAGGCGCCGAGGGATCCCAGGATACCGAAATTGAGAAAAACGGCCAAGTCTCCGAGAGCATGGTATTTGAGCCCGGCGTAGAAGATGCCGATAACC
>JAHIPL010000346.1 GCA_018894615.1 Acidobacteriota bacterium | reverse complement strand
GACCCGTCTGCACTGAAGACGGAAAACATTCAAGCTCTTTTCGAGGAATTCATGGAGGATGTTCGGCTGGAGGATGGTATTCTGTCCGGTCATAATGCCGTCGGCCGCCTGTTCCTCTATAAAAAATGCGGTTCAGCCGCCGCTCTCGTTCTGGGCGAAGAAGACGGTGCTTTCGGCCGGGAGCTGCTGAACAAAATCTGCGGTGAAGAAAAGTCCGGAATAAAAATAGACTGAAGGGATTAAAGAAGCGGGATGGGCGGTTGCGCTTTTCAGCGGAATTTTTGCGGGGGGCGGCGGTGCCGGGTGGCCTGTTCGTAGGCGTAGGCGGCCCGAATGAGGGTGGGCTCGTCAAAGAGTCCGGCCACGATCTGCAGGCCGGCCGGCAGATTTTTATTGACGAATCCCATGGGAACGGAGATTCCCGGAAAACCGGTGTGGGGAGGAATGAGCTGGCTGTTGTCCCCCGCCGGGCTCTTCAGATCGCCGAGTTTGCGGGGCGGATTGCTCCAGGTCGGGTAGACGATGAGATCCACCCCCTGGTCGGCCATGGCTTTTTGGACGGCTTCCCGGAAGGCGATGTTCCGTGGTTCCCGATAGACATCGAGGCACGCCGGTTCCTTCGTGACAGGCACCTCCAGGGCGGCGTAAATCCTGTTTTTATTGATGGTGCCGAAAAGCCCCTTGTTGAAAATTTCCGTCAGGGATCGGAAAGGGGCTTTGTCGCCTAGAGAGGCCAGGTAGTTGTTCAGGTCGTGACGAAACATGTCGCACCAGAGCCCGGCCGTCAGCCGTCCGAATTCGGGAATAGTGAAGGGATCGACGAAAATCGCTCCGGACGCTTCCATATCCCGGATGGCCTGTTCAAAGAGTTCGAGGATCTGGGGATCGGCGCTCGGCCTCTCGTTGAAGAGACGGAAGACACCGACGCGGACCCCCCTGAGCCCGTCTTTATCCAGGAATTGGGTGTAACTTTCGGGAATGTTGCCCTCGCTTCGGGCTGTGATGGGATCGTTCGGGTCATAACCGGCGATGACGTCCAGAATCCGGGCGGCGTCCTCCACCGTGCGTGTCATGGGGCCGCCGACGTCGTTGCGCAGATAGAGGGGGATGATGCCGTCCCGGCTGGTGAGTCCCATGGTGGAGCGGATGCCCACCAGGCAGCAGTGGGAGGACGGTCCCCGGATGGAATTGCCCGTGTCCGTGCCCAGCCCGACCGCGCCGAAATTGGCGGCTACGGCGGCGGCCGTCCCACCGCTGGAACCGGCCGGAACGCGGTTGAGGTCGTAGGGATTGCGAGTGGTGCCGGCGACGGAGCTCAAGGTGTAATAGGGGCTGAAGGCCCATTCTCCCATGTTGGATTTGGCCAGGATGACGGCGCCCGCTTCCCGAAGCACGCGGACCTGATAGGCGTCGTCGGGTGGAACAAATCCCTTGAGGGCCTCGGATCCCGCCGTTGTCTGCATGTCCTTCGTTTCGTAGTTGTCCTTGACGATGACGGGGATGCCGTGGAGGGGACGGAGCGCTCCTGTCTCCTGAAACTCCCTGTCCAGTTCGTCGGCCCGCCGGAGGGCGTCCGGATTGACGACCACGATCGCGTTGAGCCTGGTCGGCTGGTCGTATTTTTTGATTCGGTCAAGATAGCTTTGCACCAACTGCCGGCAGGTCAGGTCGCCCGATCGGAAGGAGGAGTGGATCTCGGCGATGGTGACTTCCGCCACAGGCCATTCCCCGGTTCCGGCCGTTTTCCTTGCACACCCCATCAGCATGAGAAGAATGGCGGCCAGACAGATAAATAAAATAGAAAAGGCGGCTCTATATCTATTCATGAACAACTCCATCGAATGATAACTTAGCGGTTCTCCCGAATCTGTGTGCGTCCCTATTATTTTTTCATGATTGATTGTCCTTCTGCAAGAGCTGTGGGAATCCCTTTTCAATCTCACAAAACAGCAGTATAATAAGCAGCAAAGGGAAATAGATTTGATGACGAAAAAAGAGTTTTTAAAGCGAGTATCCAACGGCAAAGAGGATATCCTCCAAGTATTTTTGGATGTTTTGGAGAAGACGAAGATCGATTATTGCGTGATCGGTGGCCTGGCGGTGAATGCTTACGCTGAGCCTGTGGTGAGTCTGGACCTCGACGTCGTTGTTGCGGCTCAGGATCTGGATGCACTTTGCTCCTCGGTTGAATCGTATTTCAAGATGGAGCGGTTCGCACACAGCATCAATCTCTCCTCTTCCCAATCGGATCTAAGAATTCAGATACAGACGGATAAACGGTATCAGCCTTTTATGGCTCGCGCTATGAAAAAGGATGTGTTGGGTTATCAAATGAATGTGGCCAGTATCGAGGATGTGCTTCAGGGAAAGGTCTGGGCCTATTCGGATGACAGCCGTCGACGGAGCAAACGGCATAAGGATCTTGCCGATATCAGCCGTCTTATCGAAGTCCGGCCGGATTTAATCTCTTTTTTACCTGATATGATAAAAGACAGAATGGATTGAATCCCCTTGTTTACATTTTTTTCTTTCGAAATCTGAGTTGCAAACGGATGGTGCTTAACCGGATTTAACGCCACTATTCGTCATTAAACCGATAGTGAAAGACATTGATTTTTCTGCCGATGGATTTTTCATAAAGATATTTTGAACCATTCCCAGGCGATATCCGCCGTTTTTATTCTTGTGTTTTTGTTTGTAATTTACTGACCAATATGGACATCATCACCGCACAGAATATAAAAAAGGCAAATCTGAATAGGTAGTTGATTCTTACGATACCCCATTCTCCTTTTGTCGCTATCCAGTCCGGCAGTTCGCCCGATAACGTGATATTTAAACTTTTTAGGATGCTGAGACTGACGTATTCGTTAAAAATGTCATGAAGGGCTAAAAAGTCGAAGATTGTCAGAAGAAAACCGATGACACACAAAACTTTGATAACAGATGCAATTTTTTGAGTGTTGTTCATTTTCCCTCCTTTGAACCGACTGAAAATTTAATTGACTTTAAGTCTCCTGTCAATTCATGTATCGATGTTCCGAGAGGCACCTCAAACCTGAAAATTTCAACGGTTGACTCCGATCAACCCTGTCAATATACTCCTGATTGAAGGAGTGATTAAAGGTGGTCCGAGATTATTATCCGCTAAATCATGAGCCCATCGTGATGTTGTTTTCAACCTTAATTCTTCCCCACGGGATCATCGAAATCCCGACAATGATTGTTGTAGCTGGTTTCTCCCTGTATCTTTCCTCGCAGATGACCAAACGAATTTTTCGAAAAAAGCGGACCTTTGACATTTGGAGGGCTGTTTCATGTCGAAAAAGCCCTGGGTGTGGAGACGGAAGTGGAAATTGCTTAGATTGTTTATGCCGCGTGAATAATCCTGGGCAGCATGGAAACCGCAGTCTATGATTGGGGTGGATAAAAGGACGGCGCAGGAGAGAGGACGGCTCAGGTCCTTTTTATTTCTTTGTTGATGATGTTCTGAAAACGTGTGGTGGAGATGTATCGGTCGGCCAGCAGTATGCCGTCATAGATCAGGTTGAAGACACCGTAGAGCGATGGTCCCT
>JAHIPL010000345.1 GCA_018894615.1 Acidobacteriota bacterium | reverse complement strand
TGGGCCAGGTTGCGGGACAGTGTTTCGCTGACCGTTCCGAGCATCTGGGCCAGTTCCGTTTTTTTGACGGGGAGCTCGACCGTGCACTTGTCCTTTCCGCAGCACCGGGTCAGAAGATAATGGGCCAGCCGCTGCCGGACGGACTGAAGGCCGAGAAGTTCGATTCGACGGTTCAGGTCCACACATTTCCGGGCGAGAATATGAAGAAAATGTCTGGCGACCGCCGGATTTCCGTCGATGGCCCGGTTGATCGATTCCCTTGAGAAATAAAGAACGGACGAGTCTTTGACGGCCTGGGCGAAGGCCGGAAAAACGGAGGAGGCGAAAACGATGGCCTCGCCGAAATAATCACCGGGCCCCAGACGGGCGATCTCGACCTCCCGGCCGGTGGCGTCCATTTTATACACCCGGACCATTCCCTCACGTACAAGAAAAAATCCGGAGGCGGCATCCCCTTCAAGAAAGAGAAAATCCCCCCTGGCATATCCTTTCGCCTGTCCGTATTCCGTCAGATCAGGATTCGGTTTCTCCATTATTTTATTATGCCACACTCCGATGAGCGTTAAAATGAATATTTCAGTCCCCTGAAGATAGCCCTTCACGCCGTTTTTCTGGGAACGGCCCGGAATTGACTTAAATCAATGAATTGAGGAACAGCATTTGATATGATATAGCTGAACATCATAACCGTATATGGAGGAAACCATGATAAAAAAAATAACGGATGGAATTCACTGGACCGGAAAAACGGACTGGGAGATCCGCACCTTTCACGGGGAAGAGTACTCGACTCACCGTGGATCCAGCTACAACTCCTACATTGTCGAAGATGAGAAGACCGTTCTCATCGATACCGTTTGGAAACCTTTCGGAAAGGAATTCGTGCACCAGCTTCGCAAAGGCGGATACCTGGAAAAAATAGACTTCGTCATCGCCAATCATGCCGAAATCGATCACAGCGGCGCCCTTCCCGAACTCATGCGGGAAATCCCCGATGTTCCCGTCTACTGCACCAAAAACGGCGTCAAATCCCTCACCGGACATTACCATCAGGACTGGAATTTTATCCCTGTCAAAACAGGTGACCGGTTGAATCTCGGTAAAAACGAGATCATCTTTATCGAAGCGCCCATGCTCCACTGGCCCGACAGCATGTTCAGCTATCTCAGCGGAAGTAATATTCTTTTCAGCAACGACGCCTTCGGCCAGCACTACGCCACCGAACACCTGTTCAACGACCTCGTGGACCAGGCCGAACTCTTTCAGGAGGCCGTTAAATACTACGCCAACATTCTGACCCCCTTCAGTCCGCTGGTGCTGAAGAAGATCGATGAACTGATCGGACTGGGCGTTCCCGTCGACATGATCTGCCCCAGTCATGGAGTCATATGGCGAAAAAACCCCATGCAGATCGTCGAACAGTATCAAAAGTGGGCGGACAACTATGCCGAGAACCAGATCACTCTCCTCTACGACACCATGTGGAACGGGACATCACGGTTGGCCGAAGCCATCGCCGAGGGAATCAGACAAAGACGCCCGGACATCACAGTCAAACTATTTAACCTGTCCCACTCGGATAAAAACGACGTCATCACAGAAGTGTTCAGGTCCAAGGGCATTCTGGTCGGCTCTCCAACCATTAACCGCGGAATCCTGACGGCCGTCGCCGGAATGATGGAGGAGATCCGGGGCCTGCAGTTCAAGAACAAATCGGCGGCAGCCTTCGGCACCTATGGCTGGAGTGGAGAATCGGTGCACAGGATTGAAGATCTGCTGAAAAACGCCGGGTTCACAGTCGTCCAGGAGGGAATCAAGGTTACCTGGAATCCGGATGAGAACGCCTTGAGTCAAGGACGCGATTTCGGCCGCCGATTCGCCGAAGCGCTGTGATCCTCAATCAGATTTATCCGATCCCCTTCTTCCCCGACAACCGGTAAATATGCTAAAATAGTAGACTCGAAGCGGCTCCAATCCTTTGAATTAAGCACTTCAGATCATCTTAGGGAAAAATCCGAAATGGCAAGCATCAGGAATTTCAGCATCATCGCCCACATCGACCACGGGAAATCCACCCTTGCCGACAGGCTTATCCAGGCTACGGGAATGGTGTCTGTCCGCGAATTCAGGGACCAGATTCTCGATTTCATGGACCTCGAGCGGGAACGCGGCATCACCATTAAAAGCCAGACGATCACCCTCCCTTACACCGATAAGAGCGGCAATAGCCATTTTCTCAACCTCATCGATACGCCCGGCCATGCCGACTTTTCCTACGAGGTTTCGAGAGCGCTGGCCTCCTGCGAGGGTGTGCTTCTTATCGTGGACGCGTCCCAGGGTGTTCAGGCGCAGACCCTCGCCAATCTTTATATGGCCATGGAGCATGATCTGGCCGTGATTCCCATCATCAATAAGATCGATCTCATTACAGCCGATATCGAGTCCACAAAAGAACAGATCGAAAACGAATTGGGTCTCGATACCGAGGACATCCTTCTCTGCTCCGCCAAGGAAGGCACGGGAATTGAAGACATTTTTGAAGCCATCGTAGCCCGAATCCCCTCTCCTGAAAAGAAGACGGAGGAGCCACTCAAGGCCCTCATCTTTGACGCCCATTATGATTCCTTTCGCGGAGCCATCGTCCACTGCCGGATCACGGAGGGCACCGTCACTCCGGGCGATTCCATCCGGTTGTTTTCAACCGAAGCCGTCCACAAAGTGGAGGAAACCGGCCTTTTTCAGATTCACCGCAAACCGACTGAAAACCTCTCGGCCGGAGAAGTCGGCTACATCATCGCCGGAATCAAAAAATTGGGCGATGTCCGGATCGGAGACACCATCACCCTTGATTCCCGACCCGCCGACAAACCGCTGGCTGGATTCAAACCCGCTAAATCCGTCGTTTTTTCCTCGATCTACCCCATGTTCACCGACGAGTACCAGATGCTTCGGGAAACGCTGGAAAAGTACGAGCTCAACGACGCCTCCCTCACCTATCAGAAATGCTCTTCCGCGGCATTGGGGCAGGGATTCCGCTGCGGATTTTTGGGGCTTCTCCATCTGGAGATCTTCCAACAGAGGCTCGAGCGGGAGTACGATCAGGCCATTATCATGACCGTGCCCAGCGTGCAGTACGAATTCGTGCTCAAGGACGGGGAACAGCTCACGATCGATAATCCGCAGTACTACCCGGACCCATCACACATCCAGAAGACCGCTGAGCCGTACATCAAGGCATCCCTTCTATTCCCCGACCGGTACATGGGTGCCGTCATGAAGCTCTGCCTGTCCCGCCGAGGCAGCAACCCCCGCACCTCCTACCCGACACCCGGCCGCATCGAGCTCATCATCGACATGCCCCTGGCCGAGGCCATTTATGACTTCTACGACACGCTCAAAACCTTCACTCAGGGATACGGCTCCTTCGACTACGATATTATCGAGAACCGCGAGAGCGATCTCGTGCGCCTCGATATTCTCATCAACGCCGAAAAAGTGGACGCCCTGTCCATGATCATCCACAGGGACAGAGCCCGGGAATGGGGTGTCCGCATCTGCGACCGGCTAAAGGACGAGATTCCGCGCCACCAGTTCAAAATTGCCATTCAGGGCGCCATAGGCGGGCAGATCATCTCCCGTTCCACCATCTCCCCCTACCGCAAGGACGTCACAGCCAAACTTTACGGCGGCGACGTCACCAGAAAACAGAAACTCCTCAAGAAACAGAAGAAGGGCAAAAAACGGATGAAAATGGTAGGCGCGGTTATGATCCCCCAGAGTGCCTTTGTGGCCGTCCTCAAAACCGAAAAGGAATAAATTCCATTCCGCTCTTCGCATCCGGCCGACAATCCGGTACTATAGTGACCAAACAATTTTAAAAACGAATAAGACGGAGGATGAATTCATGGCAACCAATCGGATGAAGAGAAGAAACTTTATCGGAGCCTCGGTGACGGGACTTGTATCTGCGGGATTCGCCCTTCCCGGCTTAAAGGCATTCGGTTCTGAGGAAGATATCGATTACAAAATCATCAAGAGGACCCTGGGCCGGACCGGATTGGAACTTCCCATCGTGAGCTACGGCGTGATGAACTCGGACAGCCCCAATCTTCTGAATCAGGCGCTGGACATGGGCATCAATCATCTGGACACCGCCCATGTCTATATCAGGGGACGAAGCGAAGAAGTGATCGGTGAGGTCGTTTCCCAGCGCGGAAACCGGGACAAGCTCATTATCGGCACAAAGCTGCGGTTCAACAGCGACCGCGAGACAGGGATGTTCCTCACCGAGGGCGCCGGAACACAGCCGGGAGCCACGGAAGAAAACCTCATGTCGCAGCTCGAGCTCAGCTTCAAGCGGCTGAAGACGGACTATGTGGACATCCTCCTTCATCGGCACCTCCACCCACGCCAATGAGCCCGAAGTGATCAAAGCGACCGTCGACGCCGGCATCTGGGACGTCGTCCTCACGTCTTACAACTTCGTCCAGGAACACCGGGAGGACGTCAAGAAGGCCATCGCCTACGCCGTTTCCAAGGGGGTGGGTGTGGTGGCCATGAAAACCCGGGAAACGGCCGCCATCCGCTACGGCCAGTCCCTTAAAGGCATTCTCTACTGCCAAAACTGCCGCAGCTGCGTTTCCACCTGCCGAGAGAGCGTTTCAGTGCCTGATCTGATCCGGGCCTATATGTACAAGGAAGGATACCGGAATCCTATCCAGGCCCGTCAGACCATTGCCGAGCTTCCGGCCGGAAAGGGGCTGGACGCCTGCACCGAGTGCTCCACCTGCACCGCCGTCTGCCGGAACGGTATCGACATCCCGGACCGGGTCCGCACGCTCATCGCCGACAACATGCACTGGGGCTGAGCCTAGTTTATGTGTTCAGGGGATTGGTTTCCAGGGCGTCTCCGAGTCCGGGGCGGACTTTGAGGACAACTTCCTTTCGAATCTGAACGGTGCCGGGTTTGGCGCCCCGGGGCTTGGTCACAAACCTGGCACGTGTGCAGGAAACCGGGACAACCCCCGCCTCTTTGGCCTTGCTGTGATAAGCGGCAATGGCGGCGGCCTGCTTGAGAACAGCCCGGCTGGGCTCCTCCCCTGCCGGCACGCGGAGAACCACATGACTTCCCGACATTCCCCGGATGTGAAACCACCAGTCGTTGGGCTTAGCGATTTTTATACTGAGGATATCGTTGTCTTTTTCGGTTCGTCCGACCAAGACCTCCCATCCTCCCGAAAAAGTGTATTGGATGAGATCGATGGTTATTTTTTTATACAGGGAACCACTGTTGTCAATGATCGACATCAATTCCCTCTTAAAAAGGATAAAAGCTGCAGAACGATGATGACGGTGAAAAGGACTATCTGAAAGGCGATGATGGAAAACAACTAAATTTTCCCTTCATCGTCTTTCTCATTTTTGACGTATTTGCCGTACCATTTCAGGTAGCGTTCCAGGCGGTCTTTCTGCAGGCTGGGCAGCCGGATGCCGTGATGCTGCCCGGGATAAACGACAAGCTGTGTTGTCCGGCCAAGACGGCGAAGCGCTTGGTACAGCTGTTCGGAGTTGAGGATGGGAACGTTCCAGTCCTTCTCCCCGCCCATGATGAGAGTGGGGGTGGTGATCTTCACGACCCGGTTAAAGGGCGAGAGCTTCTCCCAGAGCTCCGCGTTTTCCCAGGGAAGCCCAAGCTCCGTTTCCCATTCGTACTGGTAGTGGTCGTGGCCGTAGTTTGAGCGGAAAAGCACCTCGCTGGCGCCGGTGATGGCGGCTTTAAAACGGTCGGTTTGGGTGATGACGTAGTTGGTCAGAATGCCTCCATAGGACCAGCCTCCCACTCCCAGGCGGTCGGGGTCGGCCCAGCCTTTCTCCACGGCGAAGTCCACCCCGGCCATCACATCCTCGAAGTCCTTCTCCCCCCAGCTGCGATAGATCCCCATGGAAAAATCCCGTCCATATCCGGATGAGCCTCTTGGATTGACATTGATGACAAGGTAGCCGTTGGCGGCGAACAACTGGCTTTCAAAGCTGAACGAAAAATCGTACTGGTCGACGGGCCCGCCGTGAATGCGCAGCAGGGTGGGATAGCGAAGCCCTTCTTTAAAACCGATGGGCTTGAAGATAAATCCCTCGATCTCTGTTCTATCCTTGCTCGGGAACTGAACGTTCTTTACCTCAGCCATTCTGAGTTCGCCCATAAGGGCGTCATTGACGTTGGTGAGACGCCGCAGGTCTTTTCCATCGACCGCAAATATTTCTCCGGGAAGATGAGGCTCGGAGACGAGAACGGTAAGGTTCCCTTTCTTATCCAGATCGTAATCCCGCACACTCCTCGGCCCCGAAACCGGCCGCACCAGTGTGTTTCCGCCGCCGATTTCGATCCGGGCCAGGTGGTTCTCACCGCTGTCCTCCAGCAGAAAATAGACGGATTTGCCAGTAGGAGCTAAGCGGGGCGAGTAGATGTTCCGGTCGAGGGTCCCGGTCAATATACGGGGCTCACCGCCCGAGGCCGGAATAACCGCCAGTTTCGATGTAGCATACCACATGATTTCCGGCTCGGTGACCGTGGTGTAAACCAGGCTTTTCCCATCCGGGCTCCATTCAGGAGAGGAATCGGAACCGGGATTGATTGTTACCTGAAGAAGCGTTTTCCCCTTGTCCGGATTGTCGGCGGCAACAATCCAGATGTCCGTGTTTCTGTTGCCGTCGGGGTTGTCTGTCCGGTTGCTTACAAAAGCGATACGGCATCCGTCCGGGCTCCACTTCGGCTGCGACTCGTCGAATTCTCCCGAAGTGATCTGTGTCAGTGTATCGGCAGCGATATCATACACATAGAGGTGGGTGCGGCGGTTGTCCAGGTAGCCGGTGTTGTCCCTTTTGAACTGCAGGCGGTCAATCACCCAGGGATCGGGCTTTTTCGCCTTTTCTTTTTTGACCTTCTCGTCCAGATCCTCCGGTTTGGGATCGCTGATGGAGAGGAGGAGTTTTTTCCCGTCCGGCGACCAGGCGTATCCCGAAATCCCCTGGGGAACCGCGGTCAACTGCTGCGCCTCTCCGCCCAACCGGTTGAGAACCCAGACCTGGGTTTTGCTTTCGTTGCGGGAGGCGGTGAAAGACAGGTATTTCCCATCCGGACTCCAGCGTGGGCTCGATGCGGATGATCCCTTTCCCGTCATGCAGAGGGCTTCTCCGCCGGCGGACGGAATCATCCAGACTGCGGTTTCCGATGTGTTCTTTTCCAGGTCGGTTTCGGTCACGGTGTATGCGATCCATTTGCCCTCGGGGCTGATCTGCGGACCGGACACTCTCTTTATTTTGAAGAGGTCGTCTATGGTGATGAGCCGCCTGGCGGAGGCTGTCTCTTCACCTGATTGTTGTGCATCCCGTGCGAAAATTCCAGTGAGCAGAAAGATCATCACCACAAAAATACAAAAAATGATTTTTTTGATTTGTCGCATGGAATAAAACATATCACAGCTCAATATCTCCGACAATAAAAGATTGAATTGAATCCTTCCTCACGGTGAGTTTGACCGGAAGTCAATTCGAATTCACCCGGTTGAATCTCGAATCAAATCGTTCAACTCTCCGGCGCCTGCCAGCCGAGGCGCTCGAGGGCTGCGTCGATTTCGGGAAAAAGAGAGGCGTCGTCCCTGGCGGCAATAAGGAAGGGAAGTGCTTTCCTGTCCCCCATTTCTCCAAGCAGGCGGACGGCGGTTCTGCGCTCGTCCGGAGCGCTGCTGTTCAGCTGATCGATGAGGGGATAAACGGCCGGTTCTCCGAGTTCAAGAAGGGCCTCTTCCGCAGCGGATAAAACGTCGGGGTTTTCGGCAGAGGAAAGGGTTTGAATCAAGGGAAAAACGGCCGCATCCCCGCCGATTTTGCCCAGGACCCGGGCGGCCAACCTGACGACGTCCGGCCTCCTGTCATCCAGAAGAGCCGCAATCGCCTCAGCAACGCGTTCATCTCCAAAAGTGCCGAGGATTTCAACTGCATTGAGAATCTCTTCCGACCGGCCCTTCCGAAGTAGGGGAAGGAGAAACTCAACCGCCGGTTCACCGATTTTTGCCAGCCGCTCCCAATCCCTTTCGGCCAGACTCAAGGCCGCCTGTTCAAACACGTCCGCCGGAATCCATTCCAGTTTTTTAAGAACTTCCGACACATGAGCCGCCCATGACTCCTCGGGAGCGGATCGAAGCACCTCGACAAGAGCCGGAACGGCGCGCCTGTCCCCGATCCGTCCCATTGCTTCGGCCAGGTGTGGAATGAGGGTGGATCTATCCCGGGACAGGAGGCTCACGAATCCGTCGAATACTTCATCCCCGCCGATTTTTTCAAGCAGGGACAGGACTGCGATGGAATCCTTCGTATCCGCTGATTTCTCTTCAAGAAGACCGAGGAGCGGCCTGATCGCAGGGGGCCCGATTTTTTGAAGGGCGTCCAGCTCAACCGGGCTCGAAGAAGGGGTTTGACGCTTTAGACGTTGAACCAGCGAAGGAACAGCCTGCTCATCCCCGATATCGCCAAGGGCTGTGATAATCACATCCTTTTTCTCGAAATCATTATCTTCCAGGAGTTGAAGAAGCAGATCGACGACGGATGTTTCCCCGATTTCACCCAAAGCTTTGACCGCATCATATCGTGTCGTTTCATTCTTGCGATAATCCAGGGCCTTCAGCAGACCGTTGATGTCACCGCGGTCTTTGAGTTTGCCGATATTCGGCCGGCCGAAAAGAGCCATATCCGTTCTCCATCAAATAAAAATGAAGGGTCATCATGGCACTCATCAGACGGATTGTCAAAGTGTAAAGTCCGTTTACCTAAGGGCATGCGGCTTCCCCCGCATGCTTCCTTCCCGACGACCTTCAGCACTACAAAGACCTTGAACAGGATGCACGGGACAACAACCTCATTATTTTGTCCTTTGACTCTGACATCGAGTGATTTGAACTTGCCGTCGGAGCGGTAATTTTTCAGCTGTGTTCATCCAGCCATTTAAGCATCGCCCGAACACTCCCTGTGGCCAAAGCAATGCTCGTATCAGCGGCGCCGTAATAAAGGTTGAGGGTATCGCCGTCGGCCCCAAGGGTGCAGCCGCACGAAAAAACAACGTTATCCACATCTCCGTGCAGCTCGTAGGATTCCTCGGGGCCAAAAACCCACTCGTGGCCGCGTTTCAGGCAACGCTCAGGTGCTTCCAAATCAAACAAAGCAAGACCCAATCTGTAGATAGCGCCGGCTACGTTTAGACGTACGCCATGATAAATCATCAGCCATCCCTCTGAGGTTTCTATGGGAGGAGGAGAGAGGCCGATTTTATTGGCGTCCCACCATCCGCCGAGCCTTGCATCCAGAATTTGTTTATGTCCGCCCCAGTGATTCAGGTCGGATGAGTAGGATATCCACAGATGAGCACTCGTCGGGCCGACCGGGCGATGGATCAAGGCCCATCGACCATCGATTCTGCGCGGCAGGAGAGCGGCGTCTTTATTTTCCGGCTGCATGATCAAACCATAGCGCTCGAAGTGGCGGAAATCATCGGTGAGGGCCAGCGCAACACCAGGCCCACTGCGCGAGTAGGCGGTGTAGACGACGGCATATCGACCCAATTCTGGAACAAAGGTGATGCGTGGATCCTCTATGCCCCACAATTCTTCCGGAAAGTGTTCGGGGTCGGCCATAAGGGTAGGCTCGGAATCGATCTGCCAATCATCCACTCCATTCACTGAACGCGCTGCACATAAGTGGGAAAGTCCGCGACGATCCTCCACGCGGCACAAAAGCAGAGTGGTTCCGTCATCGAGGAGTGTCGCGGCGGGATTAAATACGCTGTTTACCTCATACGGCCAGTTTGCGGCCCTTAGGATGGGATTGCGTTTGTGACGAAGAAAGAGTTGCGGGGATTGATTTTTCATTGTATTTATACTCATTAGACCTGACAAGATTTTCTTCCAGCCTTAATTCCAGCAGAGCCTGGAGAAAAGCCAGAGTTGACTCTGCGCCCTGATTCTCGTTCAGCCGATCGGGATGCAATCCATCACGACAGCCGCCCGTCGTTGGGTCGTATAACGGGAGGTGCAAGTCGTTACGTCCTAAAAACCATTCAAATGCGCGCCGGGCTTCCTTGTACCATTTTTTATCCCCGGTTATACGGTTCGCTTCAAGGCAGGCAGAGACCATCGCCTGGGCTTCAACAGGCTGCTGATCAAAGCGGGCACGTTCTCCGCCTCGTTGATAAAAACCGTTGGAGCCAATCGGGACAAAATGTTTTCCTTCCGTATCCGCACGCTGCAAATCCGCCAGCCAATTTAATGACTCCAGCCCAGCATCTGTCATTTCGACATTGGACATGGACCGGCCGCACAACAGCATGGCATGCGACAAGGCCGCGTTGCAGTAGGTCAACCGACTCTCGAACCAGCACCAATCATCCTGACGGTTATCCTGATAGTGCTTCATCAATCGCCCGGCCAGTTTATCTCGTACATCACCGGTACGCCGGTCACCGGCGAAACGCTGGAGATACTCATGGATGCCGATCAGAGCGAAAGCCCAGGCTCGAGGACTGGTTGTCTTGAGAACAGCGAGAAGCGACAATTGAAATATCTGACCGGCCATATTGTACAATGTCGGCGTGGATGAACGGCCCAGGATGGTGCCCAACGCCCACAAGGAACGACTATGACTATCGTCCGAGCCGCAGTCTTCAAGCCAATTACGCTGGTAATCCATAAAGTTGCGAAAGCGCTTGGACTTTGCATTAAAAGCATGCCAGGTAAACGCAAGATAACGGGTTGCCATCTCAGTAGCCTCGGTGTTTCCTAATTCTTCGAGGAGAGCACTCACAATCAGGGCACGTGCGTTATCGTCAGTCGTGTAGCCTTCACTATAGTTGGGTGTCGTGAATATGGCATGCTGCAAAATGCCGGTCTTATCCGTCATGCGAAACAGGTGATCCAGTTTAAGGAGAGGCAATTCCCAGGCACGTTTTTCCAACGGCTTGATCGCATACTCGGCCTGCGCGAAATGACGTCGTTCGGCCCGGGCCCGTTCAAAGCTCTGCATGTAACGACGGGAAACCTGCGGCCAGATCATGTCCCGGCCAAATAAATAGGCGCGTTTTCGTATGGCATGTCGTTTCGACTCATTATCCAGCAGATCAATGACCTCGCTGGCTAACGCATCCGGGTCACGAAACGGCACCAGCACTCCTCGCTCCTCGGCCAGAAGTTCCTCCGCATACCAATAAGGCGTGGAAATGACCGCCTTGCCTGCTCCCAGAGTGTAGGCCAGAGTGCCGGAAGTAATCTGGGCCGCGTCGAGATAGGGCGTGATGTAGATGTCCGCGGCGCCGATGAACTGAATAAGCTCATCAAGCTCCACGAAGCGATTATAAAAAATCACATTCGCTTCCACGCCCTTCTCATGAACTAGCCATTGCAACGACAACCGATACGTTTCGCCTTCATTCCGTATGACGTGAGGGTGGGTTGCGCCGACAACGATATAAACCACGTCCGGGTGTTTTTCCAGAATAGCGGGCAAAGCCGTGATGACGTTTTCGATTCCTTTGTTTGTCGAGAGCAAGCCGAAGCTGAGCAAGACACTTTTGCCTTCCACTCCAAACAAATCCTTGTGAAAACTCGGGTCGACAAAGGGCACATCGGGAATGCCGTGCGGGATCAGATCGATCTTTTCAGGCGGGACATGATAGACATCCCGCAAAAATTCCATGCCTCGCTCGCTCATGACAATAAGACGGGCCGACAATGCAGCGATCTCCTCGAGAACCAGGCGCTGGTCAGGATTTGGTTCACGCAGGATCGTGTGCAGAGTGGTGACGATGGGCATACGCAATTCGCGCAGGAGTGCCAGGATGTGACTGCCTGCCCTCCCGCCGAAGATGCCATATTCATGCTGCAGGGACACCATCTCCACATTGTTGATATTTAAAAAATCCGCGGCCCGGCGATAGGATCCGATGTCTTTCTCGGTCAATTCAAAGCGGACACGCGGCGGATACCCGTAACCTGCTTTGATATCATTGACCGGCAAGGCGATGCACGAGGTGCCTTTGTGCTCGTCAGCGAAAGCCTCACATAGATCGGTGGTGAATGTGGCAATGCCGCACTTACGAGGCAGGTAATTCCCAATAAAGGCAACTCGCTTGATAATCGAATGGGACGTCTGCTCCATCTCACTCTTCTCCTTCTAATCTGACCTATTCAGGCTAAACACCCCATTTGTTATACAACAATCCGAAAACGAACAAATAAGAAGCGGTCACCGGAACGCTACCACTCCACGCCTAGAAAGATAGGAAAAAACGATGTATCTGCCGGCAGTTGGATTTGTCTTGAAGGTCGATTAATTACACCTGCAATCAATATACTTTATTTTCAATATGATAGCAAACAGACCTTCATCAATCACCTCTTTATCATGGAATAAAGAGTGGCGCTCCTCAGCAGACTTCGCTAACCTCCCAGTTCTCATCGACCCATAATCCGATGATCTGAGCCTCAAGTTTCCAGGAGGCCACCGTTTTGACGGAAGTCTGGATTTGTTTCACTTGAGTATCCTTATTCACAGGATTTCCGGCACAATCGTGATGCCCCACGATGGCGATGAGGCTAGAATGATGCTTGAAGACGGAAATTTCAACCCGCTTTTTGATGGATTCAACCATTGCGCTGTCGCTGTTTTGCCACAGTGCCCAAATCGGCCCCGGTTCCGTCACCATGTCGACGTAATCCACATCATATCGCGTTTTCAAATATTCAATAACCGGTATCTGCACTCGGCCGTCCATGCAGTTGATCGCTGTCGCAAACCTTTTAATACTCAATTCACTCCTCACATACACCTCAATTTTCTCTTGCGCATCATCGAAAGACTGGTAGGTTCTGATCAGTCGCTGCAAAAGGTCAGGGTGTGGTCAAGCGGTGGATTTCCATTTCTTCGGATTCAAAATATCATCAAAATCCCGGATGAGTCAATCGGTTGACCCATATCATCCGCCCACCAATTCACCAAACAGGTCAAAGAACCGGCGGACTTGACAAACAACCGACTTCAGGCGGATGATGTTATTCGAGCTGATTCCGTGTGATGCCAGGAGGGATAAATCCGATGCGCCCTCACAGGATAAAAGTTTTTCCCCTGTTTCTTTTGATGCTATCGTTAATCGGAACAACCGCCTTCGCCGCCTCTCCCCCTCCCTTCCAAAGCACGGATCCCGGCCCCGACCTGCCCTTTTATCAACAATACCCTGATACAATTTTAGCAACGGCCTGCAATGATTATTTTCTGGCTGTCGTCCTTCGTCCGCGTGAGAGCCGCAATATTTTAAGGATCTATGACCTGACAACAAACACCATGATATTGGAGCGAAGTTACCATCTGTTCAGTAACAACTTTGATCCTTTTTTTCTGGGTGATAAGCTCGTCTTTTCAGCGCAGACATCACC
>JAHIPL010000057.1 GCA_018894615.1 Acidobacteriota bacterium | reverse complement strand
TTCAACACCTTCACCGGACGGATCGCCGTCGATCACTCCCTCTGTTCGAACTGTCAAACCCGGGGATGTGTGGAGGCCTGCGGACCCCGCATTCTGAAACTCGAAGACGGAAAACCGGTTCTGGCCGTGGATCCGGTCGAGGCCGGAAAAGGGAAATGCACGGAATGCCTGGCCTGCGAGATCTACTGCAGGTTCCACGAACGGGACGCCATCGTCATCCATCTTCCCATCCCGGGATTAAAGGAATACAGGGACAGGATCATCCGGGAACAGGGTTTTTGAAATGAACGAAAAAATGTCCACGCGAGAGAAGGAGAGTTCATCCCCCCTTTCCGGGGATTGACGGGAAAGATCACATGGCTATCTTAGTGAATGAGAAGTCCAGGGTGCTTGTCCAGGGAATCACCGGCCGGGAAGGTATGGTGCGGACCAAGCTGATGAAAGGGTACGGAACGAATGTCGTGGCCGGAGTGACGCCGGGCAAGGGCGGAGAGATCGTCGAGGGGGTTCCTGTTTTTGATTCCGTACACGAGGCGGTGGACACCATCGGCGCCGTGGATATCAGTGTGATTTTTGTTCCCGCCCATCTTGTCAAGAGCGGCGCTCTGGAGGCCATCGATGCCGGAGTAAAGCTTCTTGTCCTCGTTCCGGACCGGGTTCCCATCTTTGACGTGCTCGAGATCGTCCGTTCCGGACGGGAAAAAGGCGCGTCCTTCGTCGGGCCCAACACGCTGGGTCTGGTGAGTCCCGGGAAAGCGGTGCTGGGCATGATCGGCGGCCGGGTGGAGAGGGCGCGGGAGTGGTTCCGGCCTGGCCCGGTGGGCGTCAGTTCCCGGAGCGGAGGGATGACTTCGGCCATTTCCTATTATCTCACCAGGGCCGGTTTGGGAGAGAGCACCATCGTTCATGTGGGAGGGGATGCCGTCGTCGGCCTTTCCCATCCCGAGATCATGGAGCGGTTCCAGGCAGACGATGAAACCGAAGTGATGGTGATGTTCGGTGAGATCGGAACGAGCCAGGAGGAGAGGGTGGCCGATCTGATCATGGAAGGCCGCGTGACCAAGCCCCTGGTGGCCTACATCGGGGGCAAGGCGGCCAAATCGGGAACACGTTTTTCCCATGCCGGCGCCATCGTCGAGGGAAACCGCGGTTCTTATGCCACAAAAGTGGCGAGGCTGAAAGAAGCCGGTGTCCGTGTGGTGGATGCCATCGCCGACATCCCTGCCGCCGTCAAGTCGGCGCTGTCAAATGCGTGAGGTGAGACATGAGTGAACATGAATGGAAAACGGGAATAACCAAAATCGAGCCCAATAAAATATCCGTCCGCGGGTATCCTGTGGACAAGCTGATGGGAGCCGTCACCTTTTCACAGGCTATCTACCTGGTTCTGAAGGGGGAATTGCCGAGTCCTGAAGTGGGACGGCTGCTGGATGCCGTCTTTGTCTCCTCCATCGACCATGGGGCCGGTCCACCATCCGTTCTTGCGGCACGGACCGTGGCATCGACGGGCAGTGAACTCAATGCCTGCGTGGCCGGTGGGATTCTGGCCATCTCCCGCTATCACGGCGGCGCCATCGAGAACGGCATGAAGATGTTCCAAAAGATCGCCGAACGGATGGAGAGGGATGCTATCGATGCCGGGAAAGCGGCGGGGAGTGTTTTACAGGAGATGAAATCCAGGGGAGAAAGAGCGTCGGGTTTTGGACACCGGATTCACACGAAAGACCCCCGGACATCCCGGCTGTTCAACTTGGCCCGCGAACTGGGACTGGCCGGGAAGCATGTGGACATCGCCGAGACGGTGGAGAAGACGCTGGCGGAGGCCCTCGGGAAAAAACTGCCCATCAACGTCGACGGGGCCATCGCCGCTCTGCTCTGCGATCTCGGCTTTCCGGCGGAAGTGGGCAATGCCTTCTTCATCATACCCCGGACAGCGGGCCTTGTCGCCCACATCCGGGAGGAAAACACGCGGATGAAACCCATGCGAAAAATCCATCCGACCGAATCCGTCTATGACGGGCCGGAGGACAGGGAGTTATAAATGAAAAACAAACTGCTGTCTCTCATGCCGGAATTCCAGCAGATCGAGGGGAAGGACCTGCGGGAGAACACCCTTCAAATCTGGATCGATGCCATGGCCAAAAGCGGCTGGTCGGTGGACGATCTGCTGGACATGCCCTTCACCCTGCTGATCGAGAGGATCAAGGTCAATATCATCGAGCACACCCGGGCCGTCACCCTCTGTTCGCTGCGGATCGGCGACATTCTCGTTCAGGAGTACGGGGATAAAATTTCGCTGAATCGGGACTTTCTTCTCTCCGGCGCCCTGCTTCATGATGTGGGAAAGCTTTTCGAGTACAGGCGCGAGGGGGAGGCCTTTGTCAAAAGCGAGGAGGGAAAACTTCTGCGCCATCCCATCAGCGGGGCGGCCTTCGCCTACAGGTACGGGATTCCCGATGAGGTGCTTCACATCATCGCCGCTCACTCCAAGGAAGGGGACGGGGCGCGGCGCACGATTGAAGCCATCATCGTCAATCATGCGGACTTCGTCAATTTTGATGTCCTGAAAATATAAAGGGATTGGGCCGGAACGCTCACCCAAACGCCGGGAGCAAAGACGAATGGGACTGACCTTTAGTGAAAAAATTCTGGGTGGAAAAGCGGGGAAGACCGTTCGGGCCGGAGATGTGGTCACGGTATCTCCCGATTATCTTCTCTCTCATGACAATTCCGCGGCCATCATCAAGGAGTTCAACAAGCTTGGGCTGGAAAAGGTTCAAAATCCGGAAAAAATCGTGATCATTCTCGATCACATCGTGCCTGCCGCCGCTGAAAAATACGCCCAAAACCACAAGGAAATCCGGGAATTTGTCGCCGCTCAGGGGATCCGGCACTTTTTTGACATTCATCACGGCATCTGCCACCAGGTGTTTTCAGAGAACGGATTTGCCCGGCCCGGCAGACTGATCCTGGGGGCCGATTCCCACACAACGAGTTACGGCGCCCTGGGGGCCTTTGCAGCCGGGATCGGACGCTCGGAACTGGCTTCCATCTGGGCCACGGATGAGATCTGGCTGCGGGTGCCGGAGACGCTGCGAATCGTGATGACCGGGCGGTTTCAAACAGGGGTTTCTGCCAAGGACGTCATCCTCAAGATCATCGGGGACAACGGCGCCGACCGGGCCAACTACATGGCCGTCGAATTCTCGGGTGAGGCGGCGCCGAGCTTTTCCATATCGTCCCGGCTGGTTCTAGCCAATATGGCGGCCGAGATGGGCGCCAAAAACGGATATTTTCCGGCCGACGCCGTCACTCTTGACTGGCTGCGGACAAGATCGAATGAAGTATCGGAACCTGTGCTTTCGGATGAGGACGCCGTTTTTGAAACCGAGCTGGAATACGATCTGAAATCCATCGAGCCGCAGGTGGCCTGCCCGCACACCGTGGACAATGTGCGCCCGGTCAGGGAACTGGAGGGGATGCCTTTTCACCAGGCACTCATCGGGACCTGCACCAACGGCCGGCTGGAGGATCTTGAGGCCGCCGCCGCCATCATGAAGGGGAAAACGGTCCCTTCACACGTCCGGGTTCTTATCATCCCCGCCTCAGCTTCGGTCTATCGGGAGGCGTTGAGAAGGGGACTGCTGGAGATCTTTTCCGAAGCAGGCTGTGTCATCCTCAATCCCGGCTGCGGCCCCTGCCTAGGCGCACATCAGGGCATCATGGCGCCGGAAGAAACGACACTCAGCACGGCCAACCGGAATTTCCGCGGGCGAATGGGAAGCCGGGACTCCCAAATCTACCTTGCCTCCCCTGAGACCGTGGCCGCTTCCGCCGTCAGGGGAGCACTGACCGATCCAAGGGGGATTCAATGAGCAGGGGACGAGTCTGGAAGTACGGGGACGGCGTCAACACCGATGTCATATTTCCGGGGAAATACACTTATTCACCCATGGAGCCCGAGGAGATGGCGACTCATGCCCTCGAGGACCTGGATCCCGGTTTTACCGCCGGCGTCAAACAGGGGGATGTCATCGTAGCGGGAAGGAATTTCGGCTGCGGCAGCTCCCGCGAGCAGGCGGCGATATGCCTCAAATACGCCGGAGTGCGGGCCGTGATCGCCGAGTCCTTCGCCCGGATATTTTACCGCAATGCCATCAACCAGGGACTGCCGGCCATTCAGTGCCAAGAGGCTGTGAAAGCTCTCGAAGCAGGAGACGAACTGGAAATCGATTTTGCGAAAGGGCTTATCCTTTCCGGTCGCGGGGAATTCCCCTTTCCGCCTTTCCCGGAATCCGTCCTCAAAATCCTCGCTGCCGGCGGCCTCATCCCCTCCCTCCTTTAATTGGGGACAGGCATCTTTTTTTCAAAAATCTTTTTTTCAGCAGAACGGGACAATGCCGATATGATGGTTTTAAATTTCTGTTCGCCATGTGTTTCTGATTGACTTAATAAATGCTTCTTGCCGCATGAAATGTTACTTCCTCTTATAAAATGTGGAATGTGTAGACCTGACCCCAAATTTAGTCCGGAATTCCGTGAATGTTGACAGCCTCTCCTTCTTCCGGTATTTAAACATCGAGGAGCTGTCATCCAACCAGGAGGTGAGTTTGTCGGTCCACCGCCCGTCCGAAATGCCGAACGTCGTCGACTCCATCGTTCAGGTCCGCGCGGAATACATGAGCGCCCGGCTGATATTCAACAATCTCCTTCATCGGGCAAGGGGAGCGGTCTACAGGCGGCATCCCGGTTATGTTCCCTCCGAGGTCGACTACAGAACGCCCCGGGGTGCTTCTCTCTCCGATTTTGTCAGGGACTACGATGTCCGCTTTCTGGACAGGGTCTCACCCGAAAAGGCGTCCTCCCATCTCAATCTCATTCTGCTGGCCAGAAACGGTCATGCGGACGCCGTCAGCCTTCTCAAAAAAATCGAACAAAAACTGCTGCCGAATTTATCGGAGCGGTTCAAATCGGATCGCCTGACTGAAAATCCCTATGTCATCCCCTATACAACGGAAGGGCGGTTCAGTGTGGATGTCATCAGCAACAAGGGAGAGATGCTTCTCGACCTCTCCCGGCGCGGATTCGCCACCCCCGATTTTTCTCTCCTGACGGCATTCGCATATGAACTATCTCCGGAAGACAGAAAAAAATGCGCACTTGAATGCATCCACAATCTGGAGTGCCTCAGCGGCCGAAAGCTGGGTGATCCTCAAAATCCCCTTCTCATCGCCCTGCGCACCGCCATGCCCGAGTACCTGCCAGGATTCATGCCGACCTATCTGAATGCCGGTTTGACGCCGGATCTGCAGAAGGGACTGCCCGCCCGGTACGGTGAGGAGGCCTCCGCCCGTATCCGCCTCAACAACCGGAAAACACTGCTGGAGGCCCTGTCTCCCGATGAATACCGCCGGTTTGAAAGCGGAATGTCCCCCCGTCTTTCGAGTCAGGACAATCACTCCCTGGCTGCGCGGATGGAGTCCGTGATCCGTCGCCTCGCTCCCGAGCTCCTGGACTCCCCTCTAGAGCAGATCTTTTTCTTTATCGACCATGCGTACTCCTACTATGATTCCCATTTTGATGCGCTCCGGAATTTTATGGGAAGGGACATCCATCGTCCGACCATCATCGTGCAGCGGATGGTCTGCAGCGTCATCGATGATCGTTCCTATGCCGGTGTCCTCTACAGCCGTCATCCTAGAAAGGGCCGGGGGGTGTATCTGCAGTACGCCCGGACCGTTTATGGAGAGGAGCTGATGACGGGGCGCATGCGTCCGGAAGATGTTTTTTTCCAGGACCAGAGCGAATCCCGTCATGATTTTCCGGCTGTTTACCATTTCTGGCGGCGTGTGTCCCAGCTGGAAGAAATATTTGAAGGTCCCGTCATGGTGGAGTTCACGGGTGTCCGCGGCACCTTCACGATCCTTCAGGTCAATCAGGCCGAGCTGTCCGGCGCCGGTATGCTGACGGCCGTCATGGATCTTTTCCGGAACGGGAAAATAGGGGCCTCCCGTGTCCGATCCCTTATCAAGCCCTATCATATCCGGCAGATCGAATCCGACGCTATCGATTCTCAGTCGCTTCAAAACCTTCGCCCGTTCTGCACCGGATTGTCCGTTCTCCCCCGATCGGCCGTCAGTGGGCGTGCCTTTTTTTCATCTGAAAATGTGGAGAAGGAAAGTAAAAAACGGGGTGCCGATAACATCATCCTGATCAAAAACCGGTTCACGCCACGGGATACCATCTTTATGCAGTCCGTCAAGGGGATCTGCAGCATGAGCCCGGCTGCCATCCATGTGGTGACGACCGCTCAGAACCTCGGTATTCCCGCCCTCCTCAACCTGGAGGAGAATGCCGTGGTTTTGGATGAAAAGAACCGTGTCCTGCGGAACGCCGATGGAGCATCCATACATGAAGGGGACTGGGTCACCATTTCCAGCCGTATAAAAACCCTGTTTCTCGGAAAAGCGGTTTTTGTCCCGGCTCGGCTCCTTCGATTCATGAACGGGGAGAAGGTGGAGATGACTCCGGGCGAGAAGCCTATTTTCGAAGGGCTCGCTTTATGCTACAAGGATTATCGGGCGATCCTCGAGAATGTGGAAGCTTCCCGTTTTGAAAGCCTTCAGGATCTCGGCCATGCGGTCCGGTACGGTAAATTGCGGGATGATCCCAAAAAGGCGGAAGAGTTTGTCAATCTCTGTTTTGACAGCAACCGCAAAACCATCGCTCTCCGCCTGCTGGGGACGACGCTCGGAACACATCTCGTCAATATAGCCGCCTTTGATCTCCTCCCCTTAAAAAAACAGGTTCTTCTGCTCAAGGATACCATGCGTCTCTGTGAAAAAAAGGGGTTGTCCGGATACGGCGCGGGGGCCTTTGTCATCGGCAGCCTGGTCAAACCGGGAATGCCCTGCGTTTTCTGGGAAAGCTTCTCGCCGGCGGAGGTGGGCCGCCTCCTCAATGAGTGGATCCTTCATCAGAAATACATCCATGTCCTGAGCGATGTCGGAGAGCGGCGGATCCGTCGGGCCGAGGACTATATCCTCACCCATGGCCTGGGCCGCCTGGCCATCCATACCGGATTTGTCTCCGAATTTGTGACCCTCAAATTGAGCGAGATCGATCTTTCCGCAGTCTCGAAAATCCTCTCTCCGGCATTTGATCCCCAAACGAAGGAAATGCTGTCCGTGCTGCAGCTTCCCTGGGGACATTTTTTTGATTTTGACAATCCCTGGAGTCTTTCCACTCTGAAAAAAATCTGCGAAGCGGAGGATCGGCCTCTTCCTGGTCCCGAAGATGTTTAAACGATTCCGTCACTTTGAGTTGGCAAGGCGGCCTTGTTGTTTCCCTGCAGGTGAATTCGGGTACAATGCCTGAATAAAGGAAATAACCATGAAAAGAATCGGACTTTTATTTTGTCTTCTTCCACCGCTGGTCTTTCCTCAGACGGAACAGAAAACGGATGTCTGGGAGCCACTCCGTTTTCTGGAGGGCACATGGGAAGGGACAGGAGACGGATTTTCCGGACAGTCGAGTTCCGTTCAGACCTATGCCTTCATTCTAAACGGAAATTTCCTTCTGATGAAAACCCGGTCCGAGTTCAAACCGCAGGAAAAAAATCCCGAGGGCTAGATCCACGAGGATATGGGGATATTTAGTTATGATGCCGGCCGAAAATTGTTCATTTTGAGGGGCTTTTATATTGAGGGATTCGTCAATCAATATGTCCTGGAGACCATGCCCGAAGACGGGAAAATCCTGGAATTTATGACGGAAACGGTGGAAAATGCACCCTCCGGAACCAAAGCCAAACTGGTCTTCAACCGTATCGATATGGACAAAATCGAGCGGAGTTTTTTTGTCGCCTGGCCTGGACGCGACTACAGCTGTTTCTCCGTCAATACCCTTGTGAAAAAATGACTGGTCTTTAGCTTTATATCTCCTTGTGCTCCTAAATATCCTTAGGCCCTGGATTTGGATGGATTTTTTATTCACCATTGTTGAAATTCAAAAGCTGTGCTATATAGTGACAGAGACAATTGGTTAAAGAGATGACACAACAATGAACAAACCATCCTCCTTTTCTTCGGACAAGAACGGGACCGCTGAGACCGAATCCGGAATATCATCCAACCTGTTTCTCCTCGACGAAGCCACTTCCCATATCAGCACCATCACTCCCGAAATCGAGCAGCAGAAGACGATCGCCTCCGATCCAAGCCGTCCTCTTGTCGAGCGCCTCGAGGCGTACGAGGATATTTTTGACTCCGAGATCGGAGACACGTCCCTCTCGCGTGCCCGCAACATCGAACGGGAGGTCGGGCTGCGTCAGATCTATCTCAAATTCGAGGGAGGCAACCCGACCGGAACTCAGAAGGACCGCATCGCTTTCGCCCAGGTCATGGATGCGCTCCGGCGTGGTTTTGACGCGGTCACCCTGGCCACCTGCGGAAACTACGGTGTGGCGATGGCCTTCGCCGCCTCTCTGGCCGGGATCAGATGCCTGGTCCATATTCCGGAGTCCTACCACACGCGGCGGACGGCGGAAATCTACCGGTTCGGCGCCGAAATCATCAAGGTGGAAGGCGACTATGAAAACGCGGTGGTCGTGTCCCGTGAATTCGCAGAGAAACAGGAAACCTATGACGCCAATCCGGGAGGTGCCAACACCGCCCTTCAGCTGAAGGCTTACGGAGAAATCGCCAACGAAATCTATGACGAGCTGCGTGATGCCCCTGGTTATCTAGCCGTGCCCGTATCCAACGGCACTACCCTGGCCGGCATCCACAGGGGATTCGTCAGCCTGTACCGCCGGGGAAAAACATCGCGGGTTCCCCATATCGTCGCTGGCTCCTCCTACGGGAAAAACCCCATCGTTCATGCCTTTCTGAAAAACATCGAGCTCTGCGATAACCTCAAGCCGGAAAAAATCAAGGAGACCGCCGTCAATGAACCGCTGGTCAACTGGCAGTCCATCGACGGCGATCTGGCCCTTGAGTCCGTTCGGCAGAGCGGCGGCTGGGCGGCCTATGCCTCGGATAGAAACATGCTGGAGTTTTCCCGTTTTATCCGGGAGAAGGAAGGACTGAACGTGATGCCGGCTTCGACGGCCGGACTCCTGGCCCTCCTCAGCCGCCATAAAAAGGCGTTGATAGACAATGACCGCTTTGTGATGATACTGACCGGGAGAAAATGATGAAACATTTCCCCGAGGGATCGGCCCTTGTCTATTGTGAAGGAGCGTTCGGAACACCCAACGGGAAAACCGCTCACGGCCTTGTCCGGAGGACGGAGCGATACAAAATTCTGGGTGTCATCGATTCCGTCCGGTCCGGTTTGGATGCGGGTGAGGTTCTCGATAACCGCCGGTCGGGGATTCCGATTTACGGCGGCCTGAAGGAAGCCCTGTCCCGATTGGTAGATGAAGGACATCCGGTCTCCCATTTTGTCATCGGCCTCGCTCCTGACGGGGGGCGGCTGGCGGCGGAAGACCGAACCGCGGTTCGGGAGGCTCTTTTGAACGGGCTGCATGTCGATTCCGGCCTCCACGATTTTCTGACGGAAGACCCGGAGCTGGTGCGGTTGGCCGAAGAACGAGGGCTTACAATCCGGGACGTGCGAAAGCCCCCACCCCGCGACCGTCTCCATTTCTTCAGCGGAAAAATCGAGGAAGTGACTTCCTTCAAACTGGCTGTTCTAGGAACGGATTCCGCCGTCGGGAAGCGGACGACCGCCTGGCTGCTCGTCGACGCCTTCAACTCGCTCGGATACAGGGCGGAACTCATCGGTACGGGACAGACCGCCTGGATGCAGGGCACCGGATATGGGTTCATCCTCGATTCCTGCATCAATGATTTTATTTCGGGAGAGATCGAACACGCCGTATGGTCGGCCTGGAAGAATGTCCATCCCGATGTGATCGTTCTCGAGGGGCAAGGGAGTCTGATGAATCCTGCATACCCGGGAGGATTTGAGCTTCTGGCTGCCGGGAGGCCGGATGCGGTCGTTCTGCAGCATGCGCCCGGCCGGAGGGACTACGACGGCTTTCCCGGCTATCCCATTCAGCCCATCGAGCGGCAGATACAGGCCGTTGAGGTGATCTCGGACAAACCGGTGGTGGCCCTGGCCGTTAATCACGATAATCTGAGCCCGGAGAAACTGGCGGAAGCCTGCGGGGATCTGACCCAACGGACGGGGCTTGCCGCCGTCGATGTTCTGCTGGACGGCGCGGACAAATTGATGGAGATCCTCGTTCCGCTTGTACGGGGAAAAAGGAAAATCCGGTGAAAGAGATCGCTGCAGACGCCTTGAGCCGTCTTCTGGTGATCGACAGGCTGGAGGTGGGGCCCGTCCGCCTGGGGAAGCGGCGGTTGGAAGTCCCCTACACCGTGACGGCCGGCGGGCGGACGGAGATGTTCAAATTCCTCTATGTGTACGGAGAGGATGTGTTTGATCCCTCCCTTTCGGCCGATCTCAATCTAGCTTCCATGCTTTCAGCCCAGGTCGCCCTGAATTACGGCCTTTTCTGCAGGGAGATTCTGTTTCACGGAGTGTTCGACGGCCACGACAGGCGCTTTATTCAGGACATGGCGGCCAACACCGCCCGTGAGATCTATGTCAAGAAATTCCTCGAGCCCAATCCCTTTCTGACCGGGGACGCTGCAGATCTTCCGGTCTTACAAAAAAAAAGTTATCTTCAGTCCAGGATGGAATTTTCCTCTGTTGAGAACAAAACGGATCTCAAAAGCGCAGACTATCCGGTCTGGCGGACGGATCCCGAAGGCTACGCCGTCCTCTCCAGCGGCGGAAAGGACAGCCTGCTGAGCTTCGGCCTGCTGAAGGAGTTGAGAAAGACCGTACACCCGATTTTTGTCAATGAGTCCGGCCGCCACTGGTTCACCGCCCTCAACGCGTACCGGTATTTTATGGAGACCTTTGCTGAAACCTCCCGGATTTGGACTAACTCAGACAGACTGTTCTCCTGGATGCTGCGCCGGCTGCCTTTTATCCGAAGTGATTTTTTGGGAATCCGCTCCGACGAGTATCCCATCCGCCTCTGGACGGTGGCTGTTTTTCTGTTCGGAATTCTTCCCCTGGTGAAAAAAAGGGGGCTGCAGCGCATCGTCATCGGTGATGAATTCGACACCACGAATCGAACCTTGCATGAGGGGATCACCCATTACGACGGCCTGTACGACCAGAGCCGTTATTTCGATGACCGGATGACCCGCTATTTTCTGGATAAAAAATGGAACCTGATGCAGTTTTCCCTGCTGCGTCCGCTATCGGAAATACTGATCGAAAATATTTTGGTCAAACGGTACCCCGACCTCCAGCGTCACCAGGTCTCCTGCCACGCCGCCCATGTCCACAACACTCGGGTTCTGCCGTGCGGCCGCTGTGAAAAATGCCGCCGGATCGTGGGTATGCTGATTGCGTTGAGCGAGGATCCGGAGCGCTGCGGCTACACGCCGGAACAGATCGAATTTTGTTTGAAGGAACTGGCCCAAAAGCCGGTCCACCAGGAGGCTCCCGGAGCGGAGCATCTGCTCCATCTTTTGAAGGCCGGCGGTCACCTGCCCCCGTCCTCCCTGCAGGGAAAAGAACGGCCGGAAATCATGCGCCTGCGGTTTGACCCGGGGAAATCGCCCTTGAATACCCTTCCCCTGGATATTCGGCGGCGGATCTGGTCCATCTTCGCCGAACACGCCCACGGTGCGGTCAGAACAGTCGGAAAACACTGGGAGGAATTTCCGCTCATTCCCGGATCCGCGGCGGATGATCCCAATCCTTTTTCGGCCCGGATGGATGGGATGGACAAGGAGGTAAAGAGCGGGATGAAGGACAACTACCTTCTGGGAGAGCTGACCTGGCCGGAAGCCAAAGTCAGGTTCAAGGAGGTGGATGTCGCCCTCCTGCCTGTGGGATCCATCGAACAGCACGGGCCTCACCTTCCCCTGGATACGGACGCTTTTGATGCCGATTATCTGGCGAGAAGAGTGGCGGAGAACTGCTCCTTCCCCAAGCCTCTTGTGCTTCCGCTTGTCCCCTACGGCGTCTCCTACCATCATGAGGATTTTGCCGGTACGATGAGCGTCAGTCCTCGGACCCTCTCTCGAATCATTTATGACATCGGGATCTGCGCCGCCCGGAACGGCATTAAAAAACTGGTCATCATCAACGCCCACGGAGGCAACGTCCCCTCGCTCCAGTTCGCGGCGCAGATGATCAACAGGGATGCCTATATCTTTACCTGTGTTGAAACCGGGGAGACAAGCGACAAGGATATTCAGGAGCTGAGCGAGACGCCGAACGATGTCCACGCCGGGGAGATCGAGACGTCGACCACGATGGCTGTGCGTCCTGAGGCCGTGCGCCGGGACCGGATGAAAAAATTCATCCCCCGGTTTTCCAGCCGCTACCTGGACTTCAGCTCCAAGCGCAGTGTGGAATGGTACGCCCGCACATCCAAAATATCCGCATCGGGGGTTCTGGGCGACCCGACAAAGGCGACCCGGGAGAAAGGAGAGATCATGTGGGATCACATGATCCGCCACCTTGTCGAATTCGTCGAGGATCTCAAAAGCCTGACCCTCGACGAAATCTTTCAAAAAAAATACTGAACGCGATGAAAATCACCCGGATCGAAGCCTGGCCCGTCGACCTCGCCCTGAAGGAGCCCTACACCATCGCCTACGAAACGATCGCTGAGGCTCACAACGTTTTCCTGCGGGTGGAAACAAGCGGCGGCCTGACGGGATTCGGATGCGCCGCGCCGGACCTGGCCGTCACGGGCGAAACCCCGGACATGGTGCTGGAATCCCTGCAGCAGATGGCGTCGCCGGCTCTGGTGGGATCGGATCCGCTTCGATCCGCCATGCTTATGGAGCGTCTGGAAGGGCCTCTACGTTCCCGACCCTCCTCCCTGGCGGCCGTGGATATGGCGCTCCATGACATTCTCGGAAAGGCCGCGGGCCTTCCGCTTTGGAAAATACTGGGAGGATTCCGCCGCCGGATTCGAACGAGTGTCACCATCGGGATTCTATCCGTGGAGGAAACGGCGAAGCGGGCCCGTCTGCTGGCCCAGGACGGATTCCGCGCCCTGAAAATCAAAGGGGGAATGAATCTGGAAGAGGACATCCGGCGCATGTTCCGGGTGAGGGAGGCCGTCGGTCCCGCGATCGAACTGCGTTTCGACGCCAACCAGGGCTACACCGAAGAGGGAGCCATCCGGTTCGTTCATGAAACCAAGGAGGTCCGGATCGAGCTCATCGAGCAGCCCACACCCGTCGGACAGCCCGACCTTCTCGGCCGGGTCACGAACGGAGTGTCCATTCCGGTCATGGCGGACGAGAGCCTGATGACGCTGCGGGACGCTTTCCGGCTGGCCCGGCGCAATCTGGTCGATATGGTGAACATCAAACTGATGAAGGTGGGCGGTATCGCCGTCGCCCTCCAG
>JAHIPL010000344.1 GCA_018894615.1 Acidobacteriota bacterium | reverse complement strand
CATTCGGCCTGTCCGGATCCGTCCGTCTTGTGATGTAAGGAAGGAAGGAATATAGCATTCACCTGATAGCAAGTCAATATTGTTTAAATATTGTTTAAATATTGTTTAAATAATTTAACACTTTTACACATTTGCTGAGATCCGCCCGATTTCCCACCCTGATACCTTATGGCATGATTTTTGCTTCTAATGAAAGTTCAGTATAATATCCTATAGCTCTATTTGATCAATAAATTAGAGGAACTGCATTTGATGAAGTATATGACCGGGCTCCTTGCGCTGATCGGCCTTGTTCTGTTCGGGTTAGGTCAGGAAAAACTGAAGGAAGAATCCCTCGTCGTCAACATCGAGGTGCCGGTCCGCGTTTTTGAGAAGGGCCGGTTTGTCCCTGACCTGAAGCTCGATGATTTTGAACTCTATGAGGACGGGGTCCTTCAAAAAGTGGATGCCGTCTATCTGATCAACAAACGCACGATCGAACGGAGCGAAGAGAAAAAGAAATTCGTGCCGAAAACCAACAGGGAATTTTATCTCTTTTTTGAAATCACCGAGTTTCTTCCCCGGCTGGGAGATGCCCTCGAATACTTTATCGAAGAGGTCTATTTCCCCGGCGACCGCCTGACGGTCGTCACTCCCATCAAGACTTACCGTCTCAAGGATCAGACGTTTGAGCGGCTGACCAAAAAAGAGGTCGTCAAACAGTTGAGGGAGATGCTGCGGCGGGATGCCTTGATCGGGAGCTCCGATTATCGAAATGCCATCAACTCTCTGGCCGGCCTGGTGAAAGCGCTGACAGCCGCCCTGGCCGGGGGAGACGCTGAATCCAATACGGATGCCGGGCTGGTCAGCCGTCCCGATGAATTCGGGGCGGCCGCTTACAAGGATCTGAGCCTGGACCTTCAGCTGACGACCTATGCCGCGCTGCTCAGCAAGCTGGACAGCCTGCGTTTTGTCGACCAGAAGCGCCTTTTAGACTATGCCGGTTTTCTGAAAACAAAAGAAGGCCAGAAATATGTGTTTCTGTTCTACCAGAAAGAATTCATTCCGGAAATCGAACCACGCATTATCAATCAGTACCTGAGCCTCTATCAGGACAGACCGGACATCCTGCACACGGTTTCAGGTTTGTTCGATTTTTACAAAAGGGACATTCCCTTTGATGTGGATCTCATCAAGAGGGCCTATTCCGACTCGACGATTTCCATGCATTTCCTCTACATCACCAAACCGCCCGAGGACATTCCGGGGGTGCGGATGGAAGAGCATTCCGAGGACATCTATGCCGCCTTCCGGGAGATGGCCCTGGCTTCCGGCGGCTTTGTGGACAGTTCCGCCAATCCCCGGGCTCTCTTCCGCAATGCGGTTGAGGCGTCCGAAACCTATTATCTGGTTTACTATGCACCGAAAAACTACCGGAAGAACGGACAGTTCAAAGATATCAGTGTCAGAATCAAAAACCGGAATGATCTCAGGGTCGTGCATCGGGCCGGATACTATGCCAATTAATTGATCCGGAATACCAGCTTTTTTTGTCGTTCTCCTCTCTCTCAATATCTATCATCAACAGGGATATTTCTCCGACTGAAACCCCTCTCCATTGTGACCATTTTCCCAATAGCCTATAATAGAGCTATCAATAATCCGGCCTTCTCCCATCGGAATGAGAAAAAAGCCGGAAGAGCGAGGTAGGAAATGAAGGGAAAAACCATCGTTTTACTGCTGTTTCCGCTGCTTTTGTTTTCGGCCTGCGGAAAACAGTCGGATGTGATCACCGTCCAGCATGTCCTGATCGCCTTTGAGGGAACCATCCCCGGAAAGGAGATCAATCGGACCAAGGAGGAGGCTGCCGTCCTGGCCGCGCAGATTTTTGGAAGAGCGAAAAAGGGAGAGGATTTCGATGCGCTCGTGAAGGAGTACACCGACGACTCCCATCCAGGCATCTACAAGATGGCCAATTTTGATGTCCCCGCGGATCCGGGGCAGCAGATATTCGAACGCGGACGTATGGTCAAGGCCTTTGGTGATATCGGTTTCGGTCTGGGCGTCGATGAAGTCGGCCTGGCCGTTTTCCATCCGGACACGAGCAAGTACGGCTGGCATATCATCAAGCGGTTGGAATAAAGGGCCTGCGCCGCTTTTCTGCTGACGGCTCTCTCGCGGACGATTTCCTGATCGCATGGAATGGACGTAAAACGCACCGGGCTTTAATTGCGAAAGCGGGAAGGTGTAAAAGAGCTGGAATAAAACGTATATCTGATTGTATATAAAACGGGCAAAGCGAAGCCTGCTGCTGTCTGTGGAAAATTTATTAAGGAGGACTCGAATGAAAAAAGGAATGGGAATCGCGGCGGCTGTCTTGCTGCTGCTCGGCCTGTCTTTTGTAGCGGGACAGACAGGAAATTCTGCGATCGTTTCCGTCGAAGGGACGGTTGTGGATGTGTTGGGCCGGCCTCTGGCCGAAGTGCTGGTGTTTGCCCTTGATGAAGGAACCGGAAAGGTCTTTCGGACCGTGAGTGACGCCAAAGGCATCTACATTTTTCAAAATCTCACTCCCGGTCGCTACACACTCCGATTCGGCATGCAGGGCTTTCTGACGGTCGAGAGCCGGAATGTTTTTTATGACGGGAAACACACCGTCAAGGTGGATGTCATCCTTGCAGCCGAAGGGGGAACGGATAAATCGAAGGTCTTGAGGGAAGAGACCGAAGTGATGGAAGCGGAGGCCAAAGGAGGCGTCGTCGGCGGAGTTATGGGCGGAGTGCGGACTCAGGCTGACCGCCACCCTCGGATGTCGGATGTCGCCTACGCTCCTCCAGCCACTCATCCCCCGTTCAATACGGAGGAGTACGACCGCATTTTTGAGACGGGATATCTGTCGGCCCTCTCCAATCCCCTGTCCACGTTTTCCATCGATGTGGACACGGCCTCTTATGCCAATGTGCGGCGGTTCATCAAAATGAACCAACTGCCGCCGAAGGACGCCATCCGGATCGAGGAGATGATCAATTATTTCCGCTATGATTATCCTCTTCCCGGGAAGGAGCATCCCTTTTCCGTGTTCACTGAAATTTCCGACTGCCCCTGGAATCCCGATCACCGTTTGGTTCACATCGGTCTGCAGGGGAAAACACCTGACAGGGAGGCGCTTCCCCCCAGCAATCTGGTTTTTCTGATCGATGTCTCCGGGTCCATGAATGCGGACAACAAACTGCCGCTCCTGAAAAACGCGTTTACGCTGCTGACACAAAATCTCGGGCCGAAAGACCGTGTGGCCATCGTCGTTTACGCCGGAGCGGCGGGACTGGTGCTTCCTTCTACACCGGGCGACCGGATGGACGGAATTCTGGCCGCTATCGACAAGCTTTCGGCCGGCGGGTCGACGGCCGGAGGAGCGGGTATCGAGCTGGCCTACAAGACGGCCTCCGAAAACTTCATCAAGGGGGGCAACAACCGCATCATCCTGGCTACGGACGGAGACTTCAACATCGGGACCTCGTCCACCGGAGACCTCGTCCGTATGATCGAAGAAAAGCGCCAGCGGGGTATTTTTCTCACCATCTGCGGCTTCGGCATGGGCAATTACAAGGACGGCCGCATGGAGCAGCTGGCCGACAAGGGAAACGGCAACTACTACTACATCGACGGGCTGCTGGAGGCCAAGAAGGTCTTTCTGGATGACATGCGCGGGACGCTCTTCACCATCGCCAAGGACGTCAAGATCCAGGTGGAGTTCAATCCGGCCAAGGTTAAGGCCTACCGGCTCATCGGCTACGAAAACCGGATGCTGAAGAAGGAAGACTTCGCCGATGACACCAAAGACGCCGGGGAAATGGGCGCCGGCCACACCGTGACCGCCCTCTACGAAATCATCCCTTATGGTTCCAAAGAAGAGATTCCCGGAGTGGACGAGCTGAAGTACCAGGAAACCAAAATCAGCCCCGAGGCTTTCAAAACGAAGGAACTCCTGACCATCAAGCTCCGTTACAAGGCGCCCGACGGGGACACCAGCAAACTCATCGTGCAGCCGCTGGTGGATAAATACATCGTGCTCTCGAAAACCTCCCTTAACTTCCGTTTTTCCGCCGCTGTGGCCGCCTGGGGTATGATCCTCCGGGATTCGGAATTCAAGGGACAAGCAAATCTGAAAGATGTCCTGCGCTGGGCGCGGGAGGCCAGGGGCGACGATTCGTTCGGCTACCGGGCCGAATTCATCAATCTGGTCGAGCTTTGTTCCCTCATCGATCAGATCAACCGCTGATACCGGTTATTCAGATGAAAAAATCCCTTGGCGCCCGAACTCTTTTGATGCCGACGCCGGTTCTGCTGGTCGGGACCTATGATGAAAGCGGCCGCCCGAACGCCATGACCGTCGCCTGGGGAGGGGTGGTTTGTTCCAAGCCCCCCAGCTTGAGCGTCTCTTTACGCCTGAACCGCTACACCTATGAAAGCCTTTTGAAACGGAAGGCCTTCACGGTCAGCATCCTGTCTGAAAAGCATGTGGCCGAAGCTGATTACTTCGGAATGGTCTCGGGCCGAAAAGTCGACAAATTCCATCGGACGGGCCTCACCCCGGTCCGCAGCGAGGTGGTGGATGCGCCGTATGTGGAAGAGAGCCCGCTTGTTCTGGAGTGCGCCTTCATAAAAACGGTGGAGATCGGTGTTCACACCCAGATCATCGGCGAGATCCTCGACGTCAAGGCCGATGAAGAAGTCCTGAATGAAGAAGGGCTGCCCGATGCTTCCAGAGTGATGCCCATGATATACATTCCGGAATGCGGGCTTTACTACGGCTTCGGAAAGGTGATCGGCAAGGCTTACTCCGCCGGGAAAAAATACCTGGATTGAGTTTTCCCCTGCCGAAATCTGAGGGAATTGTCACTCCTGTTTGTTAATCGATCTCTTCCTTGTCTTCTTCGCCCTTGACGCCGTATCCGACAAGATGAAAGGGATTGATGACCGTCGTCAGGATGTTGGCCAGGTGGGCGGAGATTCTTTTCAGATAGCGGGCGAACAGGGCATAGATGACCGCCTCTCGTACTTTGAGTTTGCTGTCTCCCAGAATATGAATGAGAAGGGCATCCGTTTTTTTCGTGACTTCGCGGTAGTATAGATAAAACGTCTGTGCTTTGTCCTTATCCCCCACCTTAAAAATACCGAGGGCGTCCTTCAGGTGTATTCCCAGGTTGTTCCGGATGGTGATCAGTTCCCGGGTGTACTTGTCGTCCGGTAGGGGTTTCGGATACTGGTAGGCCAACTCCACGATATTCTTGATGTAATCGCCGATGCGTTCCAGGTCCTTGACCACGGTGATCAGGATAAGGGCGTGCGTTGTGTCCTGCTTCGGATTGAGCGTCAGGTGTTCGAGCACCTTGCGGCGGACGTTCTTTTCGTTGGCGTTAATCTTCTGGTCATTGGCGTAGATGTCGGCTCTGTTGACATCCAGATTGTTGACGAGCTCGTCCGTGGCGATGTCGAAGTTGTGGGAAGCGAGCAGAAACATGTTTTCCGTGGCGTCAAGGGCTTGGTTAAGAAGCCCTTCCCTTCTCCAGGTATTAAATATTTTCTTAAACATGGATGGTTTCCTCTTTATCGGATTCTCCTTCATTTTAAAGGATAAAGATGAGCGGGACAAGATACAGCGCAAAATACAGCACCACAAACAGGATGGTGTTCCTTTTGGATTTGGATGTTATTTTAGCCAGTGATTCCGCCAGGAAAATAGGGATCCGCCGAAGCGGATAAAAAACGATGATTCCGGACATGTTGAACAGAAGGTGAGTGAAAGCGACCGTGATCGCCACTGGATTGAGGGTGGCGAATGAGGCGAGAATCGCGGTCACCGTCGTTCCGATGTTGGCTCCGAGCATGAAGGGGAATATTTTCCGGATTGTGAGAAGACCGGCGCCGACCAGGGGGATGACGAGAGAGGTCGTCACCGAACTGCTCTGGATGACGGCGGTCACCGTCATGGCCAGCAGAAAGGCCGTCAGGTCGTTCTTGAACAGAAAGCGGTCGATATAAACCTCGATTTTCGACATCATGAGCGACCGCATGATCTTGACCATCTGCACCAGAGAGAAAAAAAGAATGGCAAGGGACAGGCCGATGAGAACGGCGGGAATGGGCAGGAGATCCTCTACCAGGGTGATAAGGGGCGTGGTGATGGCTTTCAGGGGGCTGAGGAATTTGATGCCTCCCATCCCATCCAGAAGTCCCGCCAGAAAGACGGCCGATTTTTCGAGAAAATGAGTTGTCATTTCCAGGGGGAAAAAGACGAGGACGGCCAGTATGTTAAAAAAATCGTGCACGGTGGCGGCGGCGAAGGCGCGTTCAAACTCCTGTTTTCGGGTGATGTGCCCGATGGCGACGATGGTATTGGTGATGGTGGTGCCGATGTTGGCCCCCATGATGATGGGGATGGCGCCCCGCAGGGTCAGAATTCCCCCGGCCACCGAGGCGACGGCGATGGATGTGGTGGTGGACGAGCTCTGAATGATGCTGGTGACCAGGATGCCGATCAGAAGCCCGACAAACGGATTGGAGGTCGTCTGAATGAGGGTTTCGGCGAAGCCTTTGCCCAGGAGCTTGAAAGCGGAGCCCATAAGCTGAATGGAGAACAGAAAGGCATAGAGAACGACGATAAAAAGAACGACTTTGAACAGGATAACAGCTGTCGATTTTTTCAAAATTAGCCCTAACGAATTGCGTCGGCTTCACTCTATAAAGGATTGGGAAAAAAGTCAAAAAAATTTTACCGGGCGCCGCAGCATTTTTTATGTTTGAGCCCGCTGCCGCAGGAACAGGGATGGTTGCGGCCGATCTCTCTTTTGTCCTGTGTTTGGAGCGAAGGTGAAAGAGGCTGTTGGAAGGTCTGCCGGTTTTTCCAATCCGCGGCCAGTTCCCGCATCGTTGTGTCGGCATGTTCAAAAAACATCTTGAATGAGGGGCAGAAATGGTTGAGGCCGGTGGGCTCCGTCGAGATGATGTTGTCTTTGGGGCAGCCGCCCCGGCAGTGGGGAAGCCAGCGGCAGGAGCGGCATTCGGGCGCAAGAGCGGATTTGATGCGGCCGAACCGCGTCTGCAGGGCCGAGTTCAGCATGTCGCTGATTTTTTTATTCCGGATGTTGCCCAGTTTCCACTTCGGGTCCACAAAAAAATCGCAAGCATACACATCCCCGTTATGCTCCACAATCACGTACACGCCGCATTCTTTCAGAAGCGTGCACTCCGGGGGCGGAAGTCCGACATAGCTGTGAAAAACGGAATCAAAAAAACGGATGGATGTCGTGGGAATGCCGTCTTCGAAATCTCTGATCCAGAGATCAAACAGCGTGCACAGAAATGTTCCGAAGGAAAGTGGCGGAACGGAAAACGGCAGGGGTTGATCAGGCGCCCGGGGATCGGTTTCGATGCAAGGGATGTACTGCTGGAAGGTCAGTCCGATGGATTTGTGGTACTCGTAGATCTCCTCGGGAAAGTGGACGGAGTGGTCGTTGACGACCACCAGGGCGTTGACCTCGACGCCGCCCTCCAGCATCAGGCGGGCCTTGTCCGCCACCCTGGCCCACGATGTCCCGCCTCCTTTCAGGCGGCGGTAGTGGTCGTGTATGTGCTCCGGGCCGTCAAGCGAGAGGCCGACAAGAAACCGGTAGGCGTGCAGGAATTCCGTCCACTCTTCGTCGATTTGGATGCCGTTTGTCTGCAGGCCGTTTCCCACGGTCTGCCCGCGGCCGTACCGCTGCTGGAATTCCACCGCCTTCCGAAAAAAATCGAGGCCCATCAGGGTCGGCTCGCCGCCCTGCCAGCCGAAAGAGACCTGGCGGCCGGCCTGCTCCATCACCTGACGGACCAGGTTTTCGAGGGTCTCTTCGTCCATACGGTGGTTTTTGTCTTTGGGGTAAAGGGCCGCTTTTTCGAGATAAAAGCAGTAGGTGCAGCTCATGTTGCAGTCGGGTCCGGCCGGTTTGACGAGAACGGAGAGAAGGGGCTTCTGTTTTCCTGATTTCATCGCTGTCGGGAGTGTCCTTTCCTTTTGCGGCGCAGGGCCGTTTGGTCCCTTCGATTGATTATTCCTTTTTACGAACGAGGGGAAAAAGCTCGGAAGGCGTTCGCTCTTCTTCCAGTATAGCCCTGATCCGCCCCACGATCTCCGGATTTTCGGCGGCGCCCAGTCCGGCTGTTTTGACAAATTCGCGTCTTCCGAGTCGGTGTTTCTCTCTTCCGGTTTTTTTCATTCAAAACCTCCGAAAAAATAAGGGCTGTTTGGTGTTCCGGTCCGGTTCTCTTTCAGCCGAGCCGGCCGTTCTATTTTTCGTAGATGGCGATAACGGCGATCTTTTGTCCCTGAAGGACGGAAAAATTGGACGAGCGGATGTGGGAGATGTGATTCCAGACGATATCGATCCGTCCGTCCCCGTCCAGATCGGTCCGCCAGCTGTTTTCCAGATCCTTGACATAGGTCTGTTTTTTGGAGGAAGAAGGCCCGGTTTCATCGACGGGCTGGGCGAACAGGTAGCCGGAACCGGCAAAATTTTCGATGTAGATCTTCCAGGTCTGACCGCGGCTTGTCGTCAGGACGACGGCGCCCTTGGAGCTGACTCCGAAATCGACGGTGCGGCGGATTTCTCCGAAGGCTCCGGCCGCCTCCTGCGCACTGTACTGCAGGAACGCGGCCCTTTTTTCTCCGAGTTCCCGTTCTTCCCTGAAGCGCAGAGAGGGAAGACGGTCGATGGCCGTCATTTTAGCGACGATAAAGGATTCGGAAAATCCGTCCTGCAGGTTGCGGTTGACAAAGTTCCAGCGGGACATTTCAAACACAATCCCTCCGCCCTCCTTCCGGACTGAAAGCTGGCCCAGATCGATGTGATACTTGCTGGGTTTTTCGGCCCTGGTTGTGAGCATCCAGCCTTCGGGGAGCTCTCCGTCCCAGTATGTTCCGAACTCGTCCGCTTCCACGATCCCTCCGAACAGCTGCAGATCCTTGTGAAGGACATGCTTCCAAAGAGGCGCGGCGGAAAGGGGGGGGACCAATATGGCCGGTACCAGCATGAGAATAAAAACAAACTTGTGAAAATTTTTGATTGTTTTTTGTTTCATTTCCGTTTCTCCGTTCCTCCATTATACAGATTTTCGGAGTGATGGCTATTCTCCAACCTTATCGCCAATGCAAATATCCCGGTCGGCTGCGGCAGGAAGAATTCTTCAGTGATTGTCACTTCAGGTTTTTATTCCGTTATAAGAGGATTGTGGTCATCCGATTTTTTTAGCCCGGTTTTCGGTTCCGGACTGGCGGAGAATGAGTCCCGAGGTGCTGTTGTCCGGATTGAGGAGGAACTGGATCTGAATGTAGGGCGAGGTGGAGAAGAAGGTGGTCGGATTTTCCACATAGAAACGGGTGGGCGCCTGTCCCGAAGGTTGGATGACAAGATAGTAGTCCTCGTGCCTGACGTCGAGAATGTAGTCGGGATTGATTTCGTAGCGGCCGACATACCGGGAATAGACCTCCGGATCAAGCCGGAAGAGCTTTTTTTCTTGTGGTTTGAAGTGGGGCCAGTCGTAAGCCGCGGCCAGGCTTCGGAGAATTTCTTCGATCAAATACTGTCCGTTGACGCTGTTGGAGAGTAAAACCGCTCCCTGCCCTCTTTCCGGATAAAAGATGAGATAGCTGGAGAATCCATCCGTTTTTCCCCAGCGGTTCAGATTGAGATCGTTTCCCCTGTCGTCCACGTTCAGTCCCATGGCCATGTTGGCGGCGACGGGGGTGAGCATCAGGCGGGCCGATGAAGGGGAAATGAGCCCGGGCTCTTCTCCCTGGGCTGTTTTCACCAGGGACAGGATAAAGGAGGCCAGGTTTTCTGCCGATGTCCAGAGGCCGGACGATGCCGGGACCGCCTGAATGGATCGTCCGTTTTCGAGCGGTTCCCCCGTCCGGCTGTGTCCGGAAGAGGCCTCGCGGCTCAAATGATCGAGCGGCAGGGGGTCGAAGGAGGCGTGCAGCAGGTTGAGGGGCCTCAGTACGGTCTCGTCGATATAATCAGCAAAGGACTCGCCCGTGATATCTTCCAGGATCTGCTGCACGACCGCGTAGCCCGCCGCTGAAATGCCGACTTCACTGCCCGGTTTGAACCGCACCTGAAGAGGATCGTTCTTCGCCGGAGGGCGTCCCCGAAGGATGTCGGCCGTTGTCTGTACGGGCTCCCCGATTGGAATGGAAGGCAGCGCGGGGTACGGGAATCCGGCGGTGTGGCTGAGCAGGGTTCTGAGAGTGACCGGTGATTCGCGGGTCAGGTTGTTCTCCGGAACGTTCCAGTTCAGAAGATACCGGTTGACGTCCCCGTCCACCTCGATGATGTTTTTTTCCGCAAGAGACATCACGGCCAGCGCCGTCAGCGGTTCACTCAGCTCCCCGACCTGAAAGAGTGTGTTTGCCGTCACCGGAGAGGCTGTACCCGCCTCCCTGAATCCATAGGGCTTCATCCAATCCACCCGGTGATGGTCAAAAATGAGAAGCAAAAGACCCGGAACACGGTAGTACTGCATGCGTTCTTCCAGGTTGAATGTCTTGAGCGGTTGGCCTTCGATGGTGACGGATTCGAGAAGCCCTTTTTCGACCGCCCTGATTTTTTTCTGCATCATGGATTCCACCGTCTCACAGCTGGAACTTGCGAGCAGAACCAGAACGAACAGAAGATGCAGAGCCGACAGCCGTTTAAAAGGGAAAAAATTGCTCATGAAACCTTCCTTTATATTTACCGCTTCAACCTCCCTGATGCTAGCAGACGGGGTTTGAACTGTCAAAAACAGCGAGAGAGTCGTTCGCGTGAGCACTGCTTTCCGAAAGGGGACGAGTGGAGACCAGCTGTTGGCCTCATTTCGGCCTGGAGAGGCGTTGAAATTGGATGAATAAGGTGAAGTGTGTATAATAGATCTTCATGGAAAGGAGAATGACCCATGCCCCCTAAACAGTGGAACATACCACCAGCTATGACAATTGATACGGAAAAACCCTACAAAGCCGTTTTGAAAACAAACCGAGGCTCCATTGAGTTGGAACTCGCTCCGCGACACGCGCCGCGGACGGTCAACAATTTTGTTTTTCTGGCCAGAGAAGGATTTTACGACGGCGTGTCCTTCCACCGGGTGATCATAGACTTTATGATCCAGGGGGGAGATCCCACCGGAACGGGACGGGGAGGCCCGGGCTACAAGTTTGAAGATGAGCTTGCCGGAAATCCTCTCAAGCATGAAACAGGCTCGATCTCCATGGCCAACGCCGGGCCTAACACAAACGGCATCCGGCAGAACGACGCCATCGAAAAACTGGAGATCACCGAGGAAAACTGATCATTTATTTATTCTTCTTTTCTTTTTTCAGTTTCCGTTTTTCCTTCGGATTATGCTTGGCCTTTTTTTGATCTTCCCTTTTGCCTTTATCCTTTTTCCCCTTATCACCCATGTCTGTTTCTCCTTGCTTGAAAATAACGTGCGCCTGACTGAATCACCAAATGGATGTCGTCAAGCGGTTTTTGACTTATAGGCTGATCCAACAGCTTCATTTCATGTCATCAATGATACCCCAGCCTATCCTTTCTGACAAGGATTGTGATGCTCATCTCAAATACGCGCGTCAATCTTCGTAATCAATAATGGGTGGAAAACCCGTATCTCTTGACAACCTGAAATCCATCTTCCTCTTCTTCTATGGCATAAAGTTTATGATTCTTGAATAAAGAAGGCATCGCTTCAAGGAATATTTCGGCAGTATATCTTCCTTGAGAATCAAATATGTCATAATAAAAGCCTTTTCCGGGATATTCTTTTTTCCATGTCTTGACAAAAATCCTTCCTTCATCATCCAATTTGATGCTCTGAAAAGCGGAATGAGTATCGGGGAAATTAAAACCTGCATACGGTGGAGCCTTGCTCTTCTCTTCTTCTTTTTCAGCATCGGTGATTCTCACCGCATCATATTCTTTTGTGATTATTTTCAGACTCTTTCCCTGCGGACTAAAAATTTGTATTTCATATTTGTCTGAATAACCATAGACAATATTGTCGTTTTGATCGACGGCGTATGTATAGCCCGGCGCAAATGGATTGATTGCTCTCATATTTTGTTGGTACGGCATAGATCCGATTGTAAACTGAGGATTCAAGTCAGGATCATATTTTATGAGTTCATACTCAGGAAAAGACTGACCCTGCTTCAGGGTGCTGGCTAAAATGTTTCCTTTCGAATCCACGTGCAATCCCAGCAACAGCATCCCTCTGGATTTGAGAGTTTTTATGTATTTCCCATCAAGTGAAAAATATAAAAAACAACGGTTTTGAACATCGAGGACAACTAATTCATCATTGTTGGAAATGCACACTCTTTCAGGATCACTCATCTCTCCTGGGCCCTGTCCCCTCCTCCCTATTGTTGCAAGAAAATTTCCGCTTCTATCGAATAATTTGATATTCGCCTCTTTCCTGTCACAAATGAATATGTTTTCATTCCTGTCAACTGCGATGGAGCTCACCTCGGCGAATATAAAATCCCCATTCTCGCTTATCCCTTTAATAGATAACTCCTCCTCCAGATTTAATTTCATTTCTGCATACAGGGGTTCTCTTGGATTCTTCACAAAAGTCACACCGTCTTTGACTTCAATTGTTCCCTTCCATTCCGTTTGGTTACAGGCATAAAAACTGAGACAGAAAAGAAGATAAAAAATAGTGATTCTCAGAAAACCGAATTGCATTTATTCCCCTTCAAATTTAATTATAAACTTTCAAAAGCAAAATTCAACTCTTTGAAGTGCACTATTAGATTACATCTTCTGTGCTAAAAACCGTTCTAAACGACTCAAGACCATCGTTCTCCTGCGTAAGTCAACGATCTTCCGGATCATTATTTGTGCACGTTCGAGATCGAATTTTGATGAGAACTCAATCTCAGGAAGGGCCGCAAAAAGTCGAGATTTTGCGGGACTCAGATAAAGGACATCAATCAAAGCTTTCTCAGGCAGGGCAATTCTTATTTGCTTATCGCCTTCCTCTTTGTAGCCGAAGAAGAAACTAGCCGGAATGTGGTGAACCGAAATTGTTGCGGCCGGTGTTATATAAGTTCTCGTCCGTGCCAGAGAAACGCAGTAAACAACCTCGGGAATCTGAGAAATCATTCCGTAGTAGAAAAGCGCACTTTGTAAAGACACATAACTTGGGAACGGAGCGGTCATATGTGGGACAAGCGCCAACGGCTCGAGCCCCTCTATCATGGCCCAAAGTCCTCTTTTGAGCCGAGCGAAATGTCCATACCGGGCGAGTCGTTCGAGCAGTTTGCTTGCATGAGATTTCTGGATGTCGAGTGCGGCCATAACATCGGCGGTCCGGAAAACCGGCTGGTCCATGGTTTTGATTTTCACTAGAGCCTCGGAAAGTGTCATCGATTTATACCTTCCAGGGCCCCCTCCACAGTCAAAACGATTTTGTCCCAGAGTTCCGGGGAAGAGTATTGTGCCTGATAATCCGGATGCAGATAGGAAACGACTTGACTCTTGAACATATCATATGACACAGCACAAGCGTTCTCCCTCGCTTTGTCCACAATCTTTGCAGTTTCTTCGCATACGACGGTCGTTTCGACTCCCGAAGCAAGCAGGAGGTGAATGTCAAATACATCTCTCGCTTGGATTTCTCGACGTGTTGCCAAGGCGACCACTTTCTGCAAATACGCATCCTCAAGCTTATAGTGGCTAGCCAAGATCGGTGGCAGTCCGTAAGTGCGTATAAGATTTGCATCTACCGAATCAAAAGCCATGTCGGTGAACTTCCCACTTCTCGAGAACTCAATTTTTGTGCGGAGCAAAACATTTGAACCTGGAGCAGAAATCGCAAACTTCCATTGCTGCGTCGTGTCTGTCGGCTTGGGAGACGATTTATGCTGCATTCTTATTCCCTTGACATCGAGAATCTGCTCGATGGTTTTTGATTCGAGGATCCGGTTCATGGAGTCCTGCAGCTTATCTTTTGACAGCTCCGAGCTTACATCCAAGTCCATATCTTCCGAGTATCGAAAACTTTTGAAGAAAAACCGTAGATTACTGCCTCCTTTTAGGGCGTAATGCTTTTTATCAACCTTTCTACCAAGAATATCGAGAAGTACAAGATGGAACAATTCAATGGCGGCTTTTGGAGAATAGAACTTCATGACTTCACCCCAGGCTATAAAATACTCATAGTTGACACATTTGTCAACTACGTGTTTTATCGTGGCAATGACTTTCCGCTTCAGATTTGCCATGGGATCGTTCTTCATCCACAGAAATATAGAATTTCCCATCACGGGGATAGTTAGGATTCATTCTTCGTAATCAATAATGGGTGGAAAAAAGAGGCGAAAAATGGTAAATTAGGCAATCCATTCAAATGAGTGGGCGGTTAGCTCAGTCGGGAGAGCGCGGCGTTCGCAATGCCGAGGTCGTGGGTTCGAGCCCCATACCGTCCACCACCGTCCATTCCCCTCCTCCCGCTTGCACGGTTCCTCTTTGTCCGGTTTCCGTTTACAATAAGACCATGAGGTTTGCCGTGGACTGCATGCTGGGGAAGCTGGCCAAATGGCTCAAAATTCTCGGCTTCGACACCGTGTTTCACGGCCGCATCGAGGACGATGCCCTGATGGAACAGGCCCGCAGTGAGGGCCGGACTCTTCTCACGCGGGATACTGGTCTCTTCGCGCGGGCAAAGGATCTTCCGAAGCTGTTCATCGAAAGCGAGCGGTGGGAGGATCAGGTCCACCAGGTTCTAACCGCGTTCAATCTGCGGGAACAGGTCCTCCCTTACAGCCGCTGTATCGAGTGCAATGCCGAACTCGCGCCTCTCTCCAGGGATGCCGCCGCCAATCTGGTTTCAGCCTCTGTTCACGGGTCGGCGAACACATTTTCAATCTGTTCTCTGTGCGGCCGCGTGTTCTGGAAAGGGACCCATTCCCGTAGGATGGAGAAGAAAATGAAAGAAATCCTGAATAGAGGACAGGATCGGGATGTATAATCGATGAACCGCGTTTGTTTTCGGAAAGAAGATCACACCGATTGCAGACGCCCTGTCTTCGGCCTATAATACAGAAGCCGGACGGAAGCATGCTCAAGATCAGCGCCAACGGCACCGCTGTTGTCCGAGAGTAAAGGAGCAATAAATGGATAAACAGATCAATATCATCGGCATTTTCTGGATCGTCTACGGCGCACTCGGCATTTTTGCCGGGTTCCTGCTTTTTTTCCTGCTCTTCGGTTTGTCGTTCATTCCGGATGTCGGTTATCCGGGAACGGTGATTCTGAGAGGCGTCGGAATCGGGGCGGGGATTTTTTTCACTTTTCTCTCGCTGCCCGAGGTGCTGGCGGGATACGGCGTCCTGAAAGGAAAGGAATGGGGGCGTATTTTGTGCCTTGTTATGTCATTTCTCAACCTGATCAATATCCCCCTGGGAACTGCCCTGGGAATCTATTCCTTCATTATTCTGACCAAAGAGGAGAGCATCGCCCACTTTCATGCACAAAAAACGTGATGAGCGTCTTTCTCCCGCTGAATAGGCATTAGTGAATGCGAAGCTTCAGAATATGTGCCGCCGTTATAATGGTCCTTCTCTGCGGTCGAATCATATTCGGGAATCCGGTGGAGGGGGAAAAGATCCAACTCCGCCAGCCGGACGGAATCTTGATCACCGGATTTGTCTTCGGAGATGAATTTCACCACAGGATCGAATCGGAAGAGGGGTACACCCTCATCAAAAACAACCGGAACGGCTTTATTGAATACGCCCTCCTGGAGGCCGGACGGCTGGTCCCATCCGGGATTATCGCCGGGCGGCATTCGTCGGCCCGGCTGCGGGAATGGGGGCTGCGCAAACATCTCAGCGACCGGTCCTTCCGAATAGCTGAACTGCGCCGCCTCAGTCCGGATATCTTTCACGAGCGCATCCGCACAACCTCGCCTCAGGAAGAACAGGCCGCCGTGCAGCCGCTGGCCGGCACAAAAAATGTTTTTCTCATCTGCGTGGATTTTCAGCCGGAAGCGGATCCGCCCACCCTCTGGTCGAACGGATTCTACCCGCCCGCCGGATTTGAAAACCGACTTTTCAGCGCTGCGCCGGGCGAAATCAGCATGACCAATTTTTACAAGGCCGCCTCCTTTAACCGGTTCTGGCCGGTCGGGGATGCCTTTCCCGACTGGATCCGGCTGCCTCAGACGGCCTCCTGGTACAAACAGAACGATTCCTGGAAACGCATCGTTCAGGACGCCATGACCCGGATCCGGGATATGCAGCCGTCCTATGATTTCACCAGGCATGCCAACGGCGGAATCATGGACATTATCGTCGTCTGGGCGGGTATCCGGGAGGAATGGGGCGATTTCTACTGGCCGAAGAAGGGGACCATCAATCTAAACCATCTCGGTGTGACGGTCAAGTATTACAATGCCGTCAACGAGCGGTTGGGTGGGGGGGATGAAAACACAGGCATCAGCGTTTTCTGCCATGAATACGGCCACATGACAGGATGTCCCGATCTGTATGACTACAGCGACTTTCAGAACAAGCCGGTCGGGCGCTACTGCATCATGGGTTCGTCCAACTACCAGTACAACTTCTGCGGCTACCTGAAGTGGAGCAATTACGGATGGGTGCAGCCGTTTGACATCGTGAACGGCGGCGTTTTTTTGGTGGATGCTCTCGGTGGAGCCGCCGCCTCCAACCCGCGCCTGTACAGAATAAGCATCGAATTCCCCCACGAATACCTTCTGCTTGAAAACAGATTCAACGGCGCCCACCCGGATTACGAAAACGCATCGCGAAGAAGCGGCCTTCTCATCACCCATGTGGATGAGCGCTACCCTCCCGCCGCCTGCCAGCCGAGTTATCCTTTTTACGGACTGGAAGCCGTTGTCCCCGTTTTGGACCCGACCATCAAATTGTTAGCTTTTTACGCCCAGTACTGGGACAAGATGGTGTTTGCCGCCGATTACGGGTCCACGCAGCTGGGGCCGACCTATCCCGACAATGTCGGGCCGGGCGCCTACATCGAGCTCAAGGACGATCAAGACACGGAACATGTGATCTACCGCAACACCAGGGGCCACACCCATCATGCCGATATCCACATCACCGATATCGGTCTTTCAGGGCCGACCATGTCCTTCCGGATGGCGAAGGATTCACGGACCCTGATCCTGAGCGCAACGGCGGGAGGCCGGACCGACCCGGCCCCGGGCACACATGT
>JAHIPL010000343.1 GCA_018894615.1 Acidobacteriota bacterium | reverse complement strand
CTCAGGATAAAAAGGAGACCGATTTTTCCGAGGCATTCCATGTGATCGATATCTGGCTGGAGGCGCAGCGCGACTACGACCATCTGCCGGGTATCACGGCGGCTCTGATCGAGGACCAAACCGTTCCCTGGGCCGGAAGTTTTGGAATGGCGGACCTAAAAAACCACGTCGGTACAACTCCCGATACCATCTTCAGCATCTGCTCCATTTCCAAATTGTTCACGGCTGTGGCCATCATGCAGCTGCGGGATGCGGGAAAACTCCGGCTGGATGACCGCATCGAGGATGTTCTGCCCTGGTACAATCTTCAGCAGCAGTGGGAGGATACCGGGCCCACCACCATCCGGTCACTGCTCACCCATTCCTCCGGCCTTCCCCGTGAAGCGGATTATCCCTACTGGACCGGACCTGATTTTCCTTTTCCGGACAGTGATCAGATCAAAAACAAGCTGGGAAGCCAGAAAACACTCTATCCGGCCTCCAGGTATTTCCAGTACAGCAACCTCGGGCTGACCCTCCTGGGAGAAATCGTGGCCCATGTTGCGGACGTGCCGTTTGACCGGTACATTCAGGAGAACATCCTCCAACCCCTTCGGATGGACTCCACCCGTACGAAAATGCCCGAATCCCTGTGGAGAGATCAGCTCTCAACAGGTTACAGCGCCCTCAAACGGGACGGCACCCGGGACATGCTGAAGCTCTTTCAGGCCGAGGGGATTGCTCCGGCAGCCGGTTTTTCCTCCACCGTGCTCGATCTGGCCCGTTTCGCCAGCTGGCAGTTCCGCCTTCTCGAAAAGGGGGGAGAGGAAATTCTTAAGGCTTCCACTCTTCGAGAGATGCAGCGGGTGCACTGGGTGGACCCCGACTGGGAAACGACCTGGGGATTGGGATTTTCCGTCTCCAAGGTGGATGGAAAATCCATGGTGGGCCACGGCGGGTCCTGCCCCGGGTACCGGAGTATTCTGAGAATGGATCCCTCCAAGAAACAGGCCTTTGTCGTCATGATCAACGCCCAGGGGGTCAATCCGGGACAATATGCGGAGGGAATGAGGGCCCTGATGAAAAAGTACGAGGACGAAAAGGCGGAGGACGCAAAGGAGGGGCTCAACCTGGAGGACTACGCCGGGTATTACGATGAACAACCCTGGTGGGGCGAATCAGCGGTCTTCCCCTGGAAGGGGTATCTGGCTGTTCTGTCGCTCCCTTCGGAGAATCCGGCCGACAGCCTGACGATTTTGAAATATGTCGAAGGCGACACCTTCCGCCGAGTGAGAAAGGACAAAACGCTGGGAGAAGAGATCGTCTTTGAACGGGATGATTCAGGCCGCGTCGTCCGGATGTGGCAGCACAGCAACTACAATAACAAGATCAAATAGCGCCCATTCAACCCTTTTTATACACATTTGTCACTATCCAGCATACAGTCATTTTTACCCGTGGATGTCTCCTATCTGGTCACCTCACCACCGGTCAGGGGATCCTTGAGAGTGACCATGTGGACCTTCCCCAGTTTGTCCAGGGGGCCGAGCCATTGGTCCCCGCCGGCGTTGCAGGGTTCGAAGTCGCCCACGATCACGATAACCATCTGATCGGGATGGATGTATGTATTGGCCACCTCTTTGACTTTCGCCTTGGTGACGGCCCGGATCCTGTCTCTGTAGGTGGCATAATAATCCATGGGCCTTCCGGTCATCTCCAGCTCGGCGAAGGTCGACATGGTCCCCTGCGGCGACTCGAAGACATTGGAAAAACTTTCCAGGTAATAATTCACCGCCGTGTCCATCTCGTCGTCGGTGACGGGTTCCTTCCGGATGCGCATGACCTCCGCCTGGATGAGGGAGATGGCGTAGCCCACCGTGGAGGATTTAGTCTGGACATATCCGGAGAAGGTCCCCGGGAACCCCCAGCGTGTCGTGAATCGGCTGCCCTGGTTGTAGGACAGGCCTTCGTCCGAACGAACCTTCATGGTGATGCGGGACGAAAAGCTTCCGCCTCCAAGGATGAAGTTCATGACCTGGAGGGCGGGATAGTCGGGATTGGTCTCCTCGATGCCGAGGTGACCGAGGCTGATGTAGCCCTGGTTGATTTTTTGTTGGATGAAGTAGACACCGGATTCGGGTTGGGGGAACTTTTTGGAGAGAGCTGGGAAGGAGGCTTTCCGGTTTTGCCAGCCAGCGGTGAGCTTGTCGATTTTGGCTTTGAGCGCGGACTTGTCGAAGTCGCCGGATGCGGCCAGAAGGATGTTTTTGGGAAAAAAGAAGGCGCCGTGGGCGGCTTTGAGATCGGCGGCTGTGATGCCTTCGTAGGTGGCTCGGGTGGGCTGCCATGTCAGGGGGTGGTCGCCGCCGTAGATCAGACTCTCGTATTCCCGGCTTAGAACAGAGCCCGGCTGGTCGTTCGCTTGGCGCAGACGTTGAATGAGGCCGGCCCTGGCCAGCTCGAGGGCGTCGTCGCGGAAGGCCGGGTTCATCAGCACGTCGAAAAAGAGATCGAGACCTTCATCCAGATCCTCTCGGAGAACAGTCAGTGAAAGGGTGGACATCCGTTCTCCGGCCCGAAAGGAGAGGGAACCGCCGAGGAAGTTGATCCGGTCCTCGATCGTGCTCCCTTCACGGGTCTTTGTTCCGCCTTTGATCAGGATTTCGCTCATTATCTCGTTCAGTCCGAGCTTGTCCTGAGTCACGTAGAGCCCTCCGAAGTTGATAAGAGCCGAAATATTGAAGATGGGCAGCTCGTGGTCCTCCTGAACATATCCTGCGAGACCGTTGGCATAGGTGGTGCGGAAATCCTTCGGGTTCGGCGGATCGTATTGAAGGGGCGGAAACTTCAGTTCTGATGGTTTTTGAACCTGAGCCGCTCCCGCGACGGGAGCAATCAGGCCTATGATCAAGAGTGCGATTCCGATAGTTTTCATCATTGTTCTCCTTCCTCAGCGTCCCATAAGCCGCTTGTAAACGGCCGTGAGGCTGTTGTCCTTGACGAAGTATTCGGCGGCCACGCGTTTGATATCTTCGTTGGTCACTGCTTCCAGGGCCTCGAGATCGGTGAGGATGGATTTCCAGCCCCGGTTGAGCTCGGCCGTCGCGACACTGCGGGCGATGCCGGAAGCGCGGGAAAGGCTGAAGATGAACCGTGCCCGTGACTGATTCTTGATGCGCTGGATCTCCTCGTCCTTGACCCCTTCCCCCTTGATCTTATCGATCTCAACCCAGATCTCCTTTTCCAAATCTTCCGGAGTGACCTTTCGATCGAGGCGCGGCTGGGCGTTGAACCGGAAGGAACCAGCGTACCACATTCCCCTGTGGGAGGCCGAAACGCTGACGGCCATCTGTTTCTCTTTGACCAGGACATCATACAGCCGTCCGGAACCGCCGCCGCCGCCACGTCCCCTGCGTCCTCCTCCGCCGCCTCCGGAGCCTAGAACACCGGCCAAAACGTCAAGAGCCGCCGCGTCGGAATGTCCGTCGGGCGGTGTGTGGAACATCATCTGGAGGCTGGTCGGGGCGGGGCCTTCGCCGTACATCCGCTTTTCACTGTACTGGGGAGGCTCATAGGTGCGGATAGGCTCGACATCGGGGCCACGGGGGACCGAACCGAAGTATTTTTCCGCCAGGCTGATGATCCGTTCGGGGTCAAAGTCGCCGACATAAATGGCCACGGCGTTGTTGGGTACGTAATAGCTGTCATGAAACTCGACGAGATCGGCCTTGGTAACTTTACGCAGGTCGTCCATCCAGCCGATCACACCCCAGTGATAGGGCGAGGCGGCGAAAAAGGCGGCGTTGACCTGCTCATTGAAAAAGAACCCCGGCCGGTTCTCGCTGAGTCGGCGTTCTTCCATGACGACGTCCTTTTCCGAATAGAATTCCCGGAAGTAGGCGTCCTTCATCCGGTCGGACTCGAGGAGCATCTGAAGCTCAACCTTGTTGGAAGGCAGGGTGACATAGTAGCCGGTGGTCTCGTTGCCGGTGGAGGCGTTGAGGCCCGTGCCGCCGTTCTTCATGTAAAGCGTCCAGAGGTCGTCCTTGATAATGTAGGGCTTTTCCTCCTGGACGAGTGCATCGTATTCTTTGGTCCAGGCCGCGATCTTCTCCGGATCACCGCCGCCGGGTTTCCAGAATTGTTCCCGGTAGATCTTGTCCATAAGGGCGTCGATCTTGACGTTGAGGGCGTGATCCTTCTCGTAATCCGTGATCCCCATCGTTTTTGTCCCTTTGAACATCATGTGCTCATGAAGATGGGCGATCCCGGTGATGCCAGGTTTCTCGTTGATCGACCCCACCTTGAAGTAGATATGGCAGACGACCCGGGGCACACCCGGTTTGGGGACCAAAAGGATCTTGAGCCCGTTGGACAGCACGTGCTCCCTGACGTCCAGTTTGACGTTCTGGGCCGGGACCAGGGAAGCGAGCGCCGAAAGGGCGAGGAAAAGAAATAAGATCTTTTTCATGTGGACGTTCCTCCTCTTATCTTTATTACTTAGACGGAAGGGAGTTTGCTTTCTTCCCAAAAT
>JAHIPL010000342.1 GCA_018894615.1 Acidobacteriota bacterium | reverse complement strand
TTTTTCAGAGACAGGACCCGACACAAAAGTAAGCTGATTTTCTAGAAAATCGAATTCGGCCGCTCCCAGGGCCATGGCCCACGGCGCTTTTTTCATGTGCTCGGGTGAAAAGAGATCCGGCTTTTCCCTGATCCGTTCATCGATCTCATCAAACTCCGGATGATTCCTGTAATAGGCCTTCATCCTCTCCCCTGGCCTCAGATCGAACCGGGCAAAGACAACGTCCCTCTCGTCCACACGCTTTCTTTGCCCTGAAATCTTCTGTCCGGTTCGAGGGCGGCCCTTCAGGAGAAAATAAAATAAAACAACGACACCGCCGACGGCTAAACCAGGGAAAATAACATTTCCGGCTCCGGGCAGGACGAAAAAAAAGACCGCGTCCGCGCCTAGAAAGCTCAGAACGGCTAGACTGCGTCCGGCCGCCCGCCTCTCCCTCTCCAAAAAACAGGATACGGTAAAAAAGGCAAAAAAAAGAACAAGTGCGGCATAAAACGCCCAGCCGGCCGTAATGAGCATGAGCAATTCAGGCGCCCCTTTTGTCCTATTTACGCCTGGAGATCAGGTTGAGAAAGGCAACAAAAAGAGCGGATCCAATGACCGCCCAGACGATAGGAAAATCCCCGAAGGTCAGCCAGGGGAAGAGGGGCAAATCCAGCGACTTGGCCAGCCATGTTCCCAGCAGGGCGCCGACAAAACCCAGCAGAATGGATGTCAGGCAGCCCATGTTTTTCCGGCCGGCGATCCGGGCCCCGATGGAACCGGTGATCGCGGCGATGATCAGCATAAAGACAAATGACATCAGATCCATGTTCACCTCAAAGAAGGTAGATAATTCCAGCCTGCAGAATGAGGGTGTTCAGGGAAACGGAAAAGGATTCACGGCTCACACCCCGATTCATATCGTTGATTGTGGTTGTTCCACCGGCTTTTCGAAAAAAGCCGCAGACTTCCAGATTCAGGTTGATCTTTTCGGTTATTCGTATGATGAGGCCGCCTCCGCCGAAAACAGTGAGGCCGTTGTTGATGTTCTGGGTGAGCGTGATCTCCGGAATGGTGATCACATTTCCGGTCAAAAAACGATTGAACATGTACCCGGCTCCGGCCTTCAGAACGGGTGACAGCCGGCCCTCGGGCAGGAGCTCAAAATCAAGCCCGAGCAAGAATGGAGTGGAGTGCAGGCGGCCGGTGAACAGCTCGAAGCCGGTATTTTCTCCGACATCATTGATCCAACTGCGATAATCGAGCTGCAGCCACAATCCCTTATGAAGCCTGAGTCCGGCTCCGAATCCGGATGCCGGGCCCGGCCGCACCGGTTCGGCCGCCGGCAAGGCAGTTCCGACTTGGGCGAATAATCTTAATTGCCGTGCAAAAACATCTCCCCGGCCAAGCAGGAAAAAAACAATCCAAACGGCCGTCAGGATATTTGTTTTACTCATGGAATCAAATGATATTACAAGTTCCATCCATCTGTCCAGAATGCGCCGTCTGAATTCCCTGTTTCAAATTTCAACCTCCTGTGATATATGGTAAAAAAGAGCAAAAAGGAACCACCATGAAATATGCACCCTATTTCCGGTCGCGGCAGGGGGAACTCATCAATCTCCTCAAACAGCTTGTTCATCTTGAATCACCCTCCGACAACAAAGAAGCGGTGGACGCTTGCTCCTCGTATTTTGTCAACGAACTTAAGAAGTGCGGGCTTCAGATCGAGCGGATCACTCAGAAGGACACGGGAGATTTCTATCTCTGCGAATATCCGCACTCGTCCGACCCCGACTTAAAGGCGATCTCCATCCTCACCCATACGGATACGGTCTGGCCGGTCGGACAAATCCACAGCATGCCCTTTTATGTCGAAGGGGAGAAGCTCTACGGCCCCGGCGTGTCCGACATGAAGGCGGGTCTTGTCATGATCCTGTCCGTACTCCGAGCTTTCAAGCAGCTGAACGTCATCCCCCGACGGCGCCTGATCCTTTTTGTCAACAGCTCGGAAGAGATCCCCAACAAAAACGCCGTCGAAGAGATAAAAAAATTGGCCCGGCGATCCAAATACGGAATCTGCCTGGAACCGGCCATTCAGGGTGGGGACCTGAAGCTGGAACGAAAAGGACGCCTGGTGGTCCGCATCGAAACGACCGGAAAATCCGCCCATGCCGGATCCCCTGAGCAGGGAGTCAATGCCATCGAAGAGATGATGAAACATCTCAAGACGGTCCAGAAATGGCGGACAGGGGAAACAACGGTCAACATCGGCGTCATTCAGGGAGGAAACAAAATCAATGTGGTGGCCGATAAAGCCTCCGCTTCTCTCGATATTCGCTTCTGGACGTCTGCCCGGAAGGAAAAAATACTGACGGCGCTTCGCAATCTGACTCCGCAGACCGAAGGGGCGGGTGTGAAAGGATCGATCCTGAGCGACACGCCGCCCATGGAAAAAAACAGGGCCTCCGTACAGTTTTTTGAAGAGGTGAAAGCCATGGCCTCCACCATCGGACTGGAACTGGCCGGCGGCCGGACGGGAGGCGGCTCGGACGCCTCTCATATGTCCGGATGCGGAATCCCCTGCCTGGACGGCCTCGGCCCCGACGGCGGGGGCATCCATGCACTCGATGAGCACATCCTCATTCCCTCTCTTGTCGAAAGAACGGCCCTTCTGGCGGAAATCCTGCAGAACCTCTGATTGACTCTAGGGCGGGATTTTGTTAAAAATAGACATTGCCTGCTGTGTAAGCGTCGGGCATTTATAAATTCGATTCCATTTTCGAGGCAAGGGTTTCGATTTTTTTATAACGGATCGGGAGGTTGTTATCGGGTCACCAGCACCTCGATGGTCACGGCTCTCAGGAGGGCATTCTGTTGATAAAAAAAGACATTCTCCTCTCCCCCGGACCAACCCAAGTTCCGGAAGAAGTCCTGCTCGAAGCCTCGCGGCCTCTTATCCATCACCGCACGCCTGAATTTTCTAATATCTTCATGGACACCATCGATGGCCTGAAGTATGTCTTTCAGACTGGAGAGGATGTGTATCTTCTCGCTTCCTCAGGCACCGGGGCCATGGAAGCAGCCGTCGTCAATCTGCTCTGCCCGGGAGACCGCGTCCTGACCATCAACGGGGGGAAATTCGGCGCCCGATGGGCAAAAATCTGCCGCGCTTACGGCGTTGAAGCCCAGGAAATAGAGGTGCCGTGGGGTGATGTTTATCCAAAGGAGGAGCTTGAGCAAGAATTGAAGGGGAATCCGGACCTGAAAGCGGTTTTCAGCACCCTCTGTGAGACGGCGACAGGCGCCGTGTTCGATATTCAGGGTTACGGAGAGGTCGTTTGTCGGACCGGGGCGGTTCTGGTCGTGGACGGCATCTCAGGGATCGGGGCCACAGCCTGCCCCATGGACGACTGGAATGTGGATGTCCTCATTTCCGGATCCCAGAAATCGTTCATGACCCCTCCCGGTCTTGCTTACATCGCCTTCAGCTCCAGGGCTCAAGAATGGATTGAGAGGTCCACGCTTCCCCGTTTTTATTTCGATGTAAGAGCCGCACGCAAGGCCCTGGACAGCAGGACTTCGCCCTGGACCCCGGCCATTTCCCTCATTCGCCAGCAGAAAAAAGCCCTTGACCGCATCAGGGATTTCACACTCGGACGCCTGATCGAACACCACCGCATTCTCGGAGAGGCGACGCGGGCGGGCATACGGGCGCTCGGACTCGAACTCCTGGCCAAACACCCTGGCAACATTCTCACCGCCGTGGTGTTTCCGGAAGGAATAGACGGATTCGCGTTCATACGTGCCATGCAGGACAAATACCGGGCTTATATCGCCGGATCACAGGAGCCATATAAGGGACGTTTTTTCCGAATCGCCCATCTCGGGTATATGAGCGGTTATGATATTCTGACCGCGCTCTCCGCGGTGGAGATGGCCCTCTCCGATTTCGGATTCGAAAATCCGAGCGGAAAGGCTGTCGCCGCCGCCGAAATAATATTAAAGGAGCACTGGAAATGAAAAAAATTCTTGTCGCCGATGTTCTGGATAACGACGCCATGAACAAACTGCAGTCCATCCCTGATTTTGAAGTGACCGTCAAAACAGGCATGGATGAAGCGGAACAGATCAAAACCGTACCCGGATACAACGGGATGGTCATCCGCAGCGCCACCAAAGTGACGAAGCCGGTCATCGAGGCCATGGACACCATGGAGGTCATCGTCCGGGCCGGCATCGGGCTGGATAACATCGATCTCGCCGCCGCCAAAGAAAAAGGAGTGGAGGTCGCCAACACGCCCGCAGCCACCACCAATTCCGTGTCCGAACTCACCTTCGGGCTTATGTTGAGCGCCGTCCGCAATCTCGGCCCGGCCAATCTGTCCATGAAGCAGCACAAGTGGGAAAAGAAACTGTTCAAGGGAACGGAGCTTTTCGGGAAGACGCTGGGCATCATCGGCAGCGGGCGGATCGGGCTTGATGTGGCCAAAAAAGCCATTTCCTTCGGCATGACGGTCGTCGCCTATGACATCGTGGATATTCAGACCGACCTCGATGTGAAACAGGTCTCCCTCGATGCTCTTCTCGCCCGCGCGGATGTCATCTCCCTCCACCTTCCCAAAACCGATATCACCCGGCACATGATCAGCGATGCGCAATTTGCCAAAATGAAGGATGGGGTTGTGCTGGTCAATGCGGCCAGGGGCGGGGTTGTCGACGAGAACGCTCTTCTCAAGGCGCTCGAGTCGGGAAAAGTGCGGGCCGCCGCCCTCGATGTGTATGAAAAGGAACCGGCCGATAATTTCGCCCTGATCGATCATCCCTCCGTCACGGCCATTCCCCATATCGGAGCCGCAGCAGCCGAAGGGCAGAAGCGGGCCGGAATGGAAGTTGTCAATATTCTGGAGAAGAGACTGACCTGATCTCCGCACGAAGGCAAAATTTTAGGCCCTACCCGAGAAAGACCGGGTTATAAACGATTTCGTTTTTTCAAACAGGATTTACGAAATCTAGAGGAACTTATAGCGACAAAAGCCATAGTTGTTTTTCCTGTTGGATGAGCTACAATATGTTTTTCAAAGGATCTGTTTATGGTTTATCTTGATAACAACGCGACGACCCCCATGGACCCGGCCGTCTGCAAACGGATGGCGGACTTTCAGCAAACCCATTTCGGCAATCCGTCCTCCCTCTATCCGCTTGGACGGGAAGTGAAGGAACAGATCAACGCGGCCCGGGAGACCATCGCCGATTCTCTGGGGGTGTCTCGTTCGGAAATCATTTTCACGGGATCAGGGACGGAATCGGACAATTTCGCCATCCGCGGATCTTTCTCCGCCCGTCCTGACAAAAAAACCTTCATCACCTCGGCCATCGAACATCCGGCCGTCGTTGAAACCGCCCATTACCTGGACAGAAAGGGCATCCGCACCATCTTCATCCCTGTCGATTCATTCGGGGTCATCAGGCTCGAAGAACTGGAAAAGGCCCTCTCCGATGATGTCGGATTGATCTCCATCATGCACGCCAACAATGAACTGGGCACCATTCAGCCCGTCGCCGAGGTCGTTCGCCTGGCCGGGACCAGAAATATTCCGGTCCATACGGACGGCGTTCAGAGTTTCGGCAAGATCGGATTTGAGATCGCCGACCTGGGAGTGGATTTTCTGTCCATCTCAGCCCATAAAATTTACGGCCCCAAAGGAGTGGGCGCTCTCTATGCCAAAAAAGGAACTCCGATCGAACCATTGATTTACGGAGGGCATCAGGAACGGCTGATGAGAGCGGGCACGGAAAACTCAACCGGTATCATCGGTTTCGGTGAAGCCGTCCGCATTCTGAAAAAAAACGGAAAAAGCGAACGGGACAGGATCCGCCGCCTGAGCCGCCGGTTGAAAGCCCAGATCGAGGAAACCATCCCTAAAATCAAATTCAACGGGCACCCAAAAAACAGGATCGAAAGCACCCTTAACTTTTCCTTTTTCGGGCTCGAGGCGGAAGCCGTTCTGCTGGCTCTGGCGACCCGTGAGATCTATGTGTCCACCGGATCGGCCTGCAGCGAGGATTCCGAGGAGGTCTCCCACGTTCTGAGCGCCATCGGGCTCAGACCGGAAGAAGCCCGTGCATCCATCCGCATGTCACTGGGGCGATTCAGCACCGAAGAGGATGTGGACGCCGTGCTGACGGAACTGCCGAAAATTATTCAGAAATTGCGCGCCATCACGGCTCTGGACATCTGAGAAGTTTCCACTTCTTTAAATAGCTCTGACGCAACAAGAGGAAAAAAGCGTCATAGGCCCCTGTTTTGAAGTCGGGATAGGTCCATTCAAGACACCGTACTTCGGTTTTTCCGAACAGCAGTTCGAGATGAGCGAAGATTCCATCACGAAGCGGAACACGATGGGCAAAATCCTTGGTGGTGGCCATAAAAAGCGACGCCGCGGTCATGAATCCCGGGTCGAGGTTGACAACCCGGGCGGACGATCCGTTTTTGATGCGCAGATCCTCTTCCATCCGATTGGTCCGGATCTTTGCCTCCGCCAGGTTTTCCGCTACGCCCAGCCGCTCAAAAGCGATAAATCGGCGGAAAAGCGGTGCACCCATTTCACGGATGTAGTAATCGGTGAAGTCGAAAGGGACCCGGGGACTCTCCGCCGAGATTTCTCCGAAGAAGTTACGAAGGGTGTTTTTCCCCTGTTCGAAAAGGCTGTCTGTTCCGGCGATGATCCCGCAGACGTAGAGAACGGGCTTAAAAGAGGAAACCTGCATGATTGATCCAGCCTATCACCCAGAACAACAGGACCGCCGCGACCACCACCTCAAAACCAAACTTCCATTGCGACAGGGAGCCGCTTTTTGCCCTCCGGGCCCAGAGGATTGTTCCGGGAACGATTAAAAGAGACAGCAGTGCGGTCATTCCTCCGCTGATAAAGGTGTGATTGAGCACTTTGCCCAATCCTCCCTCCACCCAAAAAAAGTAGCGGACGATGTAGGTCATGAAGACGGCGAAAAACAGGTTGGAGACAAGGACGCTGACAGGGCCCAGCAGGATGGTTCCCATTTTGATCCGGGTTTTTTCTTTCAGAAACAGGGATGCGGCCGCGTCAAAAACGAAACCGAGGGCAAAAATGCCGAACAGATGGCATATAAAGGGGGCGGCGTTGATCAATTTGTAGAGGGCGGCGACGACACCGATCAGAGTGGAACTTCCCCTCCGGGGCATCCAGATCCTGGCGGCGGACAGGACAAACAGAGCCCCCGCAGCCAGGAAAACGGAGGACCGCGGAATGTCCTGTTTATACAGGAATCCACCGAGAAAGACCTCGATCATTCCCCATACGGAGCCGAAAAACAGCACGCCGGTCAGCAGCCGAATTCCTTCTTTTTTGTTCATTCGCTTCAACATCGCTCTCTCCACCGGCACTATAACGTGAAAAACCGCACCTTTTCCAGAGATTTTTCGCTTGCGACGCTCCTCCCTGCGCCTCCCGTCTTGTCTGAGGCATCCATATTTGGTATTGTATACCGTAAGATGCCGTCACACAAATGGATGAACGGACGGGAGTTGATATCCCTCTTTCAGAACGTGGGTAGAGCGGCCCTTCTCAGCGATATGGAAGACACCCACAGCGGTAATCTGGCCGTTTTCTGGGTGGATGAAGCGGGCCATGAAAAAATGGTGATCACATCGACCGGTTCACAGAAAGGGGACCTGAAGACGGATGACATCTGCTTCATCTCCAGGGATGAAACCGATTTCGGTTACTACAAGGCCTCTTCCGAGAGCGACATTCACGCCCGCATCCTGAGCATTCCCGGTGTCCGGGCATCCATGCACTGCCACACCAAGCACCTGACCATCGTCACCATGGACGACGACGTCAAGCCTAACACACCGAAGCCCTTTTTGCCCGTCGATCCTCTCGGTTTCCATCACTGTACGGGCGGCATCCCCGTTTCCTGGGTGGCCGTGCCCAGCGGATCGCCGGAAATGGCAAAGGCCATTCCCGAAAACCTGGCCTCCCATCCCGTTACGGTCCTTCAGTTCCACGGCGCCTTTTCACGGGGACGGACACTTCCAGAAGCTTTTTTTCTGGCATCCGTCGCCGAAAGCTCCGGTTTGACCGTTCGTATGGCCGGTATTCTCGATGTGGATGTGGATGCCGTGCGGATGCGCATTCAAAACGAAGCGAATAAGTCGTTTTTCCTCCGGCCTGCACCCTACACCATCGACGACGATGACGTCTGCGAATTCCCCCTTGAAACAGAGCTGATTCAGGAATTTCGAAAAACAGGCGCCCGAATTTTTGAATCCCGGCTCTCCCCTTTTCACACAGGAAGTTTTTCCGTGCGCGGCGTCAGGACCATGTTTTATGCCCCCAAGGCCGCCATGCCGCGGGAAATCGGAGGGCCGCTGCTGGATGTCCCTCTCAGCGAGGACAAAAACGACAGCGACGCCATGCGGCTGCATAAAATCATCTACCGGGAAACAGATTTCCAGACGGTCATGCACTGCTACACCCCAGAAGCCGAGGCCCAGTCCCACTTCATCTATCCCGGAGAGGCTGAGCCCATACATAAAATGGTGGCGGTGGACGCGGAAGGCACTTTTCTCTATCTCGTTGTCCCCGTTCTCCCTCCGGATGTGGACACCGAAACCTTCCTCAGGAATCTTCACGATTACAAAGTCGTTCTGGTCAGAGGCGGCGGCGTCTGGGGTGTCGGCGCCCAATCCCTGTCCGAAGTCCTTCACCATCCCTCATCCGTCAGGGAAATCAGCATCTACCGCACGGGCGCATACGAACGCGGGCTCGATCTCCGCAAAATGGAGCCCGAAAAAGCCAAGCACTGGTAGCGTTCTTTTTTCTGGTAGGCATCGGCAATTTTCATGAATAATCCAGACTAGTAGCGGCAGTGGGAGAGGAACATATGCCGCACATGCCGGTAGGTTTCCAGTCGAACGGATTTGGGAATGGAGTGGTCGGAGTGAAAGATATAGGGGATGCGCTTGTCCCTGATTTGATTCAGCCTGGGAATGAAGGCCGCATCCACGGCGGCGAGATCGTTTGTTTCAAAGATCCGGATGTCCATGTTTCCCATAAAGGCGATTCGGTTTTTGGCGAACTCCGCCATCTCCAGCACATCCTGACCGGCTTTGACCTCGATGGCCTGGAGGCAGTCGATCCCCGTTTCGACAATTGCCTCAAAAAGGGGACGGATTCGGCCGCAGGAGTGAAAAATGACGGGCAGTCCGTAATCGTGAACGACATCGAAAACCCTTTTGTGATAGGGGAAGATCAGGTTGCGATACAGCTCGGGGGAAACGAAGGATGCCTGGCAGTATCCCAAATCGTCATAAAACCAGACACCGTCCGGACGACCGATATTGTCCAGAGCCCAGGATAGGTGACGGATGATATTGTCCGTTATCACGCCGCAGAAATCATGAATCCATTCAGGCTCGGCGCACATGGACTCGAGCATGATGATGTCGCCCAACGCCGTCCTCATGAGCTCATAGACGTGGATGTTGTGATAGACACAGAAAAGGTCTGATTCCATGCTCTTCCGGTAGGAGCGTTTCAGGTCCTCCACGTTTTCAAAACGATTCAGATCCAGGCCGAGCAGAGGTTCCCGGTATTTTTCTCTCCAGATGCGGGGGGATGTCAACTCGAAATCGATGTGCTCAGGAACGCCGGGGCGGTCGGCCTTCCATTCCCTCAAGACGGCGCCCCATCCATTGCGGTAGGTGACGGTCTCCTCATCCTCGTCCACGATCCTTCGGGTGCCGGGAAAGGGAGAGGTATCGAACATGTTTCCGGGGATCTCCAGGATGTCCAGACCGAAGAGTTCATGGAGGCTCTTGTCGCACGGAAGTCCCTGATTTTCCCACTCCCGCCGGGTGTCCTGCCAAAAGGCCTCCTGAAATCCCATCCTCTCCGGACAGACCTTGTCCCGGACGATGGCGGTGATGATCTCCCGGCTGTTGGCGGAAAACGGCTCCATCAGACGAGCGTGCTGTTGAGGAACTCCAGAGCGCCCTGCGGGTCGGGGGAATAGGCGTCCGCTCCGATCTTGTTTTTGTACTCTTCGGTGATGGGGGCTCCACCGATCAGGACTTTGACGTTTGGATATTTCTTTTTGACGGCCCTTGTTATTTTCTCCATGTTGACCATGGTCGTAGTCAGGAGCGCGCTCAATCCGACAGCCTCCGGATTATGTTCATCGATGGCCGCCAGGTACTTCTCCATTCCGGCGTCCACACCAAGATCGATCACATTCCAGCCGCCTCCTTCAAAAAACATTCCGACGATTTTTTTGCCGATGTCGTGCAGATCCCCCTGAACCGTGCCAAGGACGATTTTCCCTTTGTGCTGAACATCCCCGGACAAAAAATAGGGACGGATGTGATTCATGGCCGCCGTCATAGCCCGGGCGGACATCAGGACGTCGGGAAGGTAGATCTCATTTCGGCGGAACTTCTCCCCTACCACACCCATTCCGGCAATAAGCCCTTCCGTCAGGATGATCTGAGGCGACTGTCCGAAATGCAGGGCCTTGACAGTGAGTTCGTCCGCCCCCTCCCGGCCTTTCAGGTCGGGCGGATGAGGAGATTTGGCATCCACTTTACCCCGTTCCACACACACGGCGATCTCTCTGACGATTGCATTCATCGGTTGTCCTTCGTTTTTTGAATTTATACATCACAATTCGGAGTGAATCAAGCCATTTTCCGCCGGTACTCGCTCTTTGTTTCACTCCCGTTTACGTGTGACATCTCTGTCGTACCGCTGAACGGCGGACACCCACTCCATTCCGGATGGGACACTCCAATCCCTGCAGAATTTATTCCAGACATCGGCGAAAGGAAGGGATTTTGTTTCTTCAAAAAGAGCCAGCCGTGTGAAAAAATCCCCCTTCTCCTCAGCTTCGAGAAGCTCCTTCCGTGGTTCGAGAAGAGCGATGAGAAGGCCTTTGAGGACTGCGCGGGAACCTGTTACCCAGGCCCCGACACGGTTGAGGCCGGCATCGAAAAAATCGAGGGCGAAATGAATTCTGTCCAGAGCATCTGCCCGGATGATCTCCCGCATGAGGTCGAGAAGCTCGTCAGAAAGAATGATGACGTGATCGCTGTCCCAG
>JAHIPL010000341.1 GCA_018894615.1 Acidobacteriota bacterium | reverse complement strand
TGACAATCAATTCTGGTATTCAATCGAGCTGTTTTATCATGGCACATCGTCCGCGCTCTCTCAAGCAGAGAGCCAGATGCTCGTCCTTTATTGCTCATTTCTCCGTGCCGCCGTTTCATCATCATAATCCGGTCGTCTGCTCCACCAGATCGCGGAATCGGAGAAAGGTGCCCTCCCAATCATTCGTTATCCGGGGCTGGTATTCTTTGAAGGCAAACGAATTCCGTACAACCGCCCTCATTTCTTCGATCGATTGAAATACACCGGTACCAAGACCCTGAACGAGCAAATTCCCGACAGCCGTCGCCTCTGCCGGTCCCGCCGTCAAGGGTAACTCTGTGGCATCGGCCGTCCATTGGCAGAGCCGTGTATTCTGCACACCCCCTCCGATCAGATGGAGCTTTCGTACCGGATGAGAATGAACAGTCCGCAGCTCATCCAGCACATATCTATATTTAAGTGCCAGGCTCTCCAGAATACAGTGGACATAATCGCTCGGATTTTGGGGAGCCGGCTGTTTGGTTTTGAGGCAGTAGGTGTCGATTGCCTCAGGCATGTTATTTGGATTCAAAAAACCGGCCCAGTCAGGATCGACAAGCGCACGAAAAACGGGAGCGCTCCTCGTCCCATTTATCAGTTCTTCGTAGTCATACTCTTTTGCAGCGGACCAGGCCCGCCGGCACTCCTGCAGCAGCCAGAGCCCGGTAATGTTTTTGCACAGCCGAAAGGTCCCTCCGATTCCACCCTCGTTTGTAAAATTCAGCCGCAGCGTGCGCTCGGTGATGACCGGGGCATCCCTCTCCACCCCCATGATGGACCAGGTGCCTGAGCTGATGAAGGCCCAATCCCGTCCGTCAGCCGGAACGGCTGCCACGGCGGCTGCGGTATCATGAGAGGCGACGGCAAGCACCGGGACTCCGGCCAGCCGGGGGCCCAGCGTCACCGATTCTTTGACGGATCCGAGAGTTGTTCCGGCTTCGACGACGGACAGCATAAGAGATGACGGCACATTCATGGCCTCGAAAAACCGCGGCTCCCACCTTTTTTTCAGGGGATTGAACATCTGTGACGTGGTGGCGTAAGTGAATTCGGTGGCCTTCTCTCCTGTCAGAAAGTAGTTTATGAGATCGGGAATAAAAAGGAGTTTGTCAGCTCTCGCCAGCATTTCAGGATTGAATTTTTTCAGGGCATAAAGTTGATAGAGGGAATTGAACTGAAGAAACTGAATCCCTGTCAGAGCATAAATGGTCTCCCTCGGAATGAGAGTGAAATATTCCGCCATGGCCTGTTCATTCCGGGAATCTCGGTAGGCAAAAGGAAGATCGAGGAGGCCGCCGTTCTCATCCAGCAGTCCGAAATCAACTCCCCAGGTGTCGATCCCGACGGCACAGACGGGTCGGCTTCCTGCTTCAGCTCCGATACGTAACCCCTTCACGACATTTCCGAAAATATCATGTATATCCCAGTGAAGGCAGCCGCCCTTCTTTCTCATGGTGTTGGGAAAGCGGAACACCTCCTTTACGGACAGTCGACTCTTTTTCGTCGAACCCAGGAAGACCCGCCCGCTGCCGGCCCCGATATCGACAGCCAGAAAAATTGGATCAGACATCAAATCACCTTATTCCCGATGTGTCTTTTCAATTATCACAGCCCCTGGCCGGTGTCAACCGATGAGGACCGGAATCTGTTCATCCAATTTCCTCTTCAAAAAACATGGATTTTTTAATCAAGGATGAAGTAAGATTTTATCATACCGTAAAAAGGAGCTGGTCATGGTCTCTCCGGAAAAATATCTGATCTGTGCCGTTGTCTGTTTTCTGGTCATCCCTCAGAGTGGATTTTCAACCACCGGGTTCGGCCCTCAGCCGCCGACTGACCTCCGATGTCAGTATGTCAAACGTCCCATGGGACTGGACACGAAGGAACCCGTCTTCTCCTGGATTCCGGAACACACGGAGAGAGGCCAGGTTCAAACGGCCTACCGCCTTCTCGTCTCCACCGATCCTGCCTGCGCTGAAGGAGACCTGTGGGACACGGGGAGGGTCAAATCCGACCGGACGGCCTTTATCCGTTATGAAGGAAAAGATTTCGAGAGCAACACCTCCTATTACTGGAAAGTTAAATACTGGGATAAGGAGGAAACCGAGTCCGATTTCAGCGCCGCCGCCTGTTTTGAAACCGGGCTTCTGGACATCGAGGAGGACTGGATAGCCAATTGGATCACCAAGCACAATCAGCTTCGCAGAGAATTTGAACTGGAAGCGTCCCCTGTTCGGGCGAGAGCCTTTGTTTCAGGCCTCGGATATTATGAACTGCGCATCAACGGGAACAAAGTCGGAGAAAACGTCCTCGATCCCGGCTGGACGACCTACGACAAGCGGGTTCTCTACACTGCCTACGACGTGACCGGCCTTCTCAAAAAAGGAAAAAATGCCGTGGGCGCTGTTTTGGGTAAAGGATGGTACAAGTCTCAGGCCTTTATTTTCCAGCTTCATATTGAGATGGACAGCGGCGAGGACATTGTTTTTTTCTCCGATAAAAACTGGGCATCCAAAGCCGGTCCCATCGTCTCCGACAGCATCTACAACGGTGAAATCTACGATGCGCGGCTTGAGACGGAAGGCTGGGACCGGCCGGGATTTGACGATTCCGGTTGGGACCGGGCCGAATTGGCGATCAGCCCTCAGGGGCTGCTCATCGCCCAGA
>JAHIPL010000340.1 GCA_018894615.1 Acidobacteriota bacterium | reverse complement strand
GCGCTTTCGCGACAGGAGAAAGACCAGAAGAGCCAGAAAGGCGGGGAAAAAATACCAGATAATCCCTGTGTACCGCCCGGCAAAATAATAGAACAGGTTGAAGGCGGCGATTCGTGGCGGCATCATGTGTTTTTCACCGTACCCGGAAGCCGACATTTCCTGACCGAGGTTGTCGAATGTTTTGTCCGCTTTTTCGAACGGGTAGCGGTAGTGAAATATTTTTCTCTCTCCGCCCTGATAATTCCACTCTCCCGTCACCAGCGCGTTCGCTCCCCAGAAAATCAGAGAAACAGCGCCGGCGATCAGGAAAAGGGCGGCCGCCTTTTTGAATTTCTTTTGAAAAAGCGGCAGGCCGATCAGCGGAAGAAGCAGTACGATGTTCGGCGGTTTGGCGTAAATGGCGGCAGCGACAAGAATGCCGGCGGTGTAGTCCGATGCGTCGGACAGAAGAAAAGGAGTTGTCCCGATAGAATCCTTCCGGGCGCTGTCGGGTGGGACTTTCAATTTGTACATCCAGAGGAACAGAGCGGAAAAAACGAGGAAAAAATTGAAAAAATCGGGAGAGATCCAGTAGAAGTAGATGATTGCGGCAGAGGCGAATATAAATGTACCTGAAAGAAGAAGGGACAGGGACGGCGTGTGGTGAAGTTTCAGCAGGTGTGTCCCCATCGAGAGCACGGCAAAAAGCAGAAGGGCGTGAAAAACAAAAAAACCGTTGGGTCCAAACAGACGGTAAAAAGGGGCGGCGCAGAGAGGGTAAAGGAAAGATTTGGCGAAGAATATTTTGTTTTGTTTTCCCTTTTTGAGAAAAATCCCCATGGGCCCGGAGTCGATATCTTCATAATAACGGATGAGGTCCCGTTTCGTGTATTCGATATCGAAATCATGGGCGAGACTCTGGGTCATGGAGTAGTAAATGGCTTCATCGGCGAAGAGAAAATTCTGCTGGATATCGGGGAAATTGAGAGTGAGAGCCTGCCCGAGAAAAAAAAGGGACAGGAGAATGATGATCAGATTTGCTGTCCTTCCCTTGTCTTTCATGATTTTCATCAATACCACACTCAAACCGGGATTTCAATTGATGAGAGGAGGAGGCGTTTGTCAAAACGGAGGGCCGTTTGGACAAATGGGCTAATATACAGGAAATAAAAGAACAAATAATGACAAATTGCCCATAAAATATTGACAATTGGATTTTATTATTGTAAAAAACATTCAAAATACATGAACAGGAAAGGAGTTGACACAAATGGTTGAGCCCACCAATCCCAATCTGAAAGGTGCCGGGTATAAAGATGAGTCCGAGGTCCTGGAAACGGTTTTGGATAAAAATAACCGCATCGAATTTCTTCGAGTGGTTTTTCCCGATATTCTGGGACGGATGATGAGCTTCACTATCCCCTCCTATGAATTGGAGGACGCTTTTCGTAACGGCAAAGGTTTTGACGGCTCATCGGTGGAGGGCTTTGTCCGCATCGAAGAGAGCGATCTGGTGATCAAGCCGGACCCCCGGACCCTGCGACTCCTTCCATGGGAATACAAGGGATTTCATGAGGGCGTCCGGTGGCGGGAAGGGATTTTGTTCGGCGATATCCTGAAACCGGACGGATCTCCTTATGAAGGGGATTCCAGGTTCATCCTTAAAAAAGTCCTGGAACGGGGGCGTAAGGAGTTTGATGTCGATGACATCAAGGTGGGTCCGGAGCTTGAGTTTTTTATCTTTCCCGGCGCTGATGACGCCCGCCCTCTGGATGACGGGGGGTATTTTTTCGGAGGGCTTCACGGGGGAATTCGCAAGGAGATCCAACTTCTTCTGAACAGGATGGGCATTGATTCGGAATATGATCACCATGAGGTCGCCAACGGCCAGCATGAAATCGACCTCCGGTATCTCAGCGCCCTGGAGATGGCCGATGTGGGGATGCTGTTCCGCTATATGGTTAAAAAGGTGTGTCGGATGCATGGATTATATGCCACGTTCATGCCCAAACCGCTGAATGACCAGAACGGGAGCGGAATGCATGTGCACCAGTCGCTCTGGCGGGGAGAGAAAAATTTATTTTTTGATCCCCAAAACGAGTACCATCTTTCTCCGACGGCCGGAAATTACATCGCCGGGTTGATGATGTACTCGGGAGAAATCGCTCCTGTCCTCTGCCAGTGGGTCAACTCCTTCAAGCGGCTGATTGAGGGCTATGAAGCGCCGGTCTACATCGCCTGGGGGCAGAAAAACCGCTCCGCTTATGTTCGCGTCCCCGAATATCTGCCGGGCAAAGAGCGGGCGACCCGAATCGAACTGAGGAGTCCCGACCCTTCCTGCAACCTATACCTTGCCTTCGCCACCATGTTTACGGCGGGGCTGAAGGGAATACAGGATAATCTTGCCCTTCCTGATCCCTTGGAGGAAAATATCTATCACATGAGCAGCAGCCGGCAGAAACAGTTCCGGATCAAAACACTGCCCCGGAACCTGGAAGAGGCCATCCGTCTGATGAAAAAAAGCGAACTCCTTCGTGGAACTCTGGGCGAACATGTCTTCCATACCTTTATCGCCAACAAACAGTTGGAAATCGAGGAATACAACCGCAATGTTTCGGGTGAATTCGACAAGCGGGTCAGCGACTACGAGATTCGGCGCTACATGCCGGTCCTCTAATGCACTAGACCGGAGGACCTGGAACCGCTTTTCCCCAAGGGATTCATCGCCCATGAGGGCAGTCTGGAGCGGTTCGTTCCCATACCCGAAGTCGTGCTCGATGCCTTCCGCGTCTTCCGGC
>JAHIPL010000339.1 GCA_018894615.1 Acidobacteriota bacterium | reverse complement strand
GCGAACCTGTCCCAGCATCTGTCCATCCTGAGAACAAAAAGGATCGTATCCACACGCCGGGACGGAATCAACGTCTATTACACCATCACCAATCCGAAAATCATCGCCGCCTTCGACCTCATCAGTGACGTTCTGGATGAATCCGTCACTTCTCAGACCGAAGCCATCCGGGAGGGCATGAACTCCAAACGCTGAGGCGTCTCCGTTGTTCTCTCCCAGTTGTCTTTATTCTTTTCCCTTGAACGAAATCCTTATACCTCCCACGCCCAATCCCAATAGAATCAGTGACTGGACAAAGGTTTTCCACTGGATGGTCTCGGCCAGCAAGAGAGAATAGACGAGGAAATACAAACCGGCCGCTGCTAAGATAAAGTAAATGCCGAGCATGATCTTCCAGGCTTTGCGGTTTGTGGCGGGGGTGTCCTCCGTGAAAAACCGGTTGTAAAGCAGCATCCCTATCAGACAGACAAGCCCCAGAACCGCAAAAATCATCCAGAAAAGGCGGACCTGCCCGAGAGCGGCAGCCGAGAGGGGCAGTCCCTCCGCCAGCGCTTCCGCCGCCGGTGCAACAGGTTTCAAAATCTTCTGGTACATGATGGCGCCCAGATTGCTGCCGAAAAGGCTGCCGAACACCCCATACAGGAAGGCATACCCCATGTAAACGGCCACTTTGTCCTTGGGAGCGATGAGACCGACATAGCTGTAATACTTGGGATGGGCGGTCATCTCTCCCAGTGAAAAGACGGCGATACCCAACACAAACAACCAGGCGCTCTGCGTCAGGGCTAGAATGACAAATCCGCAGGCGCCGATGGTGATCCCCGCCGCCATGACGGGAAAGGCCTTGAGGTTTTTGGTGATGCGGCTGATGAGCACCACCAGGAGGACAATGGTTCCGGCATTGATGATGGTGACGAATTCCGCGTCGAACTTGAAGTTGTTGAGCACCGGAATTTTTGACAGGAAGCGGTCGATGGGGGCCCGGTAGATGAAGTCGCGGAGATACCACAGGACCGATCCGAACATCTGAAAATAGAGGATCCAGAAACAGGAATAAACCAGAATCATGAGCATGAAGCGGGAATCGCGCAGGACAAGCAGCACTTCGGAAAAGATTTGTTTGAAGCTCTTGGACTTCTGGGCCGCACCTGGGTCCTTGTACAGAAAGGCAGCGGGCAGGAGCATGAGAAAACACCAGACCGCGGACGTGAAAAAGATGTATCTCCAGTCGAACCGCCGGATCCACATGATAAAAAACGGAGCCAGGAAGGCGCCCAGGTTGATGCTCCAGTAATAGACCCCGAAGCCGAAACCGCTGTTCTCCTTGGTGGTCGTCCGGGCCACCGTCCCGGTGATGATGGGTTTGAAGAGGCCGCTACCCGTTGCCATAACCAGGAGGAAAAAGAAGATGATTCCGTAGGCATCAAAGTTACCGGCGGCGAAATAACCGATGGACAACAGGGAGAAGGCCACCAGGAGCATCTTACGGTAGCCCAGTTTTTCGGCCAGAGCGCCTCCAAAAATGGGAACGACATAGGTCAGGGCATAGACAAATCCCTGAAGAAATCCCACGGACTGCTCGTCGAATTTCAGATGTTTGACGAGATAGATAGCCAGAACGGAATTCAGGCCGTAATAGGAACCGCGCTCAAAAAACTCCATGATGTTGGCGATCCAGAACGTTCGCGGGAAACTGAACAGCATACTCTTTTTCTTCGCTTCAGACATTTACTTTTCCTCCTGTTCGATTAACTGATAACTCAGATGATTCCGTAAATCGGCTGCTGACGGATATCCGTCATCGGCCGGAAAATTCCTCAACGATCGCGATCAGAAGACCGGTCAGCGCTTCAAGATCGAGCCGATTGATTTTTTCGATAAAGGAATGGGAATAGGTCCCTGGCCAGCTGAGGGGAATATTGACGGCGCCGCCGGCGACAAACACCGATCCGTCGTTGCCGCCCCGGGTGTTCCCCAGTTGATGGGGAATACCCCTTTGCTCGGCCAGGCGGATGATTTTTTTCACTTCGTGTGCTGGGGCCAGGTTGCTGCTGTCGATGGCCCGGATGACGAGCCCTTTTCCGAGCGGGGTCAGGGCGAACCTCTTGTCGTCGAAAGGTCCGTCGGAAGAAACGAAGGTGTCCACCGGAAAGATATAATCCGGATGGATGGATTGGGCCAGCCGGCGGGCGCCGTATAGACCGGTTTCCTCCTGGACGTCCCAGGCGAAGGTGATGGTTTTCCCCTTCACGGCTTGCCATTCGATGGCCATTGCGGCGGCCAGAAGAGACGCACACCCGGCGCGGTCATCTACAGCCCGGGCGCAGAGGAGGTTTTCGCCCAGATCCACCAGGGTTTTTTGAATGGTGATGGAATCACCCGTCCTGATGCCGATTTCCTCCGCCTCTTCGGCCGAATGAGCCCCAACGTAAACGAAGAACGCGTCGAAACCGGGGGCCGCTTTTTGAACCGGCCTCTGAAAATAGCCTTTTCGCGGTTCGACAATACCGTTCACCAAACCTGTGTCCGTTCGAATAACCACGGGCTGTCCTTCATATATTGCAGGGAAAAAGCCTCCCTTTCCCTCCACCGTGAGCCGTCCCCTGTCCGTAATACCGGTGACGACAAGTCCCAGTTCATCCGTGTGGGCGACAAACATCAGATGAGGGGCGCCTTCTCCCACGGTGAACCAGACGTTGTGCATGTCGTCCCGCCGGACATCCAGTCCGGACGGCAGATTTTTCTGAAGATAATCAGCGACCAGTTCCTCACAGCCTGAGACACCGTGAATTCCGATCATATCCCGAAGCAGGTTCCAGGAATCCTTCGGCTTTTCGAGTCCTGAGAAAACGAGGGAGGACATAAGGATCAGAACCGCTGCTAAAACGACCGTTTTTTTCATTTTCACGGCGTTCTCCTTCTATTCGACGAGCCCGATGAGCATCCGGTAGACGGCGTCCAGATCTCCGGTGTGAATCAGTTCTGATGGGGTTTCAGGAAACCGTACGGGAATAAAGAGTCCGACGGCATCTACGTCTTCCCCCAGAAAAGGCCCCAGAACAGGGGAGCCGGATCGGGAAACCGTCTGCAGGGACAGGCCCAGGCTTTCCGCCCTCTTTTTCACCTTTTGGGCCAGTTCGGATTCCGAATCAGCGGCGACAAGGACAGGCCCCGACCCGGCTTTTACGGTCTCTCCCTCTTCCCCGAGGCAGGGAAAAACATCCACCACGATCACCCGGGACGCTTTCAATCGGACAGCCGCTCGAACGGACCCCATTCCGGCCGCCGTGCGGGAACGCCGCGCCGGAAACTTCGTCTGGGCCAGAAAACCGAATGTGGTGTTCACTTGTCCCACCCTTTTGGATGTCAAGCCGCAGACCGCCAGGACGGTGGACACGGGGGCTTTTACGGACAG
>JAHIPL010000056.1 GCA_018894615.1 Acidobacteriota bacterium | reverse complement strand
TGCCTTTTGCGGAAGCCCGGGGCTATTTGACCGATGAGGATATTTTTTCCAAAATCTCATGAAAGTCTTCCTGGATACAAACGTTCTCGTCAGTGCTTCCACCACGCGGGGATTGTGCGCCGATGTCCTTCGTGAAGTGCTGTTGTCTCATGATCTGTTTTTAGCGGATTGTCTGGTAGAAGAACTCAAATCTGTCCTTCAAGGCAAATTGGGAATCCCGCCTCTCATCGTGGATGAGTATATCAGCATGCTGCGTGCGGATGCCGTGTTTACAAAAAGGGTGGTCGAACTTCTGTCCGCGGCCGCAGCCTCCGGTGCGGACATCTTTGTGACGGGTGACAAGGAGCTTCTGGCGCTGGAAAAAGCACTGGATATGGTCCTTGTCTCTCCCCGTGTTTTCTGGGAAACCTTAAAAATCAAAACAACCGGATAACGGAGGAAATAATACATTTCCTTTCCTGATGGACTTGGTTATAAAAGTCTTATTCATTTAACAATCTTTTAATTTTTCTTGACACGACGACATGTGTCGTTTATATTAATAACGACAGATGTCGTAAAAGAGGATATCCATGAGCCGAAAAAAGAAAAACAAACTGTCCCCCGCCAACCTCGAGATCATGAAGATCGTTTGGGATAGGGAAAAAGTGACCATCGGCGAGGTTTTTGAGGCCATCAATGATGGTAGGGCAACTCCGGTGCGGAGAACTACGGTTCAAGTCCAGATGAACCGTCTGATCGAATACGGTTGGCTTGAGCGCCGCAAATCCGGTCGATCCTTTGCCTATTCGACCGCCGCCGGACGACAGAAAACCCGCAAGGAGATTCTGGAAGACATCAATAAACGCGTTTTCGGCGGATCGCGGGCCGAGATGGTCCGCTGTCTGCTCGAGGACGGGCAGGTTTCCGATGAGGAACTCAAAGCCCTGCGGAATCTCATCCACAGCCTTGAGGAGAAAGAGCCATGAATCTGCCGGTCGACGTCGGTTCGGCAGAGTGGATTCTGAACACAGGCCTCCGCATCCTTCTCGTCTCCGCCCTGTCCGTGTTTGTTCTTCGGCTCCTCCGCAATAAATCAGCCCCCCTGCGCAGCGCGGTTTGCCTGCTGGCTCTGGCCTCCCTGTGTCTGCTGATTCTGCCGCCGTTCTCCAATTCGGGAAACACGATCCTTTCCTTTTCGGCCGGCTCCCTATCCCGGATATCGTCCCTTGATGAGAATTTTGGATCCTCTGAAAGGGCATTCCCATTGACCGCGGCGAAAAATGGAGAACTTCAGTCAAAGAACGGTCCCGGGCGTGATACGTTGGAAAAGCCCTCAGTTTCCTTTGTTCCCTCCCTCCTGGTCAGAGGAATCGACCTTTTCGGAATGATCTGGGGGCTGGGTTTCGTGATTTTTCTCCTGCGGATCGGATGGGGAGCGGCTTCCGTTCGAAGGATAAAAAAAGCGGCCTTCCCCGTCCGGGACATCCGGCTTCTTCGTCTCTTCCGCTCTGCGGCGGGGATGTCGGATTTGATTCGCGTTGAACTTCTGGAGTCCTCTCAGGTCCGGGTGCCGCAGGTCTTCGGCATCCGGAATCCCGTTATCCTACTTCCCCGAGATTTCTCCCGGAGCCTGTCCGACGGGGAAATTTTAGGAATATTTATCCATGAACTGTCCCATGTGCAGCACCGGGACACGGCGGTCGGCCTCTTCCAGAGGCTGGCTCTTGCCGTCAACTGGTGGAATCCTCTGGTGAAAAGAATCAGCTGCGAACTCTCGTGCGCCCGCGAGGAGGTCTCGGACACGCAGGTTCTTCTTCGCGGTGATTCCAGGGAATATGCCCGCTGCCTTATTCATTTGGCCGAGAGGTCGGGTTTCCGCAGGGACATCCCCGCCTCCTCCTCCCTGGCCTCGTCCCATCTCCCTCTGACGGAACGGGTACAAAAAATACTGTCAAAGGAGAGAAAGATGGACACGATGTTAAAAAAGCCGACCCGGATTCTGGTGGCGCTGAGTGCGGTGCTCTGTGTCGGCCTGGCGGTCTCCTCGCGCCTGAGTTTTGCCGTTTCGGGTTTCAGTGGGTCCGGTCAGGAGATACGGGTGGTCTGGAACGAACCTGAAATAACCACTGATCCGGCTCCAAAACTGATTCAAAAAAGAGATCCCGTTTACCCCACTGAAGCCGTCAAAGCCGGCATTCAGGGAATGGTAACGCTGTCCGGACGGACGGACGGGGAAGGCCGTGTCAAGGAGGTCGAGATTCTCTCCGCCCAAAACGATCTCCTCAAGGATGCGGCGGTCCTGGCGGTCCTGGGCTGGATGTTCGAACCCGTCCGGCAGGAAGGGGGCTCCCCGGTTGTTGTTTTTGGAGCCGGATTCGATTTCAAACTGGAAAACGGTCAACCGGCCGTCACCATCAAATACCGGGCTTTTATGGATTCCGGCCCAGCGGTTCGAGCGACTGGGATAATCAAACCGCCAAAGCTGATTAAAAGAGTGGAGCCTGTCTACCCCGAGGAAGCCCGGACGGAGGGTGTGAAAGGCGTCGTCATTCTGGAAGCGACAACCGATATCTACGGACGGGTGCAGAAAGTGAGAGTTCTGCGTTCCATTCCGCTGCTGGACAAGGCGGCCATCGATGCCGCCAGACAGTGGGTCTACGAACCAGCCGTTATCGATGGAAAACCGCGAGGAGTGATTGTTACCATTACGGTCAATTTCGTCGGGGACCGGAAGGATATCGTCGATGGAAAGCCGCAGTCCGCCGTGCTAAAGGTAGACGTCACGTTCTAACGGATCACGGATTTTTTGAAGCAACCCGTTCCCGTCAGGGAATTTTTATCAGCCGTTCGGGGCCCGGGCGCTGGGCTCCGGACGGCCTTTTTTTTCGATTTACATCGCGTCGATGATGGCGTTGAAGGTTGGGCTGGGGCGCATCACCTTTGTGGCTGTCTCCTCATCGGGCATGTAGTATCCGCCGATATCCACCGGGTCTCCCTGGGCGGCCAGCAGTTCTTCCGTGATCCTGGCTTCGTTCTCTTCCAGAGATTTGGCCACAGGTTTGAACCGTTCCTGCATTGCCTTGTCTTTGTCCTGGGCCGCCAGAGCCTGGGCCCAGTACAAAGCCAGATAAAACGTGCTTCCCCGGTTGTCGATCTCGTTCTTCTTGCGGGAGGGAAGCCGGCCGTTTTCCAGATACTTGGCGATGGCGGCATCAAGGGTTTCCGCCAGGACGGCCGCTTTATCGTTCTTCGTGTTCTCGACGATTAACTCCAAGGAGGGGACAAGAGCGCAATACTCTCCCAGGGAATCCCACCTCGTATGACCTTCTTTCACAAGCTGCTGGACATGCTTGGGAGCGGAACCTCCCGCACCCGTCTCGAACAGTCCGCCGCCTTCGAGGAGGGGAACGATGGACAGCATTCTGGCGCTGGTGCCCAGCTCGAGGATCGGGAAAAGGTCCGTGAGATAGTCTCTGAGAACATTTCCCGTCACGGAGATCGTGTCCTCGCCCCTGCGGATTCTCTCCAGGGTGAATTTCATGGCATCCTGCGGCTTCATGATCCGGATATCGAGACCGGATGTGTCGTGCTCAGGGAGATACCGATTCACCTTCCTGATGATCTCCGCATCGTGTCCCCTGTTTTCATCCAGCCAGAAGATCGCCGGCGAACCGGAAGCTTTGGCTCGTCTCACAGCCAGTTTGACCCAATCCCGGATCGGCACATCTTTCGCCTGGCACATCCTGAATATATCACCCTT
>JAHIPL010000338.1 GCA_018894615.1 Acidobacteriota bacterium | reverse complement strand
TCACTCAACATTTCCGACGAGAAAAACAGAAAGAATTTCACATATTTCCTTGAAATGATCGGGGAGGAATGAAATGGACAGAGCAGAACTATTGAAAAAGCTCAACGACCTCGGGTATCCGCTTTTTGAATCAGATAAATCATCCGATGATACTGAAGTGCTGGCGGAGATCGTCAAAAGCAACGAGCCACGGCTTTGGGAGGGATTCCCGATCCTGCTGGCAAGTATGTTAGACAACGGCGGACTGGATTTAGCAGATATCGACCAATATTTCGAGTCCGCAAAGCACCGGCATTATTTTCAATTCTTAATGGAGATCTCACTGGCCCTCTACCGCCATAAAGGGCTCCATTATAAACTTCCATATCGAACTTCCGGTCAAAGTTTTGTGGAAGAGGCCAACATCAAGCGCTTTCAATCAAATTTTCAAGATTCAGTAGACATTACATATGAGGGGATGAGACTGTCCACATCCAGGCTCATCGAGACTTTCCATCATTACACAGTTCAGCAAAACAGGAGTGTCAAAGACTATCTGGCCTTGAAGGAAGATTTCGATCTGGAATACGCTTTGTCTCAAATCTTCCCAAAAAAGCAGCGCGAACTCATCTTAAAAAAGCTCCGGGGAGAAAGGATGACAAAAACCGAAAAAGAATATTTCTCCCGTTCGGTTAAGAAAAAACTCATAGCGCTTGCCAACTCCGATCTGCACAATCTTGCTATGAAGATTTTAAACAAGTGATGGGAAGAGGGCGATTGGGTGAAGATGGCAGAAAGGGCAGGAGTGGCGCGCCAGGAGAGATTCGAACTCCCGACCTTCTGATCCGTAAATAGAGGAGAGGCTATGCTATCCTATTTATTATCTAATATTTAGATAAGTTTTGATTCTCCATTTGTGCCGGGTTTGTGCCAGCTTTTTGAGTGTGTTTTTCAATACACCTAAAATTACGACAATTTTTGGTCTGAATCGCCTGAACCATTATCCAGTAGGTATGTCACGTTTCAAATGGCGGAGGTTGCTATAAACAGGGAGATATTTGCTGAGATTTTGTCTCGGATTAACCGATTACGATGTTGTTCTGTTTAACTAGGCCTTCACAAATTCGGAATCGATGGACGGATATCTCTAGATCTCGAATTTGAGGAAGAAGACCGTGTTGACAAGCAAGCAAAATGGCATTATGTTGATTTAAGATGGGATAAAAAGGCGGTGTTCTATGTCAGAAAAAGTGGAAATATAAAGAGTAGAGCGATTCATTGTCAAATATTCTCTTTTGTGAAGTTGATATGGGGAATATTGGTTAATAGGTCAATTGCTATTTCGAAGTTATCCGTCGATGAGGAGGTTGGGTGCACATGAATCCGATAAGACTCCTTCTGGTTTCTGTCTTCGGTCCCTTCGGGGTGAGAGACGATTACGCGGAGGGAACTGGAATGCAGATGGAGCTCTTAAACAACCAGATCACGAGGCAGCAGGGAGTCCACTCGCCCCGGCAGTCCTACTGGAGCTTCCCGCTGTACCTGCTCGCGGAGAATGTCTCGGTGCCTGCAACTGTTCTCGATTTTCCCACCTGGGAAGAATTCACGAGGGAACTGGAAAAGGGTTACACTCACGTGGGCATCACCTTCATCGTCCCCAACATCCTAAAGGCTCGAAGGATGGCCGAGCACATCAGATCTAAGCACCCTGAGATGAAGATAATACTGGGCGGCTTCGGCACCATGGTCCCTGCCCTGGAGACCATCGTTCCCCACGACAGTGTATGCGAGGGCGAGGGTGTGGAGTGGCTGAGGCGGTACTTCGGGGAAGACCCATCGGCACCTATCGTGCATCCTGCCCTCTTGGGCCCAGCTTACGAGTACATCTATGGGGCAAGAACTCCCACGAAGGGGTCGATCCTGCTCACCGGGGTGGGGTGCAACAATGCCTGTGAGTTCTGCGCCACCTCCTTCAAGTTCGGCAATGAGTATGTGCCCTTTATGTCGACCGGGGCCCAGGTGTTCGATGCCTGTCTGAAGTCCGAAAAGGAACTGGGTTCAAGGGGATTTACCATTATCGATGAGAATTTCCTCAAGAAACCCCAACGAGCCAGGGAACTTCTTACCCAGTTGGAGGCACAGGGAAAGGCCTACGTCTTCGACATATTCTCCTCTGCTGAGGTGACCACCGATGTGGGCATCGATTTCCTCGTGCGACTCGGCATACACATGATTTGGATCGGTGTCGAGTCAAGGGCCAACACCCATGCGAAGCTTAAGGACATAGACATCGGCAAACTGATAGCTCAGCTCCAGGACAATGGCATCTCGGTGATAACGTCTGGCATCCTTTTCCTTGACCACCATGACCAGGCGACCATCAGGGAAGACATCGAGTGGATCATCGGTCTCGGTTCCGACATGACCCAGTTCATGAACTACACACCCAGTCCATGCACCGGCTTGTATGCAAGACTTGCCGGCGAGGGAAGGCTCAAGGACATTCACTTTCGCTTCCACCACGGCGCGGGAGAACTGAACTGGAACCACCCGCACATCGTTGATCCAAAGGAACAGGCTAACCTGCTGAAAAAAGCATTCAGGAGGAAATACGAGGCCAGCGGACCTGGTATCCTCAACATGGCGATCACCGCCGTCCGAGGCTATGCGAAGGCCGAGGCCGATAGAACATGGAGGGAGGCGGAGTCGCTTGTCTGGAACCCCGAGAGTCTGCGATACGAGAAGAGTGACCATGCTGCTGACGACGTTTTCATGCGCCAGAGGATCAGACGTCTCCAGAAGATCGCCTTGAACCTGCGCCCCATCCTGCTTCCCGCCCTCTTGTTCGCACCCAACAGGGCTGCCAGGATGAAGGCCTGGAATACGATGAGACTGTACGGGAAAGTCCTTGGCAGTGCCGGCCCGGGGGTGATCCTGAAGGGGATCTTTCTGGTATTCACGGGTTTCATGGAGCAAGTCAAGCTGTGGTTCAGGAGAGCGAGTGGGTACGAGGATATCGTTCACCAGCCTCCCAGTCGAAGGGTGGAGTATAGGATTCCTCGGTTGGAATGAATTACTGGGGACCTCATCCCGTAAAAGTGGGCCACCGAAAATGTTAGTTTTGTGGCAAAATGATCTGCCACCCGGATCCTGGCCCAGAACGGATACGAGTTTTATTGTGTTAGAATCGGCATTAAATACAATACCGCATTTGTACCAGGGCTTAGAATAAGATCCCATGCACATGTAGTTCCTATATAAAGGGCTTTTCCAAGTAAAACAAATTTCCACGTATTGACTGGAGATTCAGATTTGAACAATTGTAAAATTCGTTTCCAATTAATCATATTCCCCTATTTATGATTATTGACGCAAAATAAATAATTATTGTTGTTTTAAAAATCTCTTAATGTCTTCATGGCTTCCAGCCAGGATGAACTCCACAAGGTCATCCTGCCGGTGGAATAATATTCTCGATTTTAATCCTTTCCGAATCTCCCAATAGTTCTTTCTTAAATTCTTAAGCCCCAATCCTGCAAAGAGAGATTTTTCTCCTGAAAGAATATCGATCAACTGAACACAAATCGAACGACGGCTTAAATTCATACCTCATAAGTTATCGATATGGTCCTTTGCCTCCCGAACGGTCTTATATGACCGGCCTTTTTCCGCAACCATTTTTTCG
>JAHIPL010000337.1 GCA_018894615.1 Acidobacteriota bacterium | reverse complement strand
TACCATCCGGAACTCATCCTCCTGGATAGTGATATGATGACCATGAACGGCTCCGATTTTTTCAGCAATAAAGAGAGCCGGGAGAAGCTGTCGGGTATTCCCGTGATTTTGATCGGGCCCCTCTCCAAAAAAGAACAGATGGAAAAAGCTCTTCAGGCGGGAGCGACGGGATATATCACCAAACCTTTTTCCGTCCGCGACCTCAATGAAAAGGTGGAAGAGGTCATGCGGAAAGCGGTGGACGCCAAATGACGGAGAAGCGGCAAGTTGTCCTTGTGACGGGTTCGGCTAAAGGCATCGGAAGGGAAATCGCGCTGAAGCTGGCCGATCAAGCGGTCGCTGTGGGCGTGCATGGACGCGAAATGTCCCCCGCCGCCGAAGCCGTGGCCGCTGAAATTCAAAAACGCGGGGCGGAGGGTCGGATTTTTGCGGGAGACCTCACCGATGAGAGGGAAGCGGCCCGGGTGATCGGTGAGGTGGAGGCGGCGTTCGGCCGGATCGACATCCTGGTCAACACCGTCGGCCCCATGCTGGTCAGGCGCTGGGAGGAGACGGACGGTGAGGACTGGCAGGCCCAGTTCACCGGCAATGTGCTGACGGCGCTGCACAGCATGCAGGCGGTTCTGCCCGGAATGCGGCAGCGGAAACGGGGCCGGATCGTCAATCTCGGTTACAGCCGGGTGGAGCAGATTCAGGGGTATACGACCATCGCTCCGTACGCGGCGGCCAAGACGGCCCTGCTCATTCTGACCCGGAGCGCAGCCCGAAGCGAAGCGCCACACGGCATCACGGTCAACATGGTGTCCCCCGGGCTGATGGAAGGCGGTGTTCTGCCGGCCGATCAAAACATTCCGGCCGGCCGGCTGGGAACGTTCGCCGATGTAGCCGCCGCCGTCGCTTTTCTTGTTTCCGATGAGGCGGCCTACATCACCGGGACCAACATCATCGTCGCCGGTGGCTGGAAACTCTAGTTAATCCGCTTGATCCCATCGACCGCCTTCTGCGCCCCTGTCCATAACCATACCCTTAAAGAGATCACGGATGACCCTGAAGCATTATCAAGTTTCCAAACGTGTCCTCAAAAAGGTTTTGAATTCCCCATTGAGGTTTTGCAAGATCATCTCGAAATTTAACTCCTCGAGATTCCAGGTCCCTTCTTACCGCTTCTATATTATCAGCACCGAAGACTATAATTGGCAATCCGGCACGATATACATTCTCCTGATAGGTCTTTGCAAATGAATCACCGCGTGGCTCAAGAAGCAAGGCAGTACCATTGGAATCTTCCGGTGACACAACGATGGCTAGCTGCGCGTCGGGTACAAACTCTTTAGTTTCGAATCCCAGCACTTCCGTATAGAACTTGTGAGCTTTGACCGGATCGTCGACAAATACGCTTGTCAATGATATTTTCATTCTCATTCTCCGTCACTCTCATCCGATTCAAAAACTGTACCCGCCAATAATATAGTTTTTGGCTTTTTTATGTTCCAAAATTTATCTGTAAATTGACGCGGAGTCAAGTTTCCCAACGCGCTATGAGGCCGAAGCTCGTTATCATCTCATACAAAGCAGGATAGCATCGCCCGATTCCTTCCGGGAAATCTGAAAAAACACTTGACAACAGGGACTGAGGCGCGTAATTTATAAATGGTGAACAAAATGGTGAACAAGACACGAAAAGAACTGACGGAAAGGCAGCGGGAAATTCTGGCCGCCATCGAGGATTTTATTCTCCGGAACGGCTATGCGCCGACCATCCGGCAGCTGGGAGGCCTGGTCGACATCGACAACCCCTCGGCCGTCTTCAAACACGTTCTCAGTCTCGAAAAAAAGGGGTATATCCAGCGGGCGGACGGAGAGGTGAAACTTGTCGGGTTTCCGCACCTCTCCGACACGCATGTCCGGGTGCCCGTGGTCGGCATCGTTCCGGCCGGTCATCCCCGGGAGGTGTTCGACGCCTGCGACGAAGCCCTGGACATCCCCGAATGGATGGTGGGCCGCCGCCGGGGGAACATCTTTTGCATCCATGTCGACGGCAAGAGCATGATCGACGCCTACATCGACGACGGCGACCGGGTGCTGGTGGAGCGCACGAACACGGCCAGCTCCGGAGAGATGGTGATCGCCCTTCTCGATGACGGATCCGTGACTCTGAAACGGCTGAAAACGGGAAAAGAGGGCGTCTTTCTGATCCCGGAAAATCCGTCCTTTGAACCCATCCCCGTCGACAATCTCCGGATTGTCGGGCGGGTCATCGGCGTTTTGCGTAAATACTGACCGGTCCGACCGGCACACATTTCATCCGGCCCTTCCGGCCGTGAAAAAGGAAAGCTCCATGCAGAGGCGGTGTATTGTACACATTGATATCGATGCATTTTTTGCGGCGGTGGAAGAGCTGCTCAATCCGGACCTCAAGGGAAAACCGGTCATCGTCGGCGGTCTTCCCCACGAACGGGGGGTGGCGTCAACGGCCAATTACGCGGCCCGCCGGTACGGTGTCCATTCCGGCATGGCCCTGCGAACGGCCTACGAGCGCTGCCCGAACGGTGTTTTCCTGCGGGGGAGCTACCAGATCTACAGTTATTTTTCGAATCGTTTTTTCGACATCCTGTCCCGCTACACACCTGATCTCGAAAGGGCCTCGCTGGATGAGGCCTTTCTGGACCTGACCCGCTGCGGCTCCCTGTATCCCTCCTTTTCCCGAACCGTGCGGGAGATCAAGTCCACGGTGGAACGGGAGCTTGGATTAGCCGTCTCCGTCGGTGTCGGTCCCAACAAGCTCCTGGCCAAACTGGCCACCAACAAGGCCAAGCCGGGCGGGCTCTTCACCGTCGCCCCGGACAACGAGGAGGAATTTCTCAAAACCCTGGATATCGATCTTCTGCCCGGAATCGGGCCCAAGGCACAGGTCATTTTCCGCATGCTGAACATCCACAGCCTCGGCGACCTCTGGGGGCTGCCCCGGGCCACGCTGCGTTCGCTGTTCGGCCTCAACGGAGAGGAGATGTACCTCCAGTCCCGGGGGATCGACAGCCGGCCCCTGGTGACCTCGACCGACCCCAAGTCCGTCTCCCGCGAAACGACCTTTCTCGATGATCTCTGGGACCGGCGGCTGCTCCTGGCCCACATCGCCTACCTCTGCGACCGCCTGAC
>JAHIPL010000336.1 GCA_018894615.1 Acidobacteriota bacterium | reverse complement strand
GATGGCTACCGGATACACAAGCACGAGCAGCGGCACGGCGATCTGCACGATTTTTGTCACGCCGACGGTGGCGAACACGCCGCTGAAAAGCACGGTGGCCACGCAGAGGAATTTGTAGGACAGCTTCTCCTTGGTGATGTTGCTGAAGTAGTCGGCTACGGTCGCCGTCAGACCGATGGATGTCGTCAAACAGGCCAGGGACACCGCCAGCCCGAGGGCGATTTTCCCGCCTCCCCCCAGTATTTTCTGGGAAATGCCAATGAGCAGCGTCGTCCGTTCGATATCGGGGGGAAACAGGCTCCTCGATGTCGCACCGAGGTACATGAGACCGCCGTAAACGAATCCGAGGCCTACTGCGGCAATAAGCGCGGCCTTTGAAGCCATTTTGACCTGGTCGCTCATACGCTGGTAACCCTTGAAGACAAGGGCCGCGATGATGATTTCGGCAAACACAATGGAGGCCATGGCGTCCATTGTCTGATATCCCTCCTTGAAACCGGCCGTAAAAGGATTGGGAAGAATTCCCTCGGTCGGGACGGCGATGGGAGAAAAGATCCCTTTGATGATGATGAGAAGAAGTGTGATCAGGAGAAAGGGCGTCAGATATTTTCCTATTTTATCGATGACCGTGGCTTCATTCAAGGCAAAAAACAGGGTGATGGCGAAAAATACGATGGAACCCATCACGGGAGTGGCCCAGGGAAGGTTGGGTTTGATTCCCATTTCAAAGGTGGTGGCGGCAGTACGCGGAATGGCCAGCAGCGGACCGATAGCCAGAATGACGACGATGCTCATGATCCGAGCGAATTTGTGGCCGACCCGGCCGGCCAGGTGTTCCACGCTTCCGCCGGCCCGGGCGGACGCGATCACGCCCATGAGCGGCATTCCGATGCCTGTGATGAGAAATCCGAGCAGGGCGACGACCCAGAGTGATCCCGAAACAAATCCCATATAAGGTGGAAATATCAGGTTTCCTGCGCCGAAAAACATGGCAAAAAGGGCGAATCCAACAAGAATGACATCAAACGATTTTTTGTTCATCGCATCACCGCATTGAACAGCAGCTTGTAGGTGCCGTGGGTTTGGGATCGGTTCTGAGGTCGAAAACCGATCAGGACGATTCGTCCTTTTCCGAATTGAGTCCGGATCATGGCCGCTTTCCCCGACAGAAACTCTTCCCCGTCCAGCCAGCCGCTCTGAAGGATGTCCTTTTTTTTGTAGCGGACGACGGTTTCATAGAATTCGCTGTTCTGACCGGGGGTCACTTCGAAGGCCATTCCTGAATAAAAAACGACACATCCGTCATCCGGCATTCCGAAAGCCAGAGGATGAGTGTTGTCGAATTCGGCCCGGAGGGTCGAGCCGGGACAAAAGAATTCCTTCGATGTCAGATTGTCAAGAACGCTGCGCACATCTAGGTCGAATTTGTCGATGGCGAATGCGCAGGCGCCTCCCAGAGTGACAATCGTACCTCCGCTGCGTACAAATTCCTTGATAGCATTCAGGCTTTCCGTTCCCAGGCCGCTTCGGTATTCAGGAGGGACGGACTCGGAGGACCGGCCGTAGCGGCCGGTCGGATTTCCCATGATCATATTGGTCGAGTCGTGCGGAAAAACGATCACATCGTATTTTTTATTGAGGCCGCCTTTATTTATCTCTTCATCCAGAAGCGAGGCAAAAGGAAAATTGAACTGCTCCAGAACAAAGCGTGTCCAGCCTTCGTCCATGTTCCCGCCGTAGTATCGCTGATACATTCCGATACGGGGAGGTTTGACGGTGTGTCCCTTTTCCGGGAAAGCCGGGAACGATTTGAAGTCCACCCCGGTTTGGGCTGCGACCTTTTTGATAACATCCATCTCTTTTGATTCGACTAAAAAATCACCGGCGAGGAATCCTTCCCCGCCGGAATCCGCCCTGAACACATCGATTCCGGCCTTCGTCAGCAGATTGACCGCCCGGAAGGCGGCATTCTGTCTGCCGTCCACGATGTAAACGGGGCCTACCGGATCAACACGCCCTTCGATCGCGATCCGGTCCGTTATTATTTTCAAATCGCCCTGAACAGGCGCGACGACAGGATCCACTCGAACGCCCATGAATTCCGCCATGGTGTGGGTGGCCAGATCATAGGGACGCAGCGGCGTGCCGTCCTGAGCCCTGGTCCATTCGTTGTCGGGATAAAAGGTTCGTCCCATCAGATTCCGGATCAGCCCCATTTTCGGCTGGGCCAGCGAAATGACGGCGCTGCCGGCTGCATACATCCGGCCGTCCACCGTGAGAGGTCCCACTGCCTGATGAATTTCAATTCCGGAGAGAAGCAGGGTGTTGATCATTTTTACGGCCGTCAACGGATCATGCTGGACGGCGGGCACGATGTATGCCTTGACATCCCCCGCCGCACCCCGTTCCGTCTGTCTTTTCGCCTTGAGGTAGGCGTTCCGAAGGACGGTTTCTCTGTTCCGGGCGGCCAGATCGAGCAAGGCCCAGGCGGATATTTTTTTCTGCTCAACGATCTTGCGCAGGGTCCACCATCCGCCTTCCCAGGGGTTGGGAAAGGTGGACTGGGCTTCGTATCGGGGAAACTGGCGGGCTCCGGCCTGCAGCTGTTCCGGATGAATATAAAGTGGCGTCGCCAGTTTGGCGCTGGCGGATTCGGTCAGCATACCGGCGATGTTGTGAAAGGGGGTGATCCAGTGCCACCCGAAATGCCCCCAGCCGGGAAACTGAGCCGCATTGAGTATCCCCTGCTTGCCCTCCTCCTCCAGTTTGTAGGCGATGTGGGCTCCGTACCAGCTGTGTTCCCTCCAGACGAGCGGGTCGGCGTAGGGTCGAATGGGGTCGCAGTAGGGGGGGATGTAGAATCGGGCGCCGTAGCTCCCCATGTGGTGATGGTCGATATAGGCCTGCGGAATCCAATCCCGGAACATGATTTTAGCGGCGTAGACCGATTCGATCATGTTGAGAAAATCACCGTCCCGGTTGTTGTCATGGCCGCCATACTTGTGATAGAGCCAGGGCAGATTGCTTCCCTCATACTCCGTTCCCACTGTTTTACGGTACCAGTCCGTGACCATGATCTGCCCGTCCGGATTGAAGCTGGGAATCATAACAAACATAACATTGTCGAGAATGCGAAGGGTTTCATCATCTTCCCCGGTGAGGAGATCGTGGGTGAGTTCGACCGCCATCTGTGTTCCTCCGATCTCCGTGGCATGAAGGCTCATGGACTGGCAGATCACCGCCGTTCCCTTTTGAATGAGTGTCTGAATCTCTTCTTCCGGAACACCACGCGGATCGCTGAGCCGGGCGTTGATGGACTGCAGTTCGTTCATCCGGTTTAAATTGTCCGCGGATGAGATGAAAACCACAAGAAAGGGATGGCCCATGGTGGAGGGGCCCATGTCCACAACTTTCAGCTTATCGCTGTTTTTTTCCAGCACATAAAAATATTCAACGATGTTATCCCATCGCGCGATATGGCGGGCGGTTCCCATTTTGAATCCGAAAAAGTCTTCGGGAGACGGGATGGATGCCCGGGCCTGCATGGAAAGACACAAAAAGCCAAAAAGAAGAAGCACAAGGCTCACATATTTTCGGCATTGTCTCGCGGCTAATGATTTTTTCAATGGTTTCTCCTTGCTTTTGTATTCATATACCTGCGGTCCACATTTTTCAACTCACCGCACGTAGCGGCGGACGCCCGTAAACCGCGACTGAAAATAGGGGGACAAAAGGGAATCGGTACGAATGGTCTGATTCCGGGAAGGCGCATGAATGAACCGGCTGCCGCCGATATAGATCCCGACATGTGAGGCCTGTCCCGTCCTTTCGATGTCAAAAAAAACGAGGTCGGCCGGAAGCATGTCGGCCCCTGATACGTTCTGCCCCATCCGGTACTGCTCGCGGCATGTTCGGGGGATACTCAACCCATTGAGATTGTAGACCGCCACAGCCAGGCCGCTGCAGTCAAATCCTTCATCGGGTGAGGCGCCGCCCCAGCAGTAGGGAAGGCCGTGATAATTGACGGCCGTTTCGATCAGGCGGTTTCTCAGGGCGCTGCCGCCGATCACCCCCGGGATTTCCATAGCTGAAATCTCAGGGTGAACAATAAAAAAGTCGGGAATGATGTTTCTCCGCATCAGTTTTCCGGCTTCAGCTTCAGCTTTTGATCGAAGAGGATACTGGCCGAACCTCACTTTGTAGAGACCCGATTCATGCCGGAAATAGTACGCCTCGATCCTCTGCTCTCTCAACAATTCCGTCATCCGGATTGCATTATCCACCTTGGCGAAAGCGCCGACCTGAATGGCATACCCCGCCGAGACGGCCATACCGGCGGAAGGCGGAGGAGGATCGGTTGGTTTGACGACAACGATTTTCCGGCATCCGCACGGAACCGCGAATACAACAAATAACAGGATAGCTATTTTACTCCAGCCCGGGACCCAAACTCTTATCAGACGTTCCTTCCGGATGCTTTTCATTTGTTGTATTTTATGCGATTTTTTCCATTCGTTTCAACAAGTACAAAAATGTTTGGCGGCGGCCGTTTCACACCGACGGTTGCAATTTGGCAGGAATTCCATTAAAAAACAAGATCAGCATGCATATGATTCGCACTTCAGCAGTTCCCCTCATCTCACTATTGCTCCTCACATTCATAACGGGCTGCATCGGCACTAAAGGAGGGGATGGAATGACCTTCAATTATTTCGAATATCACAGGGGCATGTCCTTCCCCCTCTCCGCCGATATTCACTTGAAATATGGGGCCAACGAGTTCACACTTCATGATGTCCATCTGAGGGACAAATCCTTTTATCCGGATGATTCCATTCTGCCCAACGCCTTCATCACACCACTGTTTCAGCTCCGACTCAAAGACGCGCTTTACGCTTTCACCGAACCCTATTACGGATTCCGTTTTATCCATTTTTTTCGTTCCAACCCCAGTTTCGGCTTTGGGATGGAATTCATCCATCATAAGGTATTTTTGGAAAATGACCCGCAGACCGTTCGAATGACGGGGACGTTCGATGGACAGGAAGTGGATCAGAGCGTCGATCCGACAATCCTTCTCGGAAGATACAGCGTGTCCCACGGGGTGAATCATCTGATGTTCAGCTGGTACTATCGGAGAATGCTCTTCAGGACAGCAAAAATCCCCGACGGTGTCATCCAGCCCTATGTTAATGTGTCCCTCGGCATCACCCTTCCTCATCTGGAACTTGACATCATAGAGAATGGAGAAAAGGTCAGACGGGCCTATTCCCTCCAGTCTCACATCAACAATAACGGATGGGGAGCTGGAGCCGGACTGTGGTTCAAACCTTTTCGAAAGATGGCGTTTCATGTGGAGTACAAAATGACTTTCTCCTGGCTCCACGGAATGCGTTTCGATGATGATCCGGGAGCCCGGGTCTATTCGGATTTTTACACACACCATATCCGCTGGGGATTGTCGTTTCTGTTCTAACCCGATGTGGGCTATACTTGGTGAAGAGAAAGGACATCTTTGATGCGTAAGGAAATAATGCTTAAAGACAAAGTGATCATCATCACCGGAGCGGCCGGAGGAATCGGATCGACTGCGGCCAGGCTGTTCTCGGAGAAAGGGGCGCGGGTTGTCCTGACGGATATTCGGGAAAAGCCCCTCGAGTTGTGCACGAGCGCTCTTGTTGCCGCCGGCGGAGACTGCCGGGCTGAAACCCTGGATGTGACCGATCCCGAGTCCTGGTCCGCTCTGATCGAAAACACGCTCAAACATTACGGCCGGATCGACATCCTGGTCAACAATGCCGGCGTCGTCCATCCGGGAGCGACGGAGTCCATCGCGTTCGAGAAAGTGAGACAGCAGATATTCGTCAATCTGATGGGGACCATCAACGGATGCCGGGCGGTTCTCCCCCACTTCAAAAAACAGGGCACCGGGAAGATCGTCAACGTCGCGTCCCTGGGCGGCATTGTCCCCATGCCGGGTGAAGCGGTTTACAGCGCCACAAAAGCGGCCATACGTGAATACACCTTCTCTCTCATCGCCGAGTTGAGGAAAACACTCATCGGTGTGACCGTTGTCTGTCCCGATTCCGTCGACACGCCGCAGCTGGCCTATGAGCTCGAACATGACGAGGCCGTCATGTCCTTTATTGGAGAACCCCTTCCCCCTGAAAAAGTGGCCAAAGCCATTCTCAGAGCGGTGAAAACCAAAAAATCCGAGATTCTTGTTCCCGCAGGGATGGGGGTTGTCTGCCGCATCGGAATGGCCTGGCCGAAAATCTATTTTCTCGTTCTTCCGATTCTGGAGAAAACAGGCGCAAAAACGATTCAAAAAAGGCGCCGTAAAAATAAGGCGTGACGGACAATAAAAAGCCACCGCCTTCACAAACAATGCCGAAAGGCGGGTCAATTGTCATTGACTCTCGATACTCACTGTGATATCAGATTGAGTTTAAATAAAAACGAACTCGGAGGTTTTTATGAAAAAAATTGTGATTTTGGCGTGTGTTCTTTGTTTGCTTCCCCTGACCGTCCTTGTCGGACAGCAGAATCAGGAACAAACTGCGGATCCTCTTAAAAATTTCTCGCTGGTGGACGAAACCGTTCCCGTGCCTGAAAATGTTCAGGTCGGGTTTTCATCCATCACCGGAAAAGACGCCGTAGCCTATCTGAAATTCATTTCGGATGATCTGATGGAGGGACGTGAGACGGCATCGGACGGATATTCCATCGCCGCCCTTTACGCCGCCACCATGTTTGAGCTGTGGGGCGTCAAGCCTCTCGGCGATCCCGAACGCCCGGCGATAGGCGGACGGATGATGATGATGCCGCCGCCGGCCGCCCCTTCGAATTCCAAAAAAAGTTACTTCCAGAACATCCCTTTCAAAGAGATCCTCAGCTCCGAATCATCCGTCAAAGCCGTCTGGAAAAAGGGTGACCTGAGCCGATCGATCGCTTTCCATGAAAACGAAGATTACACCTATTACGCCTCCGACACACAGTCTCTGACAGCCCCTGTGGTTTTTGTCGGATACGGCATACAGGAACCCTCCCTTAAATTCGACGACTATAAAAATATCGACGTCAAGGGGAAATTTGTCCTGATGCTCTCTGAAGCGCCGGGAAAGGACAATCCGGAATCTCCGTTCAACAAGGGAGATCTCAAGGAAAAATATTATCCGCCGCGCCGCTTTCGGCGGGGAGGGACCGATCCCAAGGTCAAGGCAGCCATGGACAGCGGCGCCGCCGGCGTCCTTATTGTCCAGAACGAGGAAACCTCCTCTTCCAGCATCGCCGCCCGCACCCTGTCCTCCCAACGTGCCGTCAACGACGAACGCCCTATTATCCCCGGTGACCGCCGCCGCATCTCCCACCTTGATTCCAGCGGCCGCGGCTCCGATTCCATCCCCAGCATTCAGATATCCCGCAAAATGGCCGACACGCTTCTGGGTTTTGTTGGAGATAAAACCATCGCCGATTATAAAAATTCCATCGAACAGTCCATGAAGAGCCAGTCTGCCGCGCTGCCCGGCGTGTCCCTCACCATTCAAAGCGTGGTGGAGCACAAACTGGTCAACTGCATGAACGTGATCGGCTGCATTGAAGGAAGCGATCCGGAATTGAAAAAGGAAGCCGTTGTCATCGGCGCCCATCTCGATCATCTCGGCAAACGCGGGGATTACATCTACAACGGGGCCGACGACGACGGATCCGGCTCGGTGGGGGTTTTGGAGATCGCCGAAGCCTTCATGAAAAATCCGGTCAAACCAAAACGGTCGGTCGTGTTCGCTCTATGGACGGGCGAGGAAAAAGGCCTGCTCGGCTCCCGGTTTTATGTCGACAACTCCCCTCTCGTGACCTATGCCAATATCAATCTCGATATGATCAGCCGCGAGTACGATAAGGACCAGATGGCCCGCATGGCGAGACGTTTCGGAGAAGAGATGACGAAGGAGCACATGGAAAAGATCAGTCCCAAAAAATACGTCAGCCTCTCCTATGATGCCAAAACGCCGGCCATCGGACAGTTCGTACGCACCAACAACACCTATGTCGGCCTGCACATCAACATCTCCGCTTCGGAAACGGAGTCAGGCGGCAGCGATCACGCCCCCTTCGCCCGGAAAAATATCCCCTGGTCCTTTTTTATCGCCGCCATGACGGAGGATTACCATCAGCCCAGCGACACAGTGAACAAGGTCAGTGCCGACATGATGGAAAAAATCATGCGCATCGCTTTTCTGACGGCGTTTGATCTGGCCAATAATTGATCAAGCGAGAAAAATCAGGCTCAGGTTTCAACGTTCAGCTCCAGCCTGAATGGCCTCTTCACAAAAGCGCAGTTGTCCTTCTTCGCCGGCTGCAGTCCGGCCTGGGGGCAAATGAAAACGGAATCTTCGACGACGACGACCCGGAATATCTGCATGACTTCCGAGTGGCCGTCCGTCGGACCCGTTCCGCGTTGGCCCAGATTAAAAATGTTTTCCCGGCCTCTCAGACAAATAAGTGGAAAAAGAAATTTAAAAGGCTGGGGCGGGCCTCCAACCGCCTGCGCGACCTGGATGTCTATCTTCTGAAAAAGGAAGATGATCGGGCGCTTCTTCCTGAAAGGCTGAAGGATGAGTTGGAAGGACTTTTTTCTGAGTTGAAGGTGAAACGCGATCTTGAGTTTCACAATTTTTTACTCCTGCTGAAAGGCGATTTTTACCGCCGGTTGAAGGAAGACTGGAACATGTTTCTTCTTGAACAGGATCAGGAGAAAGATATTCCACGCAGCGGGAGGATATCCACAATGGACGGCGCCCACGACATTTTGCACCGTCGCTGGAAACGTGTTCTTAAAAAAGGGAAACGAATCGCCTCCGACTCCCCAGATGAAGACCTTCATTCCCTTCGTATTGAATGTAAAAAACTGCGCTACTCCCTGGAGTTTTTTTCATCCCTCTTTCCGGGCGGGGAGATCCGGCACCTGATCACACGGCTGAAAAAACTTCAGGATCACCTGGGTATTTACAACGATATCCAGATGCAGAAGAACGAACTCGATCATTTCATACAGACGCGGGCGCATCAAATATCGGACGAAAATTTCATTCGCTTGTCCACCGCCGTCGAGCGATTGATCGCCCGCCTCGAAGAGAAGAAAGAAACCGGCCGAGCCTCCTTCGATCGGGTGTTCAAAGAGTTTGCCGGCCCCGAAAACCGGGAATGTTTCAACCGTCTTTTTGAAATGAGATGAATAAAGAGCTTTTTCTTGTCCGCCATGCCAAATCCGATTGGAAGGATCGCTCGCTGTCCGATATCGACCGTCCTTTGAATAAAAGAGGGATAAGGGACGCTCCCCTGATGGCTGAGCGGTTGAAAAAAAAAGGTGTTCATCCCGACCTCATCATTTCCTCTCCCGCCAGACGAGCGCGGATGACGGCGGAGGTTTTTGCAGATATTCTCGGGTACAATAAAGAAAACATATGGATTGAGCCCGCAATCTATCACGGCGGTCAGGCCGGGATTTTAAAAACTCTGACTCAGGTGCCTTCCACGGATCGCACCGTTCTCCTCTTCGGCCACAATCCCGATCTGACAGACCTGGCCGGCCGTCTCGCGGGTGTGTCGATCATCAATATCCCCACCTGCGGAATTGTCCGTATCGATTTTGGAATCGCCGGCTGGGCGGATCTTTCACCGGAGCATGGAAGGTTGATCTTTTTTGATTACCCTAAGAATATGGAATAACCGGCGAAGATGAGATTTTCTTGCTCAGCCGAATCGAATGTGTTATAAGCGAAAACTGGACGAAACGAATCGAGGCGACATGAATATCTTTTTAATCGTGCTTCTGATATTGGGCTGCATCGTTTTTCTCACCTGGCTGACACACAACATCAGCTACAAACTCATCAAAAGGAAAATACTCGAATCCGGGAAATGGGGTCTCAACATCTGCTGCGGTAAAACGGACGGCGGCGGGGTCAACGCCGATATCGTCCGTCATGCCGACGTTTCCCGTTTTGTCGTTTTGAAGGATATCTATCAGCTTCCTTTCAAGGATGGGGAATTCGAGAACGTGCTGTGTTCCCATACCATGGAACATGTGGATGATCCCGTCCGGTTTTTCAAGGAACTGCAGAGGGTCGGTAAAAATGTGACCGTCGTCATTCCCCCCCTATGGGATTTTTTCAATGCCATTTCGCCCTTTGTTCACAAGTGGTTTTTTCTGACGTTCAGGAAAAAACACGTCAACTCGCTTCCAAAATTCAAGCGCGTCCCCTTGTCCCGCTTTGTGCACAAACACTTCGGCCAGACCATCAATGCCTGACTGTCTTTTTGCCTTCCTTGATCCCCGTGATGATCAGGATGAGAGCGAGAGCGAACAGAAAAAGACTTCCGATCATTTTGACAAGTGAGTAAAGGAGCCTTGTATTACAGCCCTCTGCTCATTTGATCGAGAAATTCGGAATTGGTCTTGGTCCGGACAAGCTTGTCCTGAAGAAGTTCCATGGCTTCCACTTCGGACAGCTGGCTGAGCACCTTGCGCAGAATCCAGATGCGGTTCAGATCCTTTTCCTCGATCAGCAATTCTTCTTTTCTTGTAGCCGAGCGGTTGATGTCGATGGCAGGGAAAAGACGCTTGTCGACAAGGCGCCGGTCCAGGTTGATCTCCATGTTGCCCGTGCCCTTGAATTCCTCAAAAATAACCTCGTCCATACGGCTTCCCGTGTCAACAAGTGCCGTCGCCAGGATGGTCAGGCTGCCGCCTTCCTCCACTTTGCGCGCGGAACCGAAGAATTTTTTGGGTTTGTTGAGAGCGTTGGCATCGATACCGCCGGACAGCACTTTTCCACTGGGCGGGATAATGGCGTTGTGCGCCCTAGCCAGGCGGGTGATGGAGTCGAGCAGAATGATGACGTCGCGCTTAAGTTCCACCAGACGCTTGGCTTTTTCGAGGACGATGTGGGAGACCTGTGCGTTTCTGGCAGGTGGTTCATCAAAGGTCGAGGCCACCACCTCTCCCCCGATACTGCGCTGGAAATCGGTGACCTCTTCCGGCCGTTCGGCGACCAGCAGGACGATCAGAATGACCTCGGGATGATTTTTCTCGATCGACTGGGCGATCGTTTTCAGGAAGGTTGTTTTTCCCGCCCTTGGAGGCGAGACGATCAGTCCTCTCTGTCCTTTTCCGATCGGGGTCAGCATGTCCATAATCCGGGCATTCAAGTTTTTGGGATTGCCGTCTTCGAGATTGAATTTTTCAAACGGATAGAGCGGGGTGAGACTTTCGAAATGAACATTCCTTCTGGCTTCGAAAATGACGTCGGGCTGAGAGAAATTGATAGCCTCGATTTTAATCAGAGCAAAATATTTTTCTCCGTTTTTTGGGGGGCGTACGACACCGGAAACCGTATCCCCGGTCCTGAGCTGAAACTTCCTGATCTGGGACGGAGACACGTAGATATCGTCGGGGCTGGGCATGTAACTGAATTCCGGAGCACGCAGAAATCCGAAGCCGTCATCGAGGCATTCCAGAACTCCCTCGGAAAAAAGGAGGCCGTTTTTTCTGACCTGCCCCTCAAGGATTTTGAAGATTACATTCTGTTTGTTCTTGACATCGATTTCCTCCTGATTCAACTCCATTTCTTTGACGATGACCAGAAGTTCCTTAAGGGATTTTTCGTCCAATTCAGCCAATGTGTAATCAGCCATGAAACACCTCTCTAGATGATATTTGTATCAGAATATTCGTTTAAAATGTTTTTTTATTTACTGGGGAAGAGACGGATTCTGAGGTCCCTTCTCCGCTCTTTCGGTCTTACCCATACAGGTTTCGGCATCTTCCTTGCTCAAAACGTCAGGCAGGGGTTTTGTCAGCGCGATGCGCAGCACTTCGTCCATATGATCGACAAAATGAATGGTCATCTCTTCCAGGATGTTTTTGGGAAAGTCCTTGAGATCAGGGCGGTTATCGCTTGGTAAGATCGCTTCCATGAAGCCTTCCCTGTGGGCGGCAAGGAGTTTTTCCTTGATTCCGCCGATAGGAAGGATCTTGCCCTTGAGAGTGATTTCTCCGCTCATGGCGATTTTTCGGTTGACGGGGATGTTCAGCAGAAGGGAGAGAATGGAAGTGGCGATGGTGATTCCGGCCGATGGTCCTTCCTTGGGAGTCGCCCCTTCAGGGACATGAATATGTATATCGATATTTTTATGTTCTTCCAGATCGAGCTGGAGTTCGCACAATTTCCCTTTGACATAGCTGAAGGCCGCCTGGGCGCTCTCCTGCATGATCTCCCCCAACTGCCCGGTCAGCGTAAAATTGCCCTTGCCGTAGCATTTGGTGACTTCAAAAGTCAGCAGTTCTCCGCCAAATTCCGTCCAGGCCATACCGACCGCGCCACCGATTTCATCCTCCCGGTTGATGGCCGTTCTGCGAAACCTGGGAATGCCGAGATAGGTTTCCAGCTTTTTAGGTGTGATGCTCTCGGAATAATCTTTTCCCTTGAGAACGACCTTCTTCACCATTTTCCGGCAGACGGCGGTTATTTCACGCTCCAGGTTCCGCACGCCGGCCTCACGTGTGAATTCCCGGATGATCTTGCGGAGGGCGGTATCGGAGATCTTGAAATTCTCCTGTTTGAGTCCGTGTTCCTTCATCTGCTTGGGAATAAGAAACTGTTTGGCGATCTGAAGTTTTTCCTCATCGGTGTATCCGGGGAGATTGATGATCTCCATGCGGTCGATGAGGGGGCGCGGAATAGGGTCGAGCATGTTGGCCGTGACGATGAACATAACCTGAGACAGGTCGAACTCGGTGTCGAGAAAATGATCTAGAAACGTATTGTTCTGCTCGGGATCCAGAACCTCCATGAGAGCGGAAGCCGGATCACCCCGGAAGTCCATGCTCATCTTGTCCACTTCGTCCAGCAAGAAGACGGGATTTTTTGTTCCCGCCTTTTTGAGCATCTGAATGATTCGTCCGGGATAGGCGCCGATGTAGGTCCGCCGGTGGCCCCGTATTTCAGCCTCATCCCTGACACCGCCGAGAGACAGCCTGACAAACTTCCGCCCCGTTGCCCGGGCGATGGATTTGCCCAGAGAGCTTTTTCCCACACCCGGAGGGCCGAGAAAACCAATTACGATTCCTCTCGGATTTTTTACAAGCTGCCGGATAGACAGGTATTCGAGAATGCGCTCCTTGACCTTTTCCAATCCGTAATGGTCCTCGTTCAGAATTCGCTCCGCTTCGTTCAGATTTCTTTTCTCTCGGGATTTTTTACTCCAGGGCATGGAAATCAGCCAGTCCAGGAAATTCCTGCTGACCGTTGCTTCGGCCGACATGGGCGGCATGGTCTCCAGGCGGTCGATCTCCTTGTTTGCCTTATCGTTCGCATCAGAGGGCATTTTCGATTCGACCACTTTTCTGCGCATCTCCTCCAGTTCATTGGCCTGCTCGTCCTTTTTGGCGCTAATGCCCGGAGGAAATATTTTCTGTCCCGGCTTGGTGAAGGACGGTTTGCCGCGGCCCGGTTTTTTCCCCTCATTCTTGAGTTTGGTGTGGATCTTGAGGATTTCGTTCTCGAGGATGAAATTGAGGCGGCGCAGACGCTCGAGGCTGTTGATCGTTTCCAGAAGATTCTGCTTCTCCTCGAGGGGTAAATAGAGGTGAGAGGACACCATGTCGGCGATTCTTTCCGGGCTGTTGTCCCGAAGGGCCGGAATGATGGATTCGAAATTGGCGTTCTGGCTCAGTTTCAGATAATCCTCGAACAGTGAGAGAATCCGTTTCAAAAGCTCGTTGACTACTTCTCCGCTGTTTCGTATTTCTTTCATTTCCTTGACGAGAACGTCATAGGTGGGATAGGCGCTGATGAATTCGATGATTCTGGCCCGTTCCTTTCCTTCGACGATCACTTTGATATTTTTGTCATCCATCTTGATGGAGCGGATGATCTTAGCGATGACGCCCACGGAGAAGATGTCCTTTTCTCCCGGATTGTCGAGAGCAGGGTCCATCTGGGCGGACAAAAAGATGAGTTTATCCTTTGAGGTCGCTTTTTCGATCGCTTTGATGGATGTCGTTCTGCCGATGATAAACGGCACCAGCGTGGATGGAAAAACCACGAGATCCCTCAGGGGGATGAGTGGTATATTTTTTATCATGTCCCTGATCCTCTCATTCTCTCATCAGGCTCCGATGGATTTCAGCACCGCATCGAGATTGTGGACGCTGTCTGTGACCATTTTTTTTGTGATTTTTATTTTTTTTCTGTTTTTGAGCTCGGGCAGATGAAACATCAAATCCAGCATCAGGTCCTCGATGATGCCGCGTAGTCCGCGGGCTCCCAGTTTTTTTTCGATGGCCTGTTCCGCGATGGCGGCCAGGGCGTCCCTGGTGAACTCCAGGGAAATCCCTTCCATTGAAAATAGTTTTTGATACTGCCGGATAAGCGCGTTCTTCGGTTTGGTCAGAATACGCACCAGGTCGCCGGCTCCCAGTTCATTGAAGGTGGCGATAACGGGGATTCTTCCGATAAGCTCCGTGATCAATCCGTATTTGATCAGATCCAGAGGAAGCATGTTTTTATAAACATCTTCCAGCCGGACGAGATCTCTTTTCGAATCATCCGACTGAAAACCCACGGCCGTTTTACCGATGCGGCGGGTGATGATCTTATCCAGGTCGGTGAAGGCGCCACCGCAGATGAACAGGATGTTGGTGGTGTCGATTTTGATGAATTCCTGGTAGGGATGTTTCCGTCCTCCCTGAGGCGGTATATTGGCCACCGTTCCTTCGATGATCTTCAGAAGAGCCTGCTGAACTCCCTCACCGGACACATCGCGGGTGATGGACGGGCTGTCCGTTTTACGGCTGATTTTGTCGATTTCATCGATATAAACGATGCCCCTCTGGGTCAGTTCAATATTTCCCTTGGCGGCCTGATAAAGCATGAGAATGATATTTTCGACGTCTTCTCCGACGTATCCCGCTTCAGTCAAGCAGGTGGCATCGGCGATGGCGAAGGGGACATCCAGAATTTTAGCCAGGGTCTGGGCCATAAGTGTTTTTCCTGTCCCCGACGGCCCGATGAGCAGAATGTTGCTCTTCGTCAGTTCCACATCGTCGATACGGTTGTCGACGCTGATTCTTTTGTAGTGATTGTAGACGGCAACTGAAATCTTTTTTTTCGCCGTCTCCTGGCCGATGATATAATCATCGAGAGAGCGTTTTATGTCGGCCGGTGTGGGGAATTTTTTGTCCGTCCCGGCCTCTTTTTTCTTTCCGTCCTTTTCGGAGAAAATGATAGAGTGCGCCAGTTCGACGCAGTTGTCGCAGATGTATACGCCCTCCGGTCCCGCAATCAGCTTCTGAACGATGGATTGACTGCGGCTGCAGAAACTGCATTTGGCCAGGCTGACATTCTGTTGGCTGTTGTCTGTCATGTTTTTCTTATGTGCGGATCGATAGGGACGAATGACGATTCAGTCTTTCGTCCGCCGTGTGATGATCGAATCGATGAGGCCGTAGGTTTTTGCCTCTTCAGCCGTCATGATAAAATCCCGCTCAATGTCCGCTTCAATTTTTTCCACCGGCTGTCCGGTTTTTTCGACGAGAATCTCGTTGATATTCTTCCGCATGCGAAGAATTTCCTTGGCCTGTATAGCGATATCCGTCGCCTGCCCCCTGAATCCTCCGATGGGCTGGTGAAGGATAATCCGAGAGTTGGGAAGGGAATATCTCTTCAATTTTGTCCCGGCCGAAAGGAGAATGGCCGCCATGCTGGCCGCCTGCCCCACACAAATGGTCGAGACATCGGGACGAATGAAATGCATAGTGTCAAATATGGCCATTCCTGCGGTGATGCTTCCACCCGGTGAGTTGATATAGAGGGAGATGTCCTTGTTTGACTGATCCACCTCAAGAAACAACAGCTGGGCGATCACGGCATTGGCCAGGTCATCCGTGATGTCGGAACCTATAAATACGATCCTGTCCTTGAGAAGACGGGAATAGATATCATAGGCACGTTCATTTCTGCCGTCCTGTTCTACGATAAAGGGGATGGATGTCATGTGGGTTTAACTCAATTTATTATAGCTTCACTCACTAAAAAGTCAATCGTCCTCCTGAGAAGAAGATTGTCCTTGATGTCTTCCTTGCTGCCGTCCCGGCTGATCTGTTCGCTGACCTGGGAGACAGGAACACGATTGGCGGCGGCGATCTTTTGCATCTCTTCCTGGTAGTCCTTTTCCGAAATCGAAAAATTTTCTGTTTCGGCGATCTTTGTCAGGATCAGATGATTTTTCAAATTGCGTCGGGCCTTTTCCTTCGCCTCCTCCATGAGTTTATCCATATCCTCCTTGTTGACGGGTGCGTCGGGCTGGGAGGCAAACCGCCGGCGCAGAATGGCTGTCGCTTCCTGATCGATGATGGATTCGGGAAGATCGACCTTCACCTTGTCAGCGATCTTGCTGACCACATCTTCCGCATGCTGCCGTTTGATCTCCTGTTCCTTCGATTCCTTCAGCTCATCCTTGATTCGTTTGGTCAAGGCATTCAGGTCTTCATAATCTCCCAGTTCCTTGGCGAAATCGTCATTCAATTCCGGGAGTTTTTTCTCCTTAAGCGACAACACTGTGATTTTGTAACGGATGTTTTTCCCTGCCAGTTTTTTATTGGCATGGTCTTTGATATACTCGACGGAAAATTCGGCGGATTCCCCCGCCTTCAGGCCCATCAGGTTTTCATTGAGGGCTTTTTCATTGTCGGGATGATTGGCGAGGACGACCGCCTTATCGGTGGGCAGGAATCGTTTGGTATTCACATCCTGCCCCTTGATCTCCGTCACCACATAGTCACCGTCCGCCACCCCACGGTCTTTGGCCGGTTCATAACGGGCCGACCGCAGTCGGACGTCCTCCAGCGCGTCATCGATTTCTTTGCTACCGATGATAACCTTGTTCTTCTTCAGTTTTATTTTTTTATAATCAGGCAGCTTGATTTCGGGCCACAACTCGATCTCCGCTTTGAGCTGAATCGGTTCGCCTTCTTCATATTTCAGTTCGGTCACGACCGGCATTCCGGCTGTCTTGAACTGATAGGAACGCAGCTCTTCATTCAATGCCCGCGGCACGAGGTTGTTGATGACGGATTCACGAATGTCTTCATGATACATCTGCTTGACCATCTCGGGCGGCACTTTTCCCTGCCGGAATCCTTTGATTTTGACCTTGTCGCCATATTTTTTCAGGACGTCGTTATACTCCTGTTCGGCATCTACGGCAGGGATTTCCATTTCAATTTCTTTTTTGACGGTGCTGATATCCTTGATTAGGCTTTTCATTACGGCCTGTTTATCCTTTCAACACAAATGGGCAGGATGGGAGTCGAACCCACATTCCATAAGGAACTAGATCCTAAATCTAGCGCGTATGCCAATTCCGCCACCTGCCCTTGTTTTTCAGCTTTTGTAAGCAAAGAGTTTGTCTGCCTCATTGAAAAGTCAAGTGAGTGAGGAAAAAGAAGGAATAATAAGGAAGGATAAATTAGCACATCGAGCCCTCTTTTGTCAACCATGCCCGTCGGTTCTTGCCGGTGTTGATCAGGGTCTGACAGATGAGGAGGTGGGCTGTTCAAATGAATCTATTTTCGGAATGATGAAAAAAGACGCCCGATTCGGTCGACCGCATCGAGGGAAGCCTGAATATCTACTTCACTGTGTGCGAGTGAAACGGCGCCGTATCCATGAAACACATGAAATCCTTCATTCAACATCGCCATCTTGAACAGTTTCTCCCTCATTTCAAAATCCGCCAGGCGGGAGTTCCAGACCTGTTCAGGTGACCGGACTTTCTCCGCATCTTCATTGAGGAAATGCACACCGACACAGGAACTGGAGGGAACGACCGAAGGATCCTTGCCGCTGCATCGGACAAAAAAACCGTGCGATCGAAGAATGTTTTCAATCTCCGTCCTGGCGCGATCACCGAGCGAACCGATTGTGGAATAAACGGTATCCTCGTTATCGATCAGATACTTCAGATAGAGCTTCCCTGCCAGCATGGCCGCCGGATGGGCGGAAAAAGTGCCGCCCTCAAATTTCACTCTCGAGGCCTCAGGAGCGTCGGGGCAGCACAGCTTGAGGATGTCTTCCCGCCCGGTAACGGCGCTGACGGGCATTCCTCCCCCGATGGTTTTACCGAAGACGGACAGGTCGGGCGATACCCCGTAAAACTTCTGAACGCCTCCGGCGCTGAATCGAAATCCGGAAATGACTTCATCAAAAATGAGAAGCGATCCGTACTTTTCCGTCAGTTCGCGGGCCAGCCGGAGGTAGTCCGGCGCGGCAAAGAGAAATCCGCCCGCACCGACAAAAGGTTCAAGAATGAGACAGGCGACCTTTTTTCCATGTTTCTTAAACCGCGATTTCAGATCTTCCATATCATTGAAACGGGTCATCAGTATGGATGCGTCGATGTGACGCGGCAACCCTGCCGACTCCAGTTCGTCCAGCCCCTCCCGAAAATGGGAAATCCCCTTGAGAAGATAAGGCTGAGCGCCGTGCCATCCGCCACCGATTTTGATCACGAAACTTCGGCCCGTATACGCTCTTGCCAGCATGACGGCATACATGGTCGCCAGGGTTCCGCTTGTCGTGAACCGGACCCTCTCCGCCTTGACGCGGGAAAGAAGAATTTCCGCCAGCTCCATCTGAAGCATTCCTGGAAATCCGGTGAGAAGGCCCTGCCCGCCCGCAAAATAATCCCGTAGCCCATCCAACACAATCGGGGGGTTATGGCCGAGGACATTGGCGAAGTGTCCCTGCCAGAAATCGATGATGGAATGCCCGTCCGCGTCGGTCACCCTGGCCCCCTCGGAGCGGACGTCATAAACAGGGAACGGATCCATCAGGCGGATCGAGTGGGAACCTCCCTTGATGAGGGATCGGCCGGCCCGTTGAAACAACTCATAGGAGCGGGGATGGTTGTTCCGGTAGGTTTCAACCAGATGGCTGTACAAGGCCTGTTTATCGATTCCGTTCATGTTCTTTCGCTTAAAAAAAAGGAGCCCCTCTTAACGAGAGGCTCCCCTATTTGTCAATAGCGTTAACGAGTAATCAGCGGAAATATTTAAGAAGACGCTGGGCCAGCTCGGCATCCACTTCTTTCAGCTCCTGATAGACGTGCCGGGCGCTCACATTGTCCTTGAGATTCAGGTAGCAGATGGCCAGATTGTAGTAGGCGGTGCCGTTGTCAGGTTTGATCTCGATGGTCTTGATCATGGGCTCGAGGGCGTTATCCCACTGTTTGAGCAGCATGTAACCGATCCCCATGTTCAGCCAGGCATTGTCGCTTTGAGGATTGATCTCCACAAGCTTCTGGTAGGCGGCGATGGAGTCGCGGTATTTTTTAAGCTGATTGTAGGCATAGCCGAGCTGCATGAGGGCAAACTCAAAATCCGGACGAATCTCGAGTGTCCTGTTGAACGCCGCGATCGCTTCCTCATATTTTTTCATCTGGATGTACATGTAGCCGAGATTGTACTGGGCATCGGCATCCTGCGGCTTGAGTTCGGCCACCTTGGCCGCCGCTTCGACCGCTTTATCGTAAAGTCTGGCTTCATTGAACATGTTGACGACGTTGTTGTAATAGATGTTCGCTTCATCCGGGACGATCTGGGCCAGTAGATAATACACATCGGAGGCCTTGTCCAACTGGCCTCCATTCTGAAGGGCCTTGGCGTATTTGTAGTTCAAGGCCGGATCCTGAGGCTGAGGTTTCAACGCCTCTTCAAAAGCGGCGGCGGCCTTTTCGAACTGCTCACTTTCGCTGTAGCATTCTCCAAGTCGGGAATAGGTGTCCTTTTTATCCACAGGAGAAGAGGCAAGAAATTTTTCAAAAGCGGCGGCGGCTTCGTCAAATTCCCGCAGCTCCTGGTGAGCCGCACCGATTCCGTAGTGGGCCGAAAAATTTTGTGCATTCAGCTTTACGGCTTTTTGTAGTTCCTGAATGGCTTCCTTCCAATCGCGTCGGCTGAGATACACCTCGCCCAGTTTTAATTGGATATCATCTCTATCCGGCTTCAGCTCGAGGACTTTTTTATAGGAAGAGATGGCGGCCATGTAGTCTCTCTGCTCCGTATAGACGGAGGCAAGTAAAAGCAGCGTCTCGATGTCATCAGGCTTCTGTTCAACGATTTTTTTCAGGTATTTTTCCGCCCGTCCCGCATCTTTCAGGGAGGAATACACTTTCCCGGCAAAATTGATACCCTCGAATGTCTCCAGGTATTCCACCGGTTCCTGGTTTTTGAATTTGGTCACGGAACCCGTTTTGGAAAGATCATTCAAGTATTCGGCGGGAATCACGAATTTTTTTCCGAATTCCAGATAGATCGTCATTCCGATCACCTGCCCCTCTTCATTCAGGACGGGTCCTCCATTGAATGTTTCGGTTGTTACGATGGTCGTATCCAAAACTTTTTTCTGCATAAAATCCAGAATCTGCATGATCTTTCCGGAATAGGCCTTGAACTCTCCGATCTCACTCGCTCCTAATGCATACAGCTGCTGGCCGTATTTAAGGGAATCGACTCCGGCGATCGACAGAGGAACCCCCTTGCTTCTCACTTTTAGAAGAGCAAGATTCATGTTTTTGTCGGCATCGACCAGGCCGTCAAACCTCACCTTTTTCCCTTTGCGATCAATGCCTTCGATGTTTGCGGCTCCGGAAACAAGCTGGTACGTGGTGGCAAGTATCCCGTCTCCGATGAGAAATCCGGTGCCCTGAGCGATTTCAGATTTTTCGGCATCAAAAACCGTGAAAAATACAAGCCCGTCGCTTTTTGACTCCAGAATGGCCTGCGCTTTTTCTTCCTGTGCGGCAGCGGACGCAAGACATACGGCAAAAATAAAAAGAACGCACAGCACCTTGTTTTTAAGTCTCATTCCTGACCTCCTCTATGAATTGATATATGTATATTCTGTATTGAATAACTTTACACCTTGAGAATTTCTCTGTCAATCATTTGAAGAACATCCGGCGCCGGAAACAAGATGCATTGACTCCTTCTCCATTTTGTTCCATATTTCCGCCATGGACGGAAAAACGGACAGGACCATTCTTCGCCTCTATGTTTTTACCGTCCTCCTCTCATTGCTGTGGATCGGATTGATCATTCTGGCGCCTCTCCTTCACCAGCAGGGGCATCCTCCGGGATCGCTTCTCTACGCCGCTTTTGCACCCACCTGCCACCAGATCCCTTCCCATTGTTTTTTTATGGCCGGTTTTCCGCTGGCCGTCTGCGCCCGATGCCTGGGGATTTATGTCGGATTCCTCACAGGCCTTTTCCATTATTCCCTGCTTCGCGGGTTGTCCGGAGTGCGCCTGCCGAAAACCAGGACACTGCTTCTTTTGACTGTCCCGATCGCGGTGGATGCGGCTGCCAATATCATCAGACTTGGCTACTCCCCTCTCTGGCTTCGTTTTGCCACTGGATGGATATGGGGACAGATCCTCCCCTATTACTGGATGACGGGGCTTGCCCTTTTTTTCCGGTCCGTGCAAAAAAAACGGAGAGAACGAAGATTTTGACGACTTCGACGTAAAATCGCTTGCCTTGAGTGTTGTAAGTCAATAAAATGAATTGAATTGGAAGGCGAAGGAAACGTCACCTCATCGAAAAAAGGAGGAACGATGACGACATTACAAAAGCCCGGATTCTTCATGCCGGCTCTTATCGGTGGCGGCATAGCGGGAGTGTTATCCGGCATACCGATCATCAACTGCCTGTGTTGCCTCTGGATAATCGGAGGGGCGGTGCTGGCCTCTTACCTCCTGCTCAAAGATGCAAAGGTGCCGCTTACTGCGGGAGACGGCGCCGTGGTCGGGGCTTTAACAGGTTTGATCGCTACTTTTGTCGACACCCTTGTCAGCATTCCCTTCAATAAAATGAGCGAGGAGTTTCTGATCCGTTTTCAAGAAAAATTCGCCGAATATGCCAAGGACGTTCCGGAAGGATGGGAAGAGTTCCTGCAGAGAGGATTTGACAACACAGGGCCCTGGATCCTCGTCGGAATTTTGATCACAGCGGTCATTTTTGTCGCTCTCGGAGCTCTGGGCGGCATTATCGGAATTTCGCTTTTTCAGAAAAAGCGGATTCCACAGGGAACCGAAGATGCGACTATTCAAGACACAAGTCATCGTTAATCCCGCCTCCGATCAGGGGCGCACCGGCGGTCGGTGGACCCAGATAAAGGAAGCGCTCAAGACGTTTCTGAAAGAATACACATACGAATTCACGGAAAAACCCCGGCATGCCATTGAAATTTCCCGGGCTGCCATCAAAAAAGGCAATGAGCTGATCCTGGGAGTCGGGGGCGACGGAACGATCAATGAAATCGCCAACGGATTTTTTGAAAATCAATCTCTGATCAATCCCGAGGTGAATCTGGGAATCCTCCCGTCCGGAACCGGCAGTGACTTCATACGCAGTTTTAATATCCCTCAGTCTTACCGCGGCGCCATGGAGGTTATCACCCACCCCCGGACTTCAAAAATCGATGTCGGCAAAATCAGTTTCACCAACCATGACCATCAGCCCGAAGAACGCTATTTTCTCAACATCACGGATTTCGGCATCGGCGGTGAAGTGGCGGAGCATATGGATCTCACCAAACAGGAAAAAAAGGCCGCCTCCTACCTGAAAAGCCTTGTCACCACGTTTATGCGGTACAAATTCAAAAAACTGAATATCACCGTCGACGGCGAAGAAATTCCCGACAAGGAATTTATGATCGGCGCCGTGGCGAACGGACGCGTTTTCGGCAGGGGAATGCGCGTCGCTCCCAAAGCAATTCTGGATGACGGCCTTTTTGATTTTATCCTTGTTAAAAAATTAACCAAACTGGAGTTTATTCGCAACCTGTTGAAGCTTTACAAAGGGACCCATCTTGATCATCCAAAGGTTTCATTTTTAAGGGGACGGACGATCGAGGCCTCTCCGATCGACGACGACGAGAGGGTTCTTCTCGAGGTGGACGGCGAACAGGTGGGCATGCTTCCCGCTCGATTTGAAATACTCCCCCGCTGTCTCACCATCAAGGGAGCACTCTCCTGACGGAAAACGTGGTCTGATTATAATTCAGTTTCCTTTGATTTTTTCCCTAATATCTCTTTTCTGCAGATGGGGGATATTGGTGATGACCAGCCGCCCCTCCGTGTTGGTGTAGGTGTAGATATTTCGTGTCCTTCGAGCGGCGTCCAGCACTCCCCGGCCGGCCAGCGACCGATTGATTTTATTCACATAAGTGCGTGTCTCTGGATAGGGAGGAATGCTGTCATATTTGTCCACGGCCTGCTGTCCGGCGTTGTAAGCCGCCAGCGCCAGGTTTAGGTCGGTTTCATATTTATTGAGAAGAAACTTGAGGTGCTTGATGCCCGCTTCGATGTTCTGCTGCGGATCATAAATATCGTCCACACCGTAGTCTTTCGCTGTTTCGGGCATGAGCTGCATTAAGCCCTTCGCCCCTTTGGAGGAAACGGCTCCGGGATCGTAATTGGATTCGGCACTGATGACGGCGTGGATGAGCTGAGGGTGAATCCCATGTTTTTGGGAAAGGGTCTGAATCAGTTCATCGTATTTTTCCGGACTCGAAGGGGCGGAACACACCCACAGAGCCGTAATGAAAAACAAAACGGTCAAAACCGCAAACCGCCGCAAGACACCGAAATTCCGCATTATCGTCAGAATGACATGATTATTTGGAAATTTCAATCCCCTTTTCAGGTGAATTTTACATCCCCGGTTTGAGCAGTTTGTCGATGGCGGCATACGATTCTTCGAGTGCGTTGTTCAGACCGGACGGGTCGGAACCGCCTGCCTGTGCGAAATCGGGACGTCCTCCTCCTCCTCCGTTGACAAGAGGGCTGATGAGCCGCACGATCTCCGCAGCGCTGATCCTGTTGACGAGATCTTTCGAAACCGAAACCGTCAGAAGGACTTTTGTGTCCACGACCGTTCCAAGAACAACCACACCGGAGCCGATCTTCTGCCGTATGTTGTCTGTGAGAGTGCGCAGTTCATCCCGGTTCACCCCCTCCACCAATTGTGCGTGAACGGTCACCCCGCGAACGGTTCGGTTCTCCTCCGTGTTTTTCCGCATCTGGGTCTGGGCGATTTTTTGACGCAGCGACTTGTTTTCCTTCTCAAGGAGACGCGCCTGCTCCCTCATTTTCTCAATCTGGGAGATGATTTCAGCTCGCGGCACATGAAGTTCGGCCCGAATATCTTTCAGCAGTTCATCCATCTCTTGGATGCAGCCGAGGGCTGACGACCCCGTCACCGCTTCAATCCGTCTCATGCCGGCCGCCACGCTCGTCTCCGATAATATTTTAAAGAGTCCGATTTCTCCGGTCTTCCGGACATGAACCCCGCCGCACAGCTCGCGGCTGAAATCGGCCACGGACACAAGCCGAACGGTTTCCCCGTATTTTTCTTCAAAAATGGCCATGGCTCCCTGGTGAAGTCCTTCTTCGAGACTCATGACAGCCGTCCGGACATCGATGTTCTCTCGAATTTTTTCATTGATCCGTTCTTCAATCTGGACGATCTCTTCCGGGCTCAGCCCCGAAAAATGGGTGAAATCGAAACGCAGGCGGTTCGGCGCCACCATCGAACCGGCCTGTTTGACATGATCACCCAGAATCTGCCGCAGGGACGCATGCAGGAGATGGGTGGCGGTGTGGTTTCGGCTGATCGCCTGCCGGGCGGTCGTGTTGATGGTCGCTTCCATCTGATCCCCTTTTTGAATCCGCCCCGACAGCACCTTTATCCTGTGGGCGTAAACGCCCGGTAGGGGTGTTCTGGTATTCAATACGGCGGCGGAAAATCGGGGGTTTTTCAGCACGCCTGTATCCCCCACCTGCCCTCCCGCTTCAGCGTAGAAGGGTGTTTTGGTCAGAAATATTTCCCCTTCGTCCCCTTCCTGCAAAGCGTCCACGAATTCACCATCCTTAAGTAAGCCCGAGACGTCCGTTTCCGCCAGGACATCCGAATCATATCCGACAAATTCTGTCGGCCGGCTCTGCAGAGGCTCGTAAACGGCGTCATGTGTCGTGCGGGCCTCGTTCTGCCACGCCTTCCTCGCTTTTTCCTTCTGTTTTTCCAGTTCCGCCTGAAAACCCTCCTCATCGATGCGTATTCCGGATTCTTCAGCCAGCTCCCTGGACACTTCAAGCGGAAAACCGTACGTGTCGTACAGCTTGAAGACATTTTTTCCGGACAGGACGGTCTTCTTTTTTTGGATGGTATCGGTCACATACTGCGTGAACGTCTTTAATCCGGAGGCCAGAGTGCGCGCGAACCGTTCCTCTTCCGAAAGGCATATCTTGGCGATGTATTCCGCAGACGTCAACAGTTCGGGATAGGCGGCCTTCATCAGGTCGCAGACGGAGCCGATAAACGAGTAGAGGAAAGGCTCATTCAGTCCCAGCGCATTGCCGAACCGGTAAGCCCGGCGGATGATTCGGCGCAGCACATAACCGCGTCCGTCATTAGCGGGCATGATCCCGTCGCCGATCAGAAAGCAGACCGCACGGAGGTGGTCGGCGACGATTCGAAGGGCGGTGTCGTTTTGTTCATCGCTGCCGTATTCGATTCCGGCCGCGTCTCCCACCCTGTCAATCAGCGGAAAAAAGAGATCCGTCTCAAAATTGCTGTTTTTCTTTTGAAGGACGGCGGCCAGGCGCTCCAGCCCCATGCCCGTATCGATGGAAGGCGACGGAAGAGGCGTCATGCGGCCGCTGTCGTCCTGATAAAACTGCATAAAAACCAGGTTCCATAGTTCAAATACGCGGTCGCTTCCGGATTCGATCAGGGTGTAGATGTCCTCATTTCCTGCTTCAGGATCGAGATCGTAGTGAATCTCCGAACAGGGTCCGCAGGGACCGGTTTCCCCCATGGCCCAGAAATTGTCTTTTTTTCCGAACCGGAAAATCCTGTCGGACGGAACGCCTATCTGCTTGTTCCAGATATCAAACGCCTCGTCATCATCCAGATAGACGGTCACATAGAGCTGATCTTTGTTCAAACCAAGGGTTTCGGTGATGAATTCCCATCCGAAGGAGACGGCCTCCTCCTTGAAATAATCGCCGAAGGAAAAATTTCCCAGCATCTCAAAAAAGGTGTGGTGTTTCGTCGTGCGTCCGACCTCATCCAGATCATTGTGCTTACCGCTGACCCGCATGCATTTTTGAACGGAGGCGGCTCTTTTGTAACTGCGGCTCTCGAGTCCCAGAAACACATTCTTGAACTGATTCATTCCGGCGTTGGTGAACAGGATGGTCGGATCATCTTTCGGCAGCAGCGGAGAGCTTTTGATGATCTTGTGGTCTTTTTTTGCGAAAAAATCGAGAAAAAGCTCTCGAATCCATTGAGACGTCATTTTTCCATATCCTCTTCATCGGGAGGTGGTTCGCTGTTCCGTTTTCCCATGTCTTTTTCCATATCATCGCGGGCGATGTCGCTGGATGACTGAATCCCCATGACACGAAGCTTGAAATCATTTGGGGTGGTGGTGTACTGCAGGCCCTGTTCGTATGAGATGTAGCCGTTTTTGAACAGCTGATAGATGGATTGATCGAAACTCTGCATTCCATACTGAGAAACACCGGCCTTAATGGCGTCCCGGATCAAATTCGTCTTTTCCTTGACTTGAATGCATTCGGAAACAAAGGAGGTGTTGATAAGGACTTCAACTGCCGGGACCCGACCCTCGCCGTCCTTCCTTGAAATCAAGCGCATGGAAATGATGGCCTTGAGGATGGACGCAAGCTGTATCCGGACCTGTTTCTGATAATAAGGGGGAAAGACGGTGACGATGCGGTTGATGGTTTCGGGAGCATCCAGCGTATGAAGGGTGCTCAGCACCAGATGGCCCGTTTCGGCGGCAAGGAGCGCGGTTTCGATGGTATCATGGTCGCGCATTTCTCCGACGAGAATAATATCGGGATCCTCTCGAAGGGAGGCCATCAATCCTCTGGAAAAGCTGAGGACGTCCGCCCCGACCTCTCTCTGGCTGATGGTGCTCTTGCGGTCGGAATGAAGAAACTCGATCGGGTCTTCGATGGTGATGATGTTGAGGGATCGGGTCTGGTTGATGTGATCGATCATCGCGGCCAGGGTTGTAGACTTTCCCGACCCGGTCGTCCCCGTTACCAGGATCAGTCCCCGAGGTTCGAGAGCGAGCTTTTCGATTATGGGGGGAAGGAGGAGTTCTTTGATGGAGCTGACCTTGATTGGAATGACGCGCATGACGATGGCCAGAGATCCCCGCTGATGGTAGATGCTTCCGCGAAACCGCCCAAGGCCCTTCACACCGTAAGAAATATCGATATCCAGCTGTTCTTGAAGAAGTTGGCCCTGATGTTCTGTAGTGAGGGTCTCGGCGACGTGCCGGACGTCGTCCGGAGTCAGTTTTTCCATCTGGGTCAGGGCGTTCAGTTCGCCATGGATTCGAAGCAGGGGGTAGCTGCCGGCTTTGAGATGGAGATCGGATGCCTGATATGTGACGGCGATCGTCAACAGCTGATTGATATTAATCGATTTTTTTTCCATACTCCCATAATCTCCTCACACATATTATGACGCTTCATTCGATTCGCCGCATCGGGGACAAGTTGTTGTTTTGTGGGGAAGCGGCCAACGGCAGTTCCAGCAGGTGCCGGTTTTCTCTCTTTCTCGGGCTTTGATCCGGGTTCGGATATCCTCCATCTC
>JAHIPL010000335.1 GCA_018894615.1 Acidobacteriota bacterium | reverse complement strand
TCTTAGAAATGAAATAAACTCAAAATATTTCTAACAATCTCAGATCCGGGTGATTCGGATAGATTCTAAACAAATGCAGCTTGCTTTTTCTTTCGGGATTGAGAAAAAGATTTCTGAAAAAAAGATGCCTGTCCCCAATTATATACCGAGGGAGAGGCGTTCGGCGAGGGCGGGGGGAAGGTTGGCGGCAAGGATTTTTTTCTGAGCCGCTTCGATGTCGTATTCGAGGCGGTGAAAGGCGATGTGGTGTTTATCCGCGTCATAGACGGCGCAGGCCGCCCGCGTGTTCCGGTCGCGAGGTTGTCCGACCGAACCGGGATTGATGAGGTAGCGCATATTCTTTTCCAGAGTGATTTCAAAGGAATTGCCGGCGATGAAATCACCCTCGACGATATGATCCCGCTCTGTGTAAATGAAGGGGAAATGGGTGTGGCCGAAAAAGCAGAGCGATGTCTCGAAATGCAGAAAAGCCTCAGCGGCGTCAAATTCACCAAAAATATAAAAATCCTCGTCAAAGGGCGCCCCGTGACAAATGGTGGTGAATTCGTCGATCACAAGGGGCCCCTTTTTCAGGCTGAAGAGGTAATCCCTGTTTTTTTTGTCAATGGCTTCGCGTGTCCACAGGATAGCGGAAGCGGCGATGGGATTGAAAGATTTGATGGTATCCAGTTCACAGACCGCTTTATCATGATTGCCCCGGATAAGGGATAGAGGTTGGAGCGAGCGGATGCGGTCGATGATTTCGTTGGGGGAGGCGCCGTAGCCGACCATGTCGCCCAGAAAAATAAAATGGTCGATTTTCTGTTTGGAAGCAAAAGCGAGGATGGCGTCCATCGCCTCCATATTGCCGTGAATATCCGTAAAAATAAAATATCTCATTTCACATCGCTGTTTCTTGTATTTTTTTGTACATCTTTTGAGCGTTATAAGAACTGCGGACAAGGGGTCCGCATTCGGCATCTGCAAAACCCATTTTCAGCGCCCGTTTTTTCAGATCGTCAAAGAGAGAAGGGGGATAGTAGGTCGAAACGGAGGGATGACCGGCTGACGGCTGGAGATACTGCCCGATGGTGAGTAGATCACATCCGGAACGACGGAGATCTTCGAGGGTGTCGAGAATATCCCGTTTTTTCTCCCCCAGTCCGATCATCATTCCCGATTTGGTGAGAGCCCCCATCCATTTGGCGGCGGCTAGCAGGTCGAGGGAACGGCGGTAATTATTCAAAGGGCGGTTGATCAGAGGGTAAAGAGACCGGGGCACTTCGATATTGTGATTGAGGACATCCGGGCCGGCTCCGATGACGGTTCGAAGTGCGTCAAGGCTCCCATTAAAATCCGGGACCAGCATTTCAATTTTGACGCCGGGATTTCGCTCCTTCACCCGTTCCATGATTTTTGCCAGATGGCCGGCGCCGCCATCGGGAAGATCGTCACGAGTGACGGAGGTGATGACGGCATAGGTCAATCCCATGCTCCCGACGGCCTCCGCCACCCTTTCCGCTTCGTCTTCAATCAGAGAATCAGGATCTCCGCTCTGAACGGCGCAGAAGGAGCAGTTTCTGGTGCAAACCTCGCCCATCACCAGGAATGTGGCCGTTCGATGTGACCAGCATTCGGCACGATTGGGACAGGCCGCACTCTGGCAGATGGTGTGAAGCTTTTTTTCCTTGATGAGCTGCGATGTGTAAAAAAAATTGGGATCGGTAGGAATGCGAACCTTCAACCACGGAGGTTTCGGCTGCGTCCTTATATGCTTTTTGCTCACAAATTCAGTGTGCTCGAATGAAGACTATCCCGAGGTCAGTATCCGGCGCCTCTATCCCGCCTGATACGCCGCAACATTCTCTTTCGGGCCTGCGCGTCTTTCATTCGTCTTTTTTCGCCGGGTTTATAATAGACAGAGTGTTTTTTTATTTCCTTGATGATCGCTTCCTGCTGAACTTTTCTCTTGAATCGTCGAAGAGCGGATTCCAGGTTCTCTCCTTTTTCCACTACAACAAAAGCCACTGGCATTCACCTCCTTTAAGCAGAGGAAAAAATTGTTTAAGATGTTTTATAGCCTAAAGTTATAAAATTGTCAATAAGATAAAGTGTGTAGATAAAGTGTGTAGGAATCAGGACGGCTCCTTTCCTGATTTTTCATCCAGCGTGGCCAACCGGGCCAGACGGGTGAGGCGGGTCAGCCGGCTGCAGGGCTGGCTTTCCGTTTTACCGCCGGGAGATTTTTTTCTGTAGAAGAGAGAGCGCTGCCCGTCTTCATCGTATTCCGCTATTTTTTTTTTGTGTTCTTCGACCGGCCGTACATGAAACCCCGCTTTTTTGATGCAGATGCGGGCGCCGATGAGCATGGGTTCGATGAGAGGAACGGGGAGATCCACCGGTTTGAGCACAAGCGGTACTTCCGAGCATCCTGCTATCATGGCCTCCGCTCCCTGCTGAATGAGTCGTCCGGCCGCCGCGATAATCATATCTCTTGGTTTTCCCTTTATGAAACCCGCCTTGATGCCGTCATTACTGAATATGGCCTCATGAACGTCGGCCTGCCCCTTTGAATCAGGGGTAATGAGCGTTATTCCGGCCCTTTCAAAGAGATGGTGAAAAAGACCGGAATCCACCGTCCCTGAACTGGCGATGAGTCCCACCGTTCGTTTCGAGGGATAGGATTCCCTGACAAAGTGAAGGGTTTCATCCAGAAGATTGACAAAAGGGAAATCGATTTCGTTCAGGGCTTCCGGCAGAAAATAATGGGCCGTAATGCAGGGCATAACCCCGAAATCGGCTCCGGATCGGATGAGGGTTTTGATCCCCTGGACAAGAAAGGGAACGGGACTGAGGGCCTTTTTATGAATGGCGTCCGTCCGCGGGGGAACGCGCGGATTGGCATAAATGATGACGGGAACGTGTTCCTGGTCCTTATCGGCCAATGTGTTTTGAATAAGGAGCTGGTAAAAATAGGCGGTCGCTTCCGGGCCCATGCCCCCGATGATGCCGATGGTGTTATTCAAGACGGCGTTCTTCCATCATAGATTTGATTTTATCCAGGGGGATCGAGGGGGCTCTGTTCCCATTCCTGCCTGTCATGGAAGGCGATTGGAACATGGAATTGAGAATGGCCTCCTCCGTCGCTTCCGCGGCTGCCATAAAAAGCGGGGAAACGGCCTGGTTGGCCAGGAATTCGCCTGAAAAGATCCTTTGCTTGGAGCGATGCGGGATCCGGTTTTTTGGAGCGGTGGAAAAGGCGATGGCGTAGTCTCCACTGCTGTTCGAGTAATACCCGCCTCCCCGGGCAATGCCCAGAAGAGCCCTCTTGGCCAGCCGTTCGAGATTGCGGCTGTCGAGCGGTGCGTCCGTGGCCACAATCACCATGCAGGAGCCCTCCTGGGATGTGTCTTCCGCCGGCGAGCGGAGGATCTCCCTCAAACGATCTCCAGCGGACAAGCCGGGAATGCGAAGATTGCCGCCGTGATTGGTCTGAACAAGAATCCCCACGGTGTATCCTCCCGCCTTTTCCGGAAGGACGCGGGACGCCGTACCGATTCCTCCCTTGAATCCATAGCAGGTTGTTCCCGTTCCCGCTCCCACCGAACCTTCCCGCACAGGACCTCCCTCCGCCTTTTGAATGGCCTCCAGGACATGCTCTTCCGTGACGGCGCGGAGACGGATGTCGTTGAGCATGCTGTCGTTTGTCTCTCCCACCACGGCATTGACCGATACAACGGTTTCGTTTCCCGGGAGGTCGAGAGTGTGGGAGATGAGAGCGGCGGCCGCAGTTGGAACGGAAAGTGTGTTCGTCAGAATGATGGGGGTTTCCAACTGGCCCAGCTCCTCGATCTGTGTAGAACCCGTAAGTTTGCCGAAACCGTTGGCAACAAAAACGGCGGCGGGAACTTTTTCCTGAAATATGTTTCCACCGTGGGGAAGAATGGCCGTCACTCCCGTCCGTATGGAATCGCCCCTGATAAGGGTGACCTGCCCGATCTTCACCCCCTCCACATCGGTGATGGCATTGAGAGGACCGGTCGGCAGGACACCGATTTTGATTCCGAATTCCCTCACGCGGGGTCTTTCGGCCGCCGTGCCGTTCAGTAAAAACAAAAGGCCAATCATACCGGCCGAGATGACAAATTTCATTCCGGACTCCTGAAAAAGTGAGAATACGATAGTAGTTGAAGCGTCATTAAATTGCAATAGAACCGCCGGGAACCGGGAACCGCCGGGAACCGGGACTTTATTTCCGCATTTGTTTTTGTTTATACTTAATGAATAGGGTCATCAACTCGATCTGACAGGATGGAGGGGGGACATTTGAAAACAATCAGCAGGACGGCTCCTGTCATGTTGTGGCTGTTTTTATTGGTGGTTTGTGCCGGCTCGATGAAGGGTCAGGAGAGAGGTGCCCTTCTAAAGGATCGCATTCAACAGGGACTGGAGATAAGACGCCTGGGGCGGTTTGAGCAGGCGGCGGAAATCTTTGAGAGCGTGCTTCAACAGGCCCGGAACGGCGCGAGCCCATCCGATGAGCTGGAATGCCTCATGCAGCTCGGAGTATTGAACTGGAATCTGGGCCGCATGCAGGAATCGGATACCCATTACTCCCGTGCCCTTCCACTGGCGGAGCGTATGGCCGGCGATGTCAATGTGAAACGCTGCCGCGAGTTCCTCGATATTCATTCCCTCTATCGAATGGGGAAGCAGTACCGTCAGGATGGCGATAGAAAACAATCCATCCTTCATTTCGATCAGGCCGTCCAAAAGGCCCGGGGAATGCGCAGCCTGGACCACGAACTCAAATGTCTTCGCCAGCTCAGCATCACCTACTGGGATCTCAATGAGCTGGTCATGTTTCTCAAACTGAATGAGGAGGCACTGGAACTGGCTCAAACTCTCAATCATGCCGTCGAGCAGGGGAGATGCCTGAACCATCTCGGGCTTTATTACTGGAAAACGGATGAAGACAGCCAGGCCCTTGTCTTTTACAAAAAGGCTCTCACCATCGCCCGGTCCAACGGCCGGACCGAAGAAGAATCCGGCTGTCTCAACAATATCGGATTGATTTATAAAAATATGGGCTATTTCCGCCAGGCCCTTCTTTTCCTGGAAGATGCCCTTCGAATCGATCGAAAGGCCGGAGACAAGGAATTTATCGCCATCGATCTGAACAATATCGGGACCATCCACATGCAGCTCGCAGAAGTCGATGACATGAAGGAGCGGTATCAATCCGCCCTTCCGTATTTTATGGAGTGTCTGCAGATCGCCGGGGAGGAAAAGGATCAAAAAACCAAAATCAGGGCCCTCAGCAATATCGGAATGATCCATTATCATCTGGGGAGACCGGATGAAGCGGAAACCATCTTGGAACAGGTCATCGAGGAAGCCGGCCGTTTTTCCGAATGGGAGGTGGAAGCCATGTCCCTGAACAATCTGGGCGCTGTCCGCCTCCAGCGCGGAGAAATGGAACGCGCCGTTTCCTGTTTCGAGCGTGCGCTGCACATCGCCGAGCGGATTCAACACCAGAGCACCCTATGGGAAGCCTGGTGGAGGCTGGGTCTTTGCCGGGAGGCGATGGGCGAGTATGAGGGGGCGTTGGACTCCTATCAAAAGGCCGCCGGTTTGATCGAACGGATTCGCAGCCGTCTGACCCTCGATACAGCCAAGGCCGGGTATTTCAGCCAGAAGTACAGAGTCTATGAGTCCATGCAGGATATTCTTTATTCCCGGTACCGGATAAGTCAGGATCGTGAGACGGGCGAGGCTCTTCTGAAAGCGACGGAGAGATCCCGCGCCAGGGCCTTCCTGGAAATGGCGTCGGCCTCGGGTATCGATTTTTTTCAACGCGCCGATACCGGTATTCGTGAAGAGGAACAGCGGCTGTCTCTCCGGATCTCCACTCTGCTGAAATCCCTTTATTTTTCAAATCCGGTGAAGGAAAAAAACGCAGCCATCGAGGGAGAGCTTGAGAAGGCTGAGAGAGAATACATGGATCTTTTATCCGACTGTCGCCGCCGGTTTCCTGAGACGGCGGAACTGGCCGCCCCGGAAATAAGCACGCTGGAGGAAATTCAGAAGTCCCTCTCCGGCCGTTCGGCGGCGCTGTGTGAATACGCGCTGGGGGAGAAGCAATCCTATCTGTTCTGGGTGACGGAGGCGGATATGAGGATTTACAGACTGCCCGGCAGGAAGGACGTGAGGGAATCCGTTCGCGGTTTTCTGAAGCTGCTGTCCAGGCCTCCACGGCGGCGATTCACCGAACATGCCGCCGCACAGAGGCTTTTCAAAGAGTTCCTTTTCCCTCTCGCCGAATCCGAAGGGAAAGAGATCAAAAATCTGATCATCGTTCCGGACGGTGTTCTCTACGCCCTTCCCTTCGAGGCTCTTGTCTATCCGCAGGAAACGGGTCGGAAAAGGGGGGAGTTTTTGATTGAGCGCTGCCGGGTGAGCTATGCCCCTTCCGCATCGTCCCTCCTGTTTCTGATGCGGCGGCCGGAAAGGCAGGGACATCAAAAGGACCTCGGAGCGTTTGGAGGTCCCGATTACAGCGCCTTCGGAAGAAACGGAAATTCGGAGCGGAGAGGTGCGAAGGACATTCTGAACCGCCTTTACTCCGAGACGGGATTTAATCTGTCGCCGCTTCCTCAGGGCAAAAGGGAGGTGAAGTCCGTGGCCGGATTTTTTGCCGGGAACCGGAGGGAGGTGCTTACCGGGGAAGATGTCACGGAAAAGAGAATCAAGAGCATTGTGCCGTCCGAGTTCCGCATCCTTCATTTTGCCTGTCATGCCCTTCTGGACGAACGCTTCCCCTGGAGATCGGCGCTCCTTTTTTCCCCCGCGGAAGAAGATGGGGAAGACGGATTTCTGCAGGTGCGTGAAATCTATAATCTGCAGTTGAACGCGGACATGGTTGTTCTATCCGGATGCCAGACTGGAAAAGGGAGCGTGTCCAGGGGCGAAGGACTTCTGGGGCTTCCCCGGATTTTCTTTTATACGGGAGCCCGTACCGTCGTTTCCACCCTCTGGCCGATTGAAGACAGGTCGGCGGCTGACATGATGCGGTCTTTTTACGGTCGGTTGAGACGAGGGGAGTCGGCAGCGGACGCTCTTCGGAACGCCAAGAGACGCATGATCGATAAGGGTGTCTCCCACCCCTTTTTCTGGTCGCCCTATGTTCTCTATGGAGATTTTGATCCTCTGGGGGAAAAAAGTCCTTTCGAATGAGCCCGGTCAGAGATTCTGTTTCCGGTCGGCCAGATCCTTCTCCAGATCATACAGTTCCCCTGTGTCGATTCTGTAAAATCCAGGGGTCAGGCCACGAAATTTTACATTTTCCCATCGAAATCTTATACTTCTCTCTCCCATGAAAATAAAATCCGGTTTGAGTCAACAGGCGGCCGAAAAAAAATGTATAATTTCGAGGCCTGACCCCGAAAATATACGTTTTGAGGTGGGGAGTGATGGTGTGGGGACTCTTCTTTTTGATGTGAAAGGCCGGTCACTCAATATCCTGACCACTCCGGTCATGCTTGAACTGGAGGCCCTGCTGGACCGGATCTGCACGATGGACTCCCTTCGTTTTCTGGTGGTGCGCAGCGGAAAGCCCGGCGGTTTTATGGGCGGAGCCGATGTGGAAGAGATCAGGAATATCCGGACGTTGGAAGAAGCCAGGGAAAAGGTGGACAGAGGACATGCCGTCTTTGAAAAACTGCAGGCGCTTCCGGTTCCGACGCTGGCGGTCGTGGATGGGATTTGTGTCGGCGGCGGGCTGGAGCTCATTTTAGCCTGTGATTTCAGGTTTGTCACCGATTCTCCGGTCACCCGGCTGATGCTTCCAGAAGTCAAAATCGGCATATTTCCGGGATTGGGAGGGACCCAGAGGCTCCCCCGTGTGGTGGGGCTGCGGGCGGCCTTGCGGATGATACTGACAGGAACCTCCCTCTCGGGAAAAGAGGCGTTCCGCATGGGCCTCGCGGACGCCTGTCTTGCGGCCGACAGCCTGGACGCCGCCATCCGGGAGTTTACGGCAAGCTGCCCGCTTTCCCGTGTCCGTCGGGCCAAACAACGATTTGAGCGGGGTCGGAAAGTCGGGCTGATGGAAAAAGTCCCGTTCCTCAGAAAACTGATCTTCAGCCGGGCGTCCGCGGATGTGATGAGACGGACAAAAGGCCGGTTCCCGGCCCCCCTGGCGGCTCTTGAAGTCGTGCGGAAGTCCTTCGGAAAGGATCTCCACAGGGGCCTTGCGCTGGAACGAGAGGCCTTTTCCCGGATTGTCATATCCTCGACCAGCAAAAATCTTATCCGTCTGTTTTTTGCGACCCAGGAGCTGAAAAAAGGGTCTTTGCCGGGTGCAGAGCCGACCACCTTTTCGGTTGGCCGGGTGGCGGTCTTCGGCACCGGAACCATGGGGGCTTCTCTCAGCTGGCTGTTCAGCCGCTGTGATATTCCGATTTTAATGAAGGGACATCGTCCTGAATCCATCGAGAGGGGGATGGCCGCCGTCCATTCCCTGTACCGGAATAGAGTCCGCAGGCGCAGGATGAGCGTGTCCGATATGAACGAAAAACTCGCCCGGATCAAAACAGGCACCGGATTTGAAGGCCTGTCCGAGGTGGATTTTGTTTTGGAGGCGGTGTCTGAAGATCCGGACCTCAAAGGTCGTCTGCTGAAGGAGATCGAGAAACGGGTTCCGGAGAAAGCCATAATCGCCACCAATACTTCGTCGCTGTCCGTCCGGGAACTGAGCGCCCATCTGCAGCGGCCGGAACGGTTTATCGGAACCCATTTTTTTCATCCTGCCGACCGAATGCTCCTGGTGGAAATCATCCCCGGCCCTTCCACTCTTCCATCCGTCATCGCCGCCGTGAAGGCGCTTGTTCGGCATATGAACAGATACCCTCTTGTCGTCAGAGACGGGCGCGGATTTCTCGTCAACCGCATTCTTGTTGCCTACCTCCTCGAGGCCGAGCGCTGTTTGATGGATGGAGTGCCATTTGCCGCCGTTGACCGGAAAATGGAGGAATTCGGAATGGCTGTCGGACCCTTTCGTCTTCTGGATGAAGTCGGCATTCCTCTTGCCTTAAGTGTGGCGGGATACATCGAAGAAAAAAAAGGAAGAAGGCTGACCACAGAGACGGCGGTGCTGTCCGTTTTGACGGAACGCCGCTGGTTCGGTCGTAAGGCGGGACGGGGATTTTACATTTACGGGAAAAAGGGAATTCAGGAAAACAGGGCTCTGATTCCTCTTCTGCCTTCACTTGATCAGGGAGGTCGTGTCCCTTCCGATGATCAGATCAGGGACCGCCTGGTTCTGGCCATGGCCAATGAAGCCGCCGCCTGCCTTGCGGACGGGGTGGTGGAAAAACCGTCCCATCTGGATGCGGCCGTGATCTTCGGCGCGGGTTTCCCCGCCTTCCGCGGAGGCATCATCCGGTATGCGCATGATCAGGGATTTGACCACATCCGGAGCCGCCTCACCTCCCTGGCTGAGGTATATGGCTCCCGATTCAATCCTTCTCCCTACTGGGAAAATCCGGTCTCCGGCCCGGATGTCTGAGGTTTCGAATGTTCGGTCAGTTTTTTAGAAAAACAGGTTGTGTCATGGCCAGGCTTCCGTTTTCACCAGTCACCCGGGCCCGTACATAACCTTCGTCCCTTTTAAACCTGTAGACAGGATTGCTGGAGCGGTCCTCCTTGAGAACCCGTCCGCCTGCCCCGATACCCGGCTCATCTCTTCGGCTCCGTACGCCCACCCGAAATTGGGATGGGCCATTACGGGAACGGCGCCTCCCGCATGGATGGCATCAACAGTGTTCTGCAGGGTTTCCGCAACAGTCGCCCCTCCCGCCGGACCGACACTCTTTTCCCTCAATCCCAAGGCCAGCAGGTGAATGGGTTTGTCTTCACTGCGGTCGGAAATTTCATTCCCGGAAATCAGGATGAAGGTGTCCGTTTCCCACTCGCTGTACCTGTCGACCGGAGTGATCAGATTGTGGTCGGTGATGGATAAAAAATGATACCCGTGATCCCTGTACCAGCGGATCACTTCGGTGGGTTCGGTGTCGCCATCCGAGTTGGTGGTATGGGTATGAAGATTGCCTTTGAACCAGGTAGGGGATGCCGCCGGCCGGCATCCGAAGAGAAAAAACGCCAGAGCCAGTCCTGTTCCCCAAAGAAGAAATTGTTTTACCCCACTGCGCATATCAATCTCCATTGCGGTTCGTGTGATTGTTCACCTAAGAGTCTTAAGCAAAAAAGGGTGACGAGTCAATGACCTGTCATGTTTTTGTCACCCTAAATGCCGGTTTTCATGGGGCGGAATACTTCGCAGGCAGGAGATACGGGGATTATCTTTGATGTTGTGCATCAAAAGAAGAGCCCCATGTTTTTTTGGCGTTGTTCGTGTAAACTGACGGTATCATGTTTCGGGTGAAGATCTGTGGACTGGTTCATCGTGCGGATGCCCTTGCGGCGGCTGCCTCGGGGGCGGATGCCGTAGGATGCCTTGTCGGCGTCCGGCACCGGGCCGAGGACGCTGTTTCCGCAAAAGAGGCCCACTCCATTCTGGACCGACTTCCCCGATCCGTTCACCGGGTGATCGTCACCCATCTGGCCCGGGCGGATGAGGTGTCCTCTCTGGTGTTTCAAACCGGCTGCTCCTGCCTTCAGCTTCACGCCGACATTCCTGTTGAAGAAATACGTGCCGTCAGAGAAAAATTCCCCTCGGTTCTGATCATAAAGGCCCTGTCCGTTGAAGGCCGGATGAACGACGCTGACTGGAACCGGTTGTGTGGAGAGGGGAATGGTTATCTGAATGATGTGGACGCTTTTGTTCTCGACAGCAAGAATGTGGAGGAAGACCGGATCGGAGGCACGGGACGGGTGCACGACTGGGCGGCTTCCCGGGATATTATCTCTCTTCTCGGGAAACCCATCATTCTGGCCGGTGGATTGAACCCAAAAAACGTCGCACAGGCGGTCGATACGGTCCGGCCTTACGGTGTGGATGTCAACACGGGTGTGGAGGCTTCCGGTAAACGCGGGGACGGACGGAAGGATGGGGCCCGTCTCCGGCTCTTCATTCAGAATGCCCGACGGGCTCTTGACCGGGTTCACGGATGTCGTCAATGACAAGCCCCCGGTCATCCAGGAAAACGGGCAGTTCCCGAATGTCTCCGCCGAGATCGGCCAGAGCCTTTTTCATCCGCTGACGCCTCTCCGGATCACCTGGCCCGAGAATGGTCAGGGAGCCGCCCCGGCCGCCGGCACCGTTCACTTTCCAGCCCGCTGCTCCAAAGGAGCGTGCCGTCTCGATGATCCGGTCGGCTTCGGGAGAAATCAGATCGGTATGGAGAGCGCGCTGGAGCTCCGTATTGGACGACATGATCGAGCCGAAATCGGACAGATCGCCGTCCAGAAGCGCAAGATGCGCCCGGTCGGCCAGGTCACGCAGCTGCCGTAAAATGCGGAATCCGGTCCCTTTCTTCTCCAGAAACCGAATGACCTGCTCATGCAGAGCGGTCGAACTGTGCGAGCCGCCCGGATCGATCAGGCACAACCTGTTTTCCAATTCCATCCGTGTGTTTTCCGAAAGAAGAAGGATTTCCGTTCTGAATTCAGGATAGGAAGGCATATGGATGAAGCGAATCCCCCCGCAGGCGGCGCTGATCTGATCCTGAATGCCGCTCTGCCAGCCCAGTTTTTCCGTTTCAACCCTGTGGGCCATACGGGCGATGTTTTCGGGGGGAGGTACGTCTCCCCGCAGGGAAAAAAGCGCGCCGAGAAGTGCGACGCAGACGGAGGCTGAAGTTCCTGTCGAAATGCCGGCCGGAACCGCCGATTGAATGGTGATGTCCAGCGATCGATCTCCGGCGGGGGGGCAGGCCGCGACGGCTGCCTGCAGCAGCGGATGGACCGTGAAGTCGGGGTTGTTGGGATCGAAGGAGAACGTTTCTCTGTAATTAACCGCGTGCATGCTGACCCGGTTCGCTGCGGCCGGGGGGCCTTCCGTCACCCGGATTCGAACTTTTACGCCCGGACGGGCGGACATGTTGACCACCTTTCCTTCACCGCTGAACCAGGTGTCCGTCCACCCCCCGATATCGTTGATGCGAATGGGTGCGGAGCTGTGAATGACGCGCTCCCTCCTGTGGTGCATCATCGGAGAATCCGTGCTATTTGATATATCCGAAGCGAGTGGAGCTGTTCTTTCTGCTTCATATAAGAATCATTGTAGCAGGGGCGGAAACAAAGTCAAAACAACGAGGGGAGGCCGCAAGCTTAAGAAGGAACTTTTTTTCGCCTCAGACGTATAAATACTACGACAGGATATTCCTGTATAATACAACAGATAGAAAATCCATAAGGGAGAACGGAATGAAAAAATACGCAACTCTTTTCACATTGGCCGCGATGATGGTCGTTTTTTGCGGGCTGTCGCTGTATGCCGCCGATATCAGCGGGACCTGGTTCGGTACGACCGAGGTTCCGGACTATGGTGAGGATGAATTGACGCTCGTTCTGAAAAAAACCGAAAGCGGATACGAGGGAACGTTTTCCGACTCCGCCGGAATGGCCGACAATGCCGAACTCAAGGACATCGTCTATGAAGGGAATAAACTGACCTTCAATTTCGAGATATACAACGGCATGGAATACATGACCGTATCCTGCTCACTCGAAGTGAAAGATGACACCATGACTGGATACTGGGAGACGGGAGAGGGAGCATCCGGTTCCATCGAGATGACGAAAAAATAAAACGCGAATCGTTCCATCAGGGCGGATTTCAGAAATCCGTCCTCTATTCCTCGGAACGGTTCTTGAGCAGCAGCTCGTCGATGGTCTGAAAGAGGACATCGGGTTTGATCGGTTTGGATACATAATCATCCATTCCCGCATCCAAGCACTTTTTCCTGTCTCCCTTCATCGTGTAGGCGGTGAGGGCGATGATGGGGATGTGCTTCCCGGTCGATCTTTCCACCTTTCGAATGGCCGCCGTGGCCTGGAATCCGTCCATAACCGGCATCTGCACATCCATCAGGATCAGATCAAACTCCTCTTTTTTAAAGGCTTCGAGGGCTTCCTTGCCGTCATTGGCCAGAATGACCGTATTGCCGTATTTCTGAAGAATGTGAGCGGCAACCTTCTGATTGATGGGATTGTCCTCGACGACCAGAATACGAAGGCGCTTGTGGCTCTCGCGGATGGAATACTTGGTGATCAACGGTTCGGGGGACTTCTGAACGGTGTCTTTGCTGAGAACGATCATGATGGTGCTGAGCAATTCGGACTGCTTGACCGGCTTTGTCAGATAAGCCAGAATGCCGAGTTCGCGGCAGCGGGCCGCATCCCCCCTCATTCCTGATGAGGTCAGCATCATGAGACGAAGATTCTTGAAAAGGGGATTGCTCTGGATACGCCGGGCAAGTTCGAATCCGTCCATTTCCGGCATCTGGGAATCGATGACGGCCAGGGCGAATGGTCTTTTCTGATTGATCCCCTGTTTCAGCAGCCTGAGTCCCGACCGGCCGCTGGATGCGAGGGTGGGCTTCATGTTCCAGTTGGCGAGCATCTCCTTCAGCAGAAATAGGTTGGTGGCGTTGTCATCCACAACCAGAACGGGGAGGCCCCTGATGTCGAGCAGTTCGACGGGAACCAGTTGTTCCTTCGGCTCGATCTGGATTCCGAGACGGAGGGTGAAGTGGAAGCGGCTTCCCTCGCCGGCCTTGCTCTCCACCCAGATATCTCCATTCATCAAATGAATCAGCTGGGTGGAGATGGTCAGGCCGAGTCCCGTTCCGCCGTATTTGCGAGTGGTGGAGCCGTCCGCCTGGGTGAAGGCCTTGAAAATTTTTTCCTGCTGTTTTTCAGGAATGCCGATTCCCGTGTCCCGGACGGTGAACTGGAGATGGATGTGACTGTTGTCCTTCTCCTTCATCCTGACCTCGACGGCCACTTCGCCCTTTTGGGTGAATTTGACGGCGTTGCTGATGAGATTGAAAAGGATCTGGCGAATACGGCCCGGATCCCCGATGAGATAATCGGGGATGTCGGAATTGACACGGTAAACCAGTTCAATATCCTTTTTATGGGCCTGGAGCGCCATCGCGGAAACGATGTCCCCCAGAGAATCCCGAAAATTGAAGTTGAGGTTCTCGATTTTGATTTTTTTGGCTTCGATCTTGGAGAAATCCAGAATATCGTTGATGATGGTCATGAGGGATTCGCCCGCTTCCTTGATGGCCTCCAGGTACCCGAACTGCTCGCGGCTTAGCTTTGTCCCCAGTGCAAGCTCTGTCATGCCGATGATGCCGTTCATGGGGGTGCGGACCTCATGGCTCATGTTGGCCAGAAATTCGCTCTTGGCCTGGTTGGCGGTCTGCGCGTCCTTTCGGGCCTCCACCAGATCGGTGATATCCGTAAAGGCGCTGAGCACTCCCACGAATTTATCTCCCTTGATCAGGGTCTGAGCGGAGATGAGGACGGGAATGATGCGGCCGTCTTTCGCCTTCAGCCGGGCCTCGTATTTTTCCGTATGGGTGCTGCTGCGGGAATTTGTTTTTCCTTTGATTTTTATGAGGTCTTCCTTGGGGATGATGTGTTTCCAGTGCTTTCCGATCAGTTCTTTTGATTTGTACCCGATGATCTGCTCAAGGGAAGGGTTGACGAACGTGATGAGGCCTTTGGTGTCTTCGATGAGGATCCCCTCGCCGAGGTGGGTGACGATGGTTTCGTTGTACTCCTTCAGGTTTTTGAGTTCTTCCTCCGCTTGCTTCCGTTTGCGCTGTTCGCCGATGCTGTGAAGGAAAAAACCGAGATCACCGGTGATTTCCTTAAGCATTTTGATTTCCCGGGGCAAGTTGAAGGATTCCATCCCGTGTCCGATGATCATCATGCCGAAGAGGGTGGCTTTGTGCTTGAGCGGAAGGCATATGCTCCATCCCTTCGTTTTCCGGGAGCATTCTCTGCAGTAGCCGCTTTTTTCCACATCCCTGATCACAAAGGGCTGTTTTGTCTGAAGAACTTTTTCCACACAGGGGTGATGAAGATTTCCACGCGTTCCGATTAACCGTCCGGGAAGACCCCGTTCATTCAGGGTGATGATGGCGACGTATTTGTACTTTCCCTCCTTTTTCATCAGCTGACAGGATCGGCGCAGAACGAGTTGGGGATCGGTTTCCTGAATGATGAGCTGATTGATATCACCC
>JAHIPL010000334.1 GCA_018894615.1 Acidobacteriota bacterium | reverse complement strand
TTTCCGGAAGAGAGGCGGGCGCCGGTCCGGACAAAAAGCTGACGGTCAGATTGTTTTCCGTGGTCCGGATAAAAAACGGAGTGGGTTTTTCCAGATCAAACACGAGACGGGTGATGGTGTAAGGATTTCCCCGCTCGAACTGGGCGGACCTGACCTTGCTTACCCCTGCGTTCCTGATCGTTCGGTTGATGACGGGCCCGCTGTGAAGGGTGTTATGAAGATCGACCACCATGCGCAGCGGATCTCCCAGAACGAATATCTGGGGGAAAACCCGGCCCGTCAGGTCAACGAGGCAATCCACCCGATCCCGAAGGCTTTGAATCCGGATGTTTCGGAGGTGAAGGGGCGTTTTTTCATTTTGCTGAAAAAGTTTCTCCATTTCCGGATCAAGAATATACCGGTTCTGAGTCCGCTGAATGGGAAAAAGGTCGATGACAAACCTGTCTTTGTAGGGGGTGTAGGTGAAGGGGACGGTTTCGTTGAGGTCGATTTTCAACCGTGCCGTTCCACTGTCCCAGGGACCCAGTTGAATATTTTTAATGAAGGCCGATTTCATCTGAGCGATCACCGGCCGGCTGGACGTATCCACTCCGAGGAGATCAAAAAACAGCGTGGGCCCGCCTGATTCTTCGTATCCGGCGGTTTGAATGGACAGGGCTTCGCTTGTCTCGAGGACGATGCTGACCTTGAAGGAATTGGGCAGGATATCGATTTTTTTGACGACAACCGAATCGGAGTCCGTGCCTGCCTTTCCGACCGTGGTCAACAGCACCAAGAGAACAGCCAGCACCCTGATTCTAGAGGGATGGTTCATGAGTGTACTCCTCGTCGTAAAGTGTAATGACGATATCCTTCGGCTGGGAGAGAGGGAGCCCCCTCTCTTTGGTTTTGCGGAAGGTGACGGAGGTCGTATTGATTCGAATCACGTATCCGTCCTTGAAAGGATCGCCCTTTTTTACGTAATAGGGAAATCCCTGGGGATTTTTTATGACGGCGGTGAAGTCATCCCCGATCTTTAAAATGCCGCTGATCACGACCTGATCGATGGGCATCTGGGCCGTTCCTTCAACAGCCACATCGTTCGTCGAATCCGCGCCTCCCAGAAGGTCTTTAAAGGGATCCCGTCTGCCTTCAGGGTCGTAAACCACATCCTTTCGGGGCATCACTTTTTGAAGGGCCGGAGGCGGAGAATCCTCGGTTCGGGTTGTCCCCTGGTCCTGGGCTGTGGACGGAAGAGCGGCGAAGAGAAAAAAACCGATGAGGAGAAAAACCGTGCGGCGCATATTAGTTTCTCCTCGTTTTTTTGGCCGGAGCCTCTTTGGCCGGAACGTCCCGCTGAATGTAGGTCGTGGCGGTGAATTTGGCGGAGATGGTCGCTTCACCCGTCTGTTGAGGTAGTTTGCGTATGGCGAAATCGTCGATGGTGAACAGGCGGGCGTAGTTGTAGAGACGGGCAAAAAAACGTCCCAGGTTGTGGTACTGCCCGTGCACCTCGATTTCAATGGGCCAATCGGAATAAAATTCACGAACGACAAGACCTTCCGGCCGGTAGGTTTTGATGTCCAGGTTGGACTCGTAGGCCAACTGCTGTGTTCGGTTGAGAATGTCGCTCGTTTCTTTCTGCAGGGGAATGATTAGTTCCAGCTCCTCAAGAGTGGAATCCATTGTTTTCAGTTCTTCCTGCAGCTTGTCCATCTGCTTCTTTTTCGCTCTCAGCTGGATCACTTCCCTTTCGGTCTGTTCCCGTGCGGTCCGGGTGTCGCGAAGTTCGGCGGATTTGGGCTTGTAGTGGAGAAGATAAAAAAAGCCGAAGGCCAGAACGACAATGAGGACAAAATAATACCAGGGCCAGTTTTTCATTGCCGTCCCTCCTGCACCGATGCGGGCACCGCCTCTGTTTCCTCCGTCTGGGGCGGCCTTTCGTACAGGGCCGTTATGGTGAACTCATAATACACGTTGTTTCCGGTGGTCTTTTGTGTGGAACTGGGGACATTGACATTCCGGAAGTAAGGGCTCTCTTCCATTCTGGAGATGTATTCGGCCACAAGATTGTTGTTGATGGCCCGGCCCTTGACCGTCACCGTGTCGCCGGCGTAACTGGCCTCCGTCAACCAGACCCATTCGGGCAGGCTGCGGCTGAGCTGGTCGAGAATGTCGATGGCGATTGTCTGTCTGGATTTGAGGGTGTTGATCAGATTGATTTTTTTCTCGAAAACGGCTCTCTGCTGTTCGAGCTGGTCCAGCGTTGTGACCACGTCTCTGAGTTGGTTTTTCTGCTGCTGAGCCTGCTCCAAGAGGTCTTTCTCGGTTTTGAGGGATTTGTTCTGGGTGTAAAACAATGCGGCGATGGCGACAATCCCCAGAAGGATAATCAGGCTGTAATTGAATTCGAGAGGTTTTCTCTCTTTTTTTTCCTTTATTTTCGGTGCGGGGAGACCGGCCGCCCTTGGAGCGTCCGTCCTGTCCGATTTGAGTAAATTGATGCGTATCATCAGAATTTATCCGCCGTCCGGATGGCCAATCCTGTTACCACCCCGAATAGTGGGGCCATCTCATCGAAATAGATGCTGTCGAATTTATTTTCATTGTAACTGATTCGTCGAAAGGGATTGAACAGTTCGGTTTGAACCTGGAATTTCTGTTCAACAATTCCGGTCAGGCCATTCAGACGGGAGAGCCCGCCGCTGAGGTAGATGGTCTCTATTTTTTTCTTGTCCGCATCCCCCGTTTCGAAGAAGGAGAGGGTTTTATCAATCTCGTCGATCAAATTCTGAATATTCATGTCCAGGATGTACTGGTATTGATCAGCCCGGATGTTTTCGACGGGAATGCCCTTAAGAAGTTTTTCCGCGTCGTCGTATTCGACGGCGAGTTCTTTGCTGATGTTCTCGGCGAAGATCGCTCCCCCGATTGTGATGTCCCGGAAAAGCTGCGGATGACCCTTTTCGATCACGACCAGATTGGTGATGTTGGCGCCGATATTGATGATGGCGACCGTTCTGGTTGAATACTGTTCGTTGTAGTTCACTTCATAGGCATTCTGAAGGGCGAACACATCCACGTCGACGGCGACCAGGTTTTTGCGGGCCTGGCTGATTGCGTTGCTGTAGTTGGAGATTTTTTCTTTTTTGGCGGCAACCAGCAGGATGTCCAGATTTTTTTCATCCATGTGCTCAGTCGGTCTGAGAATGGCGTAATCGACGTTTGTCTCTTCATACGGATAGGGGATGTTGTGTTTGGCTTCCCAGACGATGGATTCGGCCAGTTCTTCTGTTTCCATGCTCGGCAGGGCGATTTTTTTGATGATGACGGAGTTGCCCGAGATGGAGATGATGACATTTTTTTTGGATATTTTGTTCTCGTCCAGCACCAGTTTGATGGTTTCCGCCACCGCCATAGTGTCGATGACCGTTCCCTCGACGATGGCGTCATGCGGAAGGATTTCATAGCCCATGCCCTTCAATTCAAATTCGGGCAGGTGTCCCTTCCCCTTTTTTGTCTTGAGTTCGACCGCTTTGATGGAATGAGATCCGAGGTCAAGCCCGACGATGTTTTTTTCCCTCTTTGATCTCATTGATCAATCCTTGACCGCAAGTCCCGTTTTGTGAGGGAATTTGTCACGAAGCCGTGTCTCAACCTGTGCCGGAACGAGTCCTTCCAGGCATCCTCTCAGGGAAAAAACCTCTTTGACGAGGTTGGAGCTGAGAAAGGAGTATTTGAGATTGGGCATGAGAAAAAATGTTTCCATCTCCGGGTGAAGTTTTCTGTTCATGAGAGCCATCTGAAATTCATATTCAAAATCGGATATGGCCCGCAATCCACGAATAACGACATTGGCCTCGTTTTTCCGGGCGAAGTCGGTGAGAAGACCGTGAAAAGCGGTGACCGAAACACCAGGCGTCTCCTTGAAGATGGTGCGGATCATATCGACGCGCTCGTCGCTGGAGAAAAGAGTGTCCTTCTTAGGATTTTTCAGAACGGCGATGACCAGTTCATCAAAAATTTTAAGTCCCCGCTGAATAATATCCACGTGTCCGTTGGTAATCGGGTCAAATGACCCCGGATAAACGGCTCTTTTTTTCATACGTTACCCCACCGACGTGCCACAGTAGGATTTATCCTAACAAAAAAAATATTTCTTTTCAATAATATAACCCGATCATCTTTGATTATGTGCAGATTTCCTTTCTCCTTTCAAATCCATCGTCCCAGATTACTCCGTCCCCGTCAATCATTCCCGGGGATGAATTGGGGGGGTGATTTTTTATCACCCCCGTCTCACCCCTAAAGAGTATACTATTTATTTGACTTTTTCCATATCTTAGGACGATTATGATACACCTTTCCTCTCAAATTCGTGCCGTCATGTTTTTTCCCGTCGAGTGCTCGGGGGAGAGAAAGGCCTCCCCTTGACTAAAAGGAGCCGATGACCGACAATAGAAGAGAGTTTTTTTATGCAGAAAAGACGCCTTTTTTTCAGCAGTGCGGTTCTCCTGCTGACCCTTCTGTCGATTGAAGGAGATGTGGCCGGAAACGAGAATTCCCATGCGGAAAAGAGGCGCCGAATGGTCGACGAGCAGCTGCGGGGGCGGGATATCCACGATCCCCGAGTCCTCGAGGCCATGTCCGTCGTTCCCCGCCATCTTTTTGTTCCATCCCTCTACCGGGACCACTCCTATAAGGACCAACCTCTTCCCATTGCAGAGGGGCAGACAATTTCTCAACCATACATCGTCGCCTTTATGACACAGGCTCTGAATATCAGAGCAGGGGAGAAGGTTCTTGAGGTCGGGACGGGTTCGGGATACCAGGCGGCCGTTCTGGCCCATCTTACAGGGGCCGTCTATTCTATTGAAATCAATCAAAAACTGGCGGCGCTCGCCCGCCGGACTCTCGACGAGCTCGGGTACGGAGGGGTGCATCTGAAAACAGGGGACGGATACCGAGGTTGGGAAGAGCATGCTCCCTTCGATGCTGTGATCATCACCTGCGCCGCAGAGCGGATTCCCCCTCCTCTTCTCCAGCAGCTTGGAGAGGGAGGGCGGATGATTCTTCCGCTGAAACACGGCGCCTTTTCTGAAAAACTGACCCTGATCACCAAAAGGAACGGAAAAACGGAGTCCCTCGTCCTGATGGATGTCCGGTTTGTGCCCATGACGGGTGAAGTGAAAATAAAGAAGGATGGAACTCCTCCGCTTGGGGATTGATTGTTGCTTTTAACCGGTCGATGTGCTAATTTTCAGACAACAGGACATGATTAAATTCGGCACAAACGGCTGGCGGGCGGTCATGGGTGAGGAATTCACATTCCAGAACGTCCGTACGGTCACACAGGCGATCGCCAACTATTTCAACGAGCGGTTTTCCCGGGAAGATATATCCATCGTCATGAATTACGATACGCGGTTCCTGTCCGAGAGATTCGCCATGGAATCGGCCAAGGTCCTGTCGCATAACCGCATCCATGTTCTTTTTTCAGATAGAGACGGCCCCTCCCAGGCACAGGCCTATCAGGTGATCAAACGGAATGCGCAGGGAGGGATCAACTTCACCGCGTCCTTTAATCCTCCCGAGTACAACGGCTTGAAATTCAGTATGGAATCGGGAGCGCCCGCCATGCCCGCTGAAACGGACAAAATTGAGGAGGAAGTCAGGCGGCTGTCGTCCCAGGGTTATTCCTTCTGTCCTTACTACCCCAAAAACGATTATATTAAACGGATCGGTCTTCAGGAGGATTATCTCTCCTATATCGAACCCAAAATCGATTTTGCCGCCATTCGCAAGTCCGGAATCCGTGTGGCCGTGGACCTGCTTTACAGCACCAGCCGCGAATACCTGGATGAAATCCTTGAGGAAAACGGCGTTCCGATTGAGGAGATACACGGATACATCGATCCTTATTTTGGAGGGATCGCTCCTTCATGCACGGAAGCGAACCTGGCCGAGCTGAAGACGTTTGTTCGAGAGAAGAAATGCAATGTGGGGATCGCCACCGATGCCGACGGCGACCGATTCGGCGTTGTGGATGAAAACGGTGATTTTATTTCCCAGAATCTGATCCTTTCCCTTCTCCTGGATTACGTGGTGAAGGAGAAGGGTTGGAGGGGCGGGGTGGCGCGTTCGGTGGCTACGACCCATCTTCTTGACCGAATCGCCCGAAAATTCGAACTCCCCCTTCACAAAACCCGTGTCGGATTCAAATACATCGCCGATCTTTTCCTCCGGGAAAACATGATATTCGGGGGAGAGGAAAGCGCATCTCTGGCCATCAAGGATCACCTCCCCGAGAAAGACGGCATCATGGCCGGCCTCCTTCTTGTCGAAATGCTGTCCGTTTACGGGAACAGCCTTTCCCGTCAGATCGAGGAAATGTTCCGGGAATACGGAAGACGGGTCTGCCGCCAGAGAAGCCTTCCGATGACACCGGCCCGGGATAAAAAACTCAGGAAACTGATAAAAAATCCGCCCTCGAAACTGGGCGGGCGCCGTGTCATCAATATCGAAACCATCGAAGGCATCAAGCTGGATTTTGAGAATGACGATTGGCTGCTGCTTCGTTTTTCCGGAACGGAGCCCATCATCCGCTGGTATGCCGAGGCCGGGGATAAGGCGGAACTTGGACGCCTGATCAAGAACGGACTGGAGCTGGTCGCCTGATGGGGAACAAGGACAGACCCGAACTGTGGCGCAAAATCTGGCTGGCGGCCGTGTTTTTTTTCTTTTTTATTTTTCTTGTCGCGTCTTTTTTTGGGGAGCGCGGCTGGGTGGAAATTTATCGAGTGCAGAAGAAAAAAGAACTGCTTCAGCAGGAAATTTCCGAACTGCAGAAGAAAAAACAGGCGCTGGAACGCGACATCGAAGAACTGCAGACCAATCCCGGGGCCGTGGAACGCAAGGCCCGCAGCGACCTCTGGCTGATGGACCCTGATGAAATCGTTCTGATCAAAAAGAAAAAATAAGACTCTGACCGATCCTCTCTGAAAAGCGATGGAATGGACATGTTGGATCTTCTCTCCGGATTGAATGAAGAGCAGGCGCAGGCTGTTGCCCATGGGGACGGTCCTCTTCTCATCATCGCCGGAGCGGGGACGGGAAAAACCAAGGTCATCACAAACCGGATCGCCTCACTCATCACCGATAAACGGGCCAGGCCGGATGAAATCCTGGCGGTCACCTTCACCGAAAAGGCGGCCACCGAAATGGAGGAGCGGGTTGACGGCCTGATCCCCTACAGTTATTCCTTCGTCACCATCAGCACTTTCAATTCCTTCGGCGAGCAGGTCCTGAGGGATTATGGGCTCGAGATCGGCTGTGCCCCGGACTTCCGCCTTCTGGACGAAGTCGAGCAGGCCATTTTTTTCAGAGAACACCTCTTCAAGATGCCCCTGCGGCATTACCGGCCCCTGAGCGCTCCCACCCGCTACATCATGGAGATCATGTCCGCCGTCAAGCGCCTGAAACAGGAGGACATCAGCCCCGAGAAGTATACGGCCTTTGCCCAGTCATCTCTGGCGGCGGCCGGGACGGAGGCCGAAGAGGAAAAAGCGCATAAGCACCATGAAATGGCCCAGGTTTATGACGCCTATCAGAAGCTCCTGCGACGGGAGAATAAAATCGATTTCGAGGATCAGATCAGCCTGGCGGCTGATCTCTTCCGCCGCCGGCCTTCCGTTCTGGAATTCTACCGGAAAAAATTCAGATACATCCTCGTCGATGAGTTTCAGGACACCAACACCGTACAGTTTGAGCTGCTGCGTTTGCTGGCGGCCGAGCACGGCAACCTGACTGTTGTCGGGGATGACGACCAGAGCATCTTCCGGTTCCGCGGGGCCTCCCTGTCCAATATTCTTCGATTCAGCCGCATCTATCCCGACGCGAGGAAAATCGTCCTCACCCGGAATTACCGGTCCACGCAGCAGATTCTGGATGCGTCCCACCGCCTCATCCGGTTCAACAATCCCGACCGCCTGGAAGTCAGGGAAAACATCAGCAAGACACTGTCCGCCCAACGGAAAAGCGAGGGCCGGAGCATTCTTTTGCTCCAGTTCGACACCCTGTCCCATGAGACCGATCATGTCGCCGGCGTCATCGCGGACAGCGTCGAATCGGAAGGCCTTCGCTATGCGGAGACGGCCATCCTCGTCCGCCGGAACGGGGATGCGGAGCCCTTTCTGCAGGCCCTCAACATCCGGGAGATCCCCTTCCGCTTCTCCGGCAGCCGCGGGCTTTACGGGCAGCCGGAGATCCGTCTTCTCCTCGCCTTTCTCCGTTCGGTGACGGATTTCGACGACAGCCGAAGCCTGTTTTATCTGGCCTCCTCCGACATCTACGCCGTTCCGCCCTACGACCTGACCGTGCTTCTCAATGCGGCCCGGAAAAAGAACGTCTCCCTTCACCGGATATTCAAGGCGGTCGCCGAGGGGACGGAAATGCCCGGGATTTCAGAGGAAACACTAAAAAAAGTTGATATGGTGATGAAGGGCCTGGCGGATTCCATCGAGCTGGCGAAGGAAAAGAACGCCGGCCAGGTTCTCTATGCCTTTCTCGAGCGGAGCGGCTTCCTCAAACAGCTCATCGCCCGGGAGGATGCGGAAAGCGAAATCCGGATCAAAAACATCCGCATCTTTTTTGACAAGGTTAAAAACTTTTCCACTTTGACAAGCAGCGACAGCATTTATGATTTTGCCGGGCATCTCGACCTTCTGCAGCAGGTCGGAGATAATCCGGCTACGGCCGAGGCCGAACTGGAGGCGGATGCCGTCCAGGTTCTGACCGTTCACAAGGCCAAAGGGCTGGAGTTTCCCCTGGTCTTTCTGGTCAACCTCACGGCGGATCGCTATCCGGGACGGCCCCAGCGGGACAAGATCCCGGTTCCGGATGCCATTCTCAAGGAACAGCTTCCGGAATCGGCCAGCCATGTCGAGGAGGAGAGGCGGCTGTTTTACGTCGGCATGACCCGGGCCAGGGATTCCCTCTATCTGACATGGTCAAAGGACCACGGCCTCAAGCGCCCGAAAAAGGTCAGCCCCTTTGTGCTGGAGGCGCTGGACCTGCCCGTCGTCCCCTCGGAAACCCGCCGCCAGTCCGTTCTGGAAGAACTCCGGCGCTACGCCCCTGGGAAGGAGGGAAAGATCCCCATCCACCGGCCGTCGAAAAAGGAGACCCTGGTTCTCAGCTACTACCGGGTCAACGACTATTCGACCTGCCCTCTGCAATATAACTTGAGACACGTCATGAAGATCTCCCCGCCCCCCCATCACAACCTCGTCTTCGGGCGGGTCCTGCACGACACCATCCACCGCTATCTTCTGGAGCGGATGCGGGGCCGGACCGTTTCCCTGGAGGACGTTCTCAAGGATTACGAGAGCCGCTGGGTCAACGAGGGGTTCCTCAGCCGCGAGCACGAGGAGATGCGGAAAAAAGCGGGACAGAGGGCTCTGGAGCTTTTTTATGCCGGGGAGGAACAGGACGGCCGGCTTCCCCGGGACATGGAAAAAAAATTCCGGTGGCAGGAGGGGCGACTGGCTTTCACCGGCCGGTGGGACAGGGTGGATGAGGAACCTGACGGGGCTGTCATCATCGATTTCAAAACAACCGAGGTGGCGGACCAAAAAGAGGCGGACAAACGGACGGCCGACAGCCTGCAGATGGACTTATACGCCCTCTCCTTCGAAAAAACGGAGAAAGCGCCGCTCAAGGAGGTCCGCCTCCATTTTCTGGAATCCGGTATCGTCGGCCGGGCCGTCAAGGGGAAGAGGGAGAAGGATCGGGCCATGGACGCCATCCGGCGGACGGAAGAGGGCATCCGAAGCGATATCTACGACGCCGCGCCCGACTGGCACAACTGCGGCCTGTGCGCCTTCCGCACCATCTGCCCTTTCTCGTACGCTTATTGAGGGCCGAAGAGAAGCGGCATGAGGGCCCATCGCGGCTCATCTTTGAGGGCCTTGAAGATCGTCAGCAGCTTCTGGAACCGCGCGTCCTGAATGCGTGAGAGGCGGGAGGAAAAAGCGGAAAAGAGGACGTCGAAGAAGGAGTAGTCGCGGGGGAGGACCACCAGGCGGACGCTCTCGGTGTCGGGTATTCCGGCCTCTTCCTTGGCGGCGGCGATCGCTTCGGACAACCCTCCCATTTCATCCACCAGACCGAGTTTCTGGGCCTGCCGCCCCGTCCAGACGCGCCCTTTGGCGATCTTTTCCACATCTTCTTTGGACATGCCCCGGCCGTCCGCGACTTGGGCGATAAAATGGTCGTATGTCTTGCGCATCTCTTCGCGGACCATGTCCCGGACTTCCGGCCGGAATCGGGCGAAGGAAGAAAACATGTCCGCGTTTCGACCAAACAGAAGGGATTCGCTCGTCACCCCGATTTTTTCGTAAAGCCGCATCATATTGAATTTGCCGAAGATGATGCCGATGGAACCGGTCAATGTCTGGGGATGGGCAAAAATCCGATTGGCGTGCATAGCGACCCAGTATCCGCCGGAACCGGCCATGTCGGACATGGTGACGATGACCGGTTTTTCCTTTCGGGTCAGCCAGACTTCCCTCCAGATCACGTCCGAGGCCACAACGGAACCTCCCGGGCTGTCGATCCGGAACACAACGGCTTCGATGGATTTATCCGTTCGCACCTGCCGGAACCAGCGGGCCACCGTCGTACTCCCCATGGATTGAAAGGTCCCCTCGCCGGAGTGGATGGGGCCCATTCCGTAGATCAGGGCGATTTTCCGGCCTTTGTCTAAACCGAGGGAGGACGGTTTGATCTGGCTGTAAGCAGCGTGGGGCAGGCGGACGATTTTGCCAAGATCCCCCCGAACCAGATCCGTGAATTCGTCCTCGTAGAGGAGCGCGTCCACCAATCCCGTTTCGAGGGCGGCCTCTGCGGAGAAATAACCACGGTCGATGAGGGCGCGCATGTCTTCCTCCGATTTCTTCCGTGCAGCGGCCGTGGTGTGAATGTACTGGTCGAATATGTCTCCGTAAATGGATTCCATCATGTTCTTCTGGGCAGGTGTGAATCCTTCCTTGGTGAACATGTGATAGGCGGTTTTGTATTCTTCAAGATGCTCGATTTCGGCTTCCACACCGATTTTATCCAGTGTTTTTTTCAGAAACAGGACATCGCCACCGATGCCGTTGACGATCAGGGACCCCATGGGATTGAGACAGATTTGATCGCAGGCCGTTGCCAGATAATATTCCTTGTCGGAATCCATGGACTCCTCGATATAGGCATAGGCTTTTTTGCCTCCCATTCTGAAATCCAGCACGGCCTCCCTTATTTCGTTGATTTTCCCCCAGTCGCATTCCAGATATCCCAGCCGGAGCACCAGGGCCTTGACGCGGTCGTCGCTGCGGGCCTTGCGCAGGTTCATCCAGATGTCGTGCATTCCCAGCGCCGGCTTCTGCATGAGCAGGGTGGAAAAAAAATCGGGCGCCGCCTTTTCCTGAACAGCGCCTTTCAAGTGGATCTCCAGATAGGACCGGCTGCTGACGGAGGGCGGTCTGCCGAATTCAAAAAAGAAAAACGAGGCGACCGTAGCGACGATCAGCACAAGAAAAACAACAAGGATGATGAGGATGGTGGCGCCTTTTTTCATATAATCTCCTTAATTCTTTATCACATTCGGTCCGCAATCCAATTATACGGACATTCCACCCAAACGTTCACCGAATGTTCACTATATCAGAACGGGAAGATGAAAAAAACCCTTCCTCTCCTCGAGTACAGGAGGGATTGTGTTATAATCGTCCCGTTCGACCGAATGGAAGAAAATATCGGTTGTT
>JAHIPL010000333.1 GCA_018894615.1 Acidobacteriota bacterium | reverse complement strand
TCTTAGAAATGAAATAAACTCAAAATATTTCTAACAATCTCAGATCCGGGTGATTCGGATAGATTCTAAACAAATGCAGCTTGCTTTTTCTTTCGGGATTGAGAAAAAGATTTCTGAAAAAAAGATGCCTGTCCCCAATTAATTCGCGTAGCAGTAGAGACAGGGATGGGGGCAGGGTTGAGTGTAGCTGCCGATGTCAGTGGATTTGGTGCAGAGGCAGTCAGAGCGCTGGGAGCAGTCGCGGGCGAAGGAGGCCTTTTCCCCCCGGGGATGAAGGGTCTGCAGCCGCCTGCCGTCGATGCAAGCCGAAGGCTCGATGCCGGGGCAATCCGCCAGAAAAAGCTGGGCGCAGGCTGAGAGATTCAAGCCCCACTCCTGTGCCGTTTGAACCAGAAGGGAGGCGGCGTTCCTCTTGGTGGATAGAGGCGGATCGATGAAGGCAAAACCGGCCTTGTTCGCCCGTCTTTGCGATTTGGCATACCACTGGGCGGCGCTGAAACACACATCCTGAATCCCTCTTCGGGAAAGCTCAGGCGCCAGCCGTTTGAAAAAAGGGAGATTGCTTTTTTCCTTCCCTCCCTCCAGCCAATATATCACGGGATCAAAGCGGACGATCAACCGCCTCGGGTTTTGAAGGAGGGCCAGAAGCCGGTCCAACTGTGAAAGCGCCGCATCCGGATCGGGAACAGATGGCTCGATGACCGTGCCTCCCAGACCAGTGATCGTGAAATGACAGTATATCTGATCGTATCCGGCCAGCACATCCCTTAGTCCATGACGGTTGGTGAGAAGAGGCTCAAAATTTTTGGACCAGAGGACAATGGAGTGAACCGTCGAAGGATCGAGATCAACGGAGTATTGACCTCCCCGCGGTCCATTGACCTTGACACACCGTTTTTTTAGCACGTCCGCCAACCAATCGGGAAAGAAGGCAACAAGGTCCGTTCTTCTTGAAGCGCTGATTACTTTTTTCATCCCGCCTTGACACTCTCCGCCATTGAATCTAGTATTTGAGTGATTCACAACAAATATACCATGACCACACTCAAAGCGGAAAACCTCCACAAAAGTTTCGGCCGCCGGCCCGTCGTCAAAGGCGTGGACATTCACTGCAGCTCGGGAGAAATCATCGGACTTCTTGGCCGCAACGGCGCCGGCAAGACGACATGTTTTCAGATGATCGTCGGCCTTCTCAAACCCGACCTCGGCCGCATCCTCCTCGACGACCGGGATATCACCGCCACATCCACCCATATCAAAGCCCGTCTGGGGATCACTTATCTACCGCAGGAAAACTCCGTTTTTCTTAAAGCATCCGTCAAAAACAACCTGGATCTCATCCTTGAACTCCAACCAGGATCACGCCGGGAGAGGGACGAGAAAATCGCTTCACTCCTAAATGAACTGGGGATGACGGAACACGCCGATCAATCGGCCCACAGCCTGTCCGGAGGTGAGCGGCGGCGCCTTGAAATCAGCCGGTCGCTGGCGCTCAATCCAAGTTTTCTTCTGCTCGATGAACCCTTTACGGGCATCGATCCACTCACGATCAGGGAACTTCAGAAAATTCTTCTCTCCCTCAAGGAAAAAGGAATCGGAATCATATTATCCGACCACAACGTCCGCGACACCTTCCGCATTACGGACAGGGCCTATATCATCGACGACGGTGAAATTCTGATCGAAGGAAAACCCCGCCACATCATCGCAGACATCCGCGCCCGCGAACGATTTCTGGGGAAAAATTTCAAACAGGGAAAAGAAGTTCAGCTCAGTCTTTTCGGGGAAACAACCGATCCCCCAGAGTTGATCCCAGAAAGAAGTAAAACAGAAAAAAATACACAATAACCAGTACCCCGAAAAAAAGAAGGACGGTAGGTGCGGAGGATCCAATAAGCTGCAGAGCCGTTTTTTTCAGCACAAACGACGCCAGAATCAGGGCCAGGAACCAGACGCTTCCGACCAGCAGGACATCAACAATTCGTCCTTTGATCCACCGGCTTAACCAACCTCCTCCCGACGATGTTTCCATCTCGAACAGCCTCTCCCGCTTATCCACCGCTGCAGTCTTTACCTCCTCCGCTTCATCTTCGACGGAAAAATCGTCCTCTTCCATCACCGGCGGCGTTTCCATATCAAAAAGCATGCCGTCCGCTTGAGCCTCCTCCGTCAGGGGCTCGAGTTCAGCGGCATCCCATTCCAATCCGGTGCCCGTATCAACATCAACGGGGGATTCGGGCTCCTTTTCAGGGCCAACAATATCCGGAATCGGGATATTCACATCTTCTTCAACGTCCTTAAATCCATCTTCTATTTTTTCCTGAGGAAGGAAGGATTCACCTTCCAGCCCTGCATCCGC
>JAHIPL010000332.1 GCA_018894615.1 Acidobacteriota bacterium | reverse complement strand
TAATCCTCCCGCTCGAAAAGAAGCGCCCGCGGTCCCCGGCCTTCGATCCGGCCCAGTCCGTGGCCGGGGTGAATGTCCAGAATAAAAACAAGATCCGGCGGGACGGCGAACAACTCGTTTTCCCTTCGAATCCGTTCCGGATCGATCCCCTTGGCGCCCTGGTAAGCGATTGTGCTGAAGTAGTAACGGTCGAGGATCACCACTTTTTTTTGATCCAGGGCGGGTTTGAGGTGCCGCTTCACATTGTCGCGCCTGTCCGCCTGAAAAAGCTCCAGTTCCTCTTCCGGTGTAAGCGAGTCCGCCCGGGCCGCCTTCTCGCGGATCTCCCTCCCCCAGCGACTGTTAGACGGCTCACGGAAGCGGACCGAGTCATATCCGGCTGATTCGAGCCCGTCATGAAGGATTTCCGCCTGGGTGGATTTTCCCGTCCCGTCGATCCCTTCCAGTACGATCAGCACGCCCCTGGAAAGGCGATTTTTTTCAGGTTGGGAAACCGCTTTCTTCATGCCCTTCCATTATAAAGGCATCGGGGATTTCAGACAAGTATCGCTGCATGATTGCATTGTGCCGGAACATAAAAAAAGATCTCCGGAAACATATCGGATAGGTGGTCGGGGAGGAACCCGACAGGACCCGTACCCTCCCCTTCCCCCTATGCAACGATTTGGATGGTTCACGTCGTTATTAGAGAGTTACCCCCGGCAGCCGTCTACCGCTCTGCAGTGAGGGCGCCGGAATTGAAATTTTCAGCCGGTTATGTTAATTTACATATTCACATCAAGGAGGATATTCTAGAATGAAAAAGACCATATGGATCGCTTTGACCTGTTTTACACTCGGCCTCATCACCGCCGGTTTTGTCCTTCTCTCCCCCCCGAGCAATGGGGTGGTTGGCCATACAGCCGAAAACACGGCTTTCCCATCCACCAATCTCTACGCCCAGGAAACGCCCCGGATCAATCCTGGTCTGGATTTCACCACCATTGTGGACCGCGTAGGACCGGCCGTGGTCAAGGTTGTGGCGGAACGGATTGAGAAACGCCAGTCCCGAAACATGTTCGACAATTCCCCCTTCGACGATTTCTGGCGCCGCTTTTTTGACAGCCCGGGCGGCGGGCAGGATGAAGAATACCGCGCCTTCCCTCAGGGAACGGGTTTTTTGATCAGCGCCGACGGCTACGTCCTCACCAACAACCACATCGTGGAGAACGCTGTCAAGGTCACCATCGGAACCATCGAGGACATGGAATACAACGCCGAAATCATCGGGACCGACAAGTTGACGGACCTGGCCCTCCTTCGAGTCAAAGGAGAAAATTTTCCCTTTATCACCCTGGGAGACTCGGACATGCTCCGGGTCGGTGAATGGGTTCTGGCCATCGGCAATCCCTGGGGCCTGGAGCACACCGTAACGGCCGGAATCGTCAGCGCCAAAGCCCGGCAGCTCCAGCTGGATGATCCCAACGCCTACCAGGACTTCATTCAGACCGATGCCGCCATCAACCAGGGCAACAGCGGAGGGCCGCTTGTCAACCTGAAGGGTGAAGCGGTGGGCATCAACAGCATCATCTACTCGGCCACGGGCGGCAACATCGGCATCGGCTTCTCCATCTCCGCCAATCTGGCCAAAAGTGTGGTTCGCAGCCTCAAGGAGAACGGCCGGGTCATCCGCAGCATCATCGGAGTCGGCATCTATCCCATCACTAAGCAGTATCAGGACGCGCTCGGCATCCCGACCCGAAAAGGCGCCATTGTCGGCTCCGTCACCGCGGGTGGACCGGCCGAAAAGGCAGGCCTTAAGCGCTACGACGTTATCACCAAACTCAACGGACTGCCCGTCGACGACCGCACCGACCTCCGGTTCAAGATCGCCGATATAAAGCCCGGTACCACCATCGAACTGACCATTCTGCGCAAGGAAGACAAAAAATTTGCGGAGAAAATCTTCAAGATCAAGCTCAAGGAACTGGAATCCGGCGAGGTCAAGGAAGATGACGAATCCTCCAAAACCGATCTTGGATTTTCCGTGGACGGGATGACAGGCGCCATCGCCGAGCGGCTCAATTTCGAAATCGACAAGGGCCTGATCGTCACCGATGTCACCAACTACAGCGTCGCCCAGAGGGCCGGCCTGCGCAAATACGATGTCATCCTGGAAATCAACCAGCAGGAACTCAATTCGGTCAAAGAACTGGAAAAAATCCTGAAAGCGGCCAAATCCGGAGACACGCTCCTTCTTCTCGTCCACAGGGAGTACCGGAACACCCAGAGCGACGAATTTTTTATCACATTAAGGATACCTGAATGAAAATAGCCAAAATCCACTCCCTCGGGAACGACTTTTTGATCATCGATGAAAAAGTCTCCGGAAAACTCGAAGAACGGGGCTCTTTCGCCCGGAAAATCTGCGAGCGGCACACGGGAGTGGGTGCGGATGGGCTGCTGTTGATCCACATCGAGGACAAAAAAAACAGCACCGTCCACTTCAGAGTTTTTAACGCCGACGGCACGGAGGCCGAACTCTCGGGGAACGGCCTCCGCTGCGCCGCCGCTTATCTTTACTACAAGGAAAAGATCGAATCCCCCCACATCATCTTCAACACCCCGGCCGGAAAACGGAACTGCGAACTCATCCTGCGCGACAACAATTTTTTTAAGATCAAAATCGAAATGGGGGTCCCTCATCTGTCGTCCAAAGACATCCCCTTCGACGACGGCTCCGTGCACGAAACAATCATCGACTACCCGCTCACCATCCAGGGAAAGGTTTATCCCGTCACCCTGGTCAACCTCGGCAATCCCCACTGCGCCATCTTTGTCGACCACTTTCCGGCCCGGATCGAATGGCACCAGATCGGACGTGAAATCGAACTTCACCCCTTCTTTCCCAACCGCATCAACGTCGAGTTCATCCGAGTGATGAACCGCGGCGAGATCGAGGTGTTTTTCTGGGAGAGAGGCGTGGGGGAAACTCTCTCCTCCGGCAGCGGCTCATGCGCCGCCGCCGTGGCCTCTATCCTGAAAGACCAAACCGACAAAAAAGTCTCCGTGCGGACGACCATGGGAAAGCTCACCGTCGAGTGGGAGAAGGATTCCGTCTATCAGATAGGGCCGTCGCAGATTATCTTCCACGGTGAATATCTCGTCTGACTGACCTCGCGGTCAGAAGTGACTGAAGCCGGCCGGTGTTAGAGGGCTGCGGACGCCATCATCCTCGAGAAATATCCCCGGTTCTTTTACCATCCGGCCGATCCGGGTGATCGGGAAAGTCCTGCGCAGTGAATCCAGCTTTTTCTCGTTATCCGGCAGGACGGTGAAAAGAAGCTCGTAGTCCTCCCCTCCGTGCAGCGCCATGTGAACAGCTTCGGCCTGAAAGCGGCGCAGGGCCTTCGAGAGCGGAAGCAGGCGGCTTTCGACAACGGCGCCGCAGCCGCTTTCCTCGCAGATGTGCCCAAGGTCCACGGCGGGCCCGTCGCTGAGGTCGATCATGGCCGAGGCAATGGCCCGTTTTCCCAGTTCTCTTCCCAGGGCAAGCCGGGGCGTGGGATCGAGATGGGCGAGAAGCAGAGGATCGGCTCCGGGATCATCCCCGGGCTGAAGCCCCTTTTTCAAAAGCTCCAGCCCCTGCCCCGAATCGCCCGGCGTTCCGGACACGTAAAGGCCGTCACCCGGACGGGCACCGGACCGTGTCACATACCGTTCGGCCTCTCCCACGGCGGTCACGGAAACGGCGATTTTTTCAGCCCGGGCGACGTCTCCCCC
>JAHIPL010000331.1 GCA_018894615.1 Acidobacteriota bacterium | reverse complement strand
TGTTCCTGTGAGGTCCTTCACATCATCGGACAACGCCAGATGAACGATCCTCTCTCCTCCCTTCTTTGGATGTTCAAGAAAAAGGTTGAGGAATTTGACCAGAAAAGCCGGATAGTCCCGAAAGACTGAGGTCGCGAGGAGGCCCGGATGGAGGGCATTGACGGTCACACCCTTCCCCCTCGTTTTATCGGCGAGAGCAAACGTGTCCATCACACAGGCCCGTTTGGCGTTTGCGTAGGCCATCTGCCCCTTGTAGCGTTTTTCCCTCAGGGGATCATCCGCATCGATCGAACCCTTCCGGTACAATTCCGACACCACGTTGATGATCCGGCCGTTCCCGCTCGCCTCGACATTTTCTAACAGGAGACGGGTCAACATGAAAGGAGCCAGAAAATTGACGGCAAAACTGACCTCGATTCCCTTCGATGTCTCCTCCCTTTTGACATGATAAATGCCGGCGTTGTTGACCAGCACATCCACAACCGGGTGACTCTTTTTAATGAAATCCACAGCCTCTCGAATGGAATCCGGCTCGGACAGGTCGGCGGGAATCAAAAACACATTTTGGCTGCGCGATCGCGAGATGATCTCTTCTCTTGCCTGAACCGATTTTTCTCCGGGCCGGCTCAGCATCACAACGGTGTGGCTCTGCTTAGCGAGTATCACCGCCGCTTCCTTGCCGATCCCTGAATTGGATCCCGTAATGATGATGGTTTTCATATTTTTTCCTCGGGAAGCCCCCAGCTCGGTTTCTCCAGGTCGCAGAAATCGTCCAGGGCGGCCATGTTTATAAGTCGTCAGGTCAGTTCTGCCGGGACAGCGTGATCCGGTCCCCCGCCCTGGTGCGTATACGGATGATGCGCCCGTCCTCGATCAGGCTGGAGCCCCCGAGGCCCGAAAGACGAGTGCGGCCGTCCGGCCAGGGATCGAGAATCCGCACATCCCCTCCCTTCTCGGAAAATATTTGAATGCGTTCCGTTCTTCCATCACGGCGCTCAGCCGAGACCAGGAAAGCTCCGGCGGCCCGCAGTTTGTCAAACGACAGATTATCCCACTCATCAGGCACGGCCGGAAAGACGCGCAGCAGCCCGTTATGGCTCTGAAGCAGCATTTCCATCACGCCGGCGGCAAAGGCAAAATTACCTTCCAGGGTAAACGGTCGGTAGGTATAATTCGAATATCCCATCCCCGATTGATCGCCGTTTAGATGAAAGGTGTTGGGAGAGCAGAAGGCTTCGGCGAATATACGAAGCGCCTCGGCCGCTCCCTGTCCGTCCCCCGCCCTCGCCCTCAGGCAGGCGAGCCAGCTCCAGGAATACCCCACCCAGGCCGATGTTCCCAGGCGGTCGAGTTCGGCCAGGGAGGCTTCGATGACCCGAAGGTCGTCCTCGCCGCGAGCGGCATCGATCAGCCCGAGAGGATGAATGGCCATCAGGTGCGAAAAATGGCGGTGTGAGTACGGGAGGGGATATTCAGGCGCGATGAGCAGGCGGCCGTCATCCTCCGCTAGGGCCAGTTCCGGCCACTCCCGCAGCCGCCCGGACCACATGGACGCCTCCTCTTTTTGGCCGAGGGCAAGGGCCATTTCTTCCGCTTTGATGTAGGTCCAGCGGACAAGGGCGAGATCGAAGTTGGTGATGCGGACAAACCAGGCCTCGGGACTGTCATCGTTGATCTCCGGCGAGGAACTGAGAAGGAAGCGTCGGCGGCCGTCATTGTCGATAATGGAAAAATCGTCAAAGAATTCGGCCGACGCCTTGATCCAGGGATAGGCCCTGTCCCTCAGAAAATCCTCATCCATGGAGTACCGCCAGTGCCAATAAAAATGGGTCCCCAGCCAGGCCGCTACCGTCGGATTGTGGGAGTACTGCCACCATCCTCCCATGGCCCGGCCCTCGATGTCCGTTACACCGGGGAAAGCGAGTCCACGGGACTGGAAAAACTGCTCCGTGTAGCGCTCCGCCTCCGGCTTGACCGCCCACAGCCAGTCGACGAACGCCTGCTCTTCCTTCAGGTGGTTTCCGGTGTAAGCAGGCCAGTAGCTGAGCTGGGTGTTGAGGTCGTGGTGGAAATCCCCCGCCCAGGGCGGAAGCTGACCGTTATCTGCGGTCCAGACACTCTGCAGCGAAATGGGGATGGAACTGAGTCCGGTGCAGGATCCGAATTTGTACATCTCCCGGTACCAATGCCCTTCGATGACGGGATCGGGCAGGGACAGGGAAGATTTGTTCCAATACTCCTCCCACCAGCGGAGGTGGTCCTTCAGGTCTCCGGAGAAACCCCGGCTCAACGCTTCGACGACGGGTACGCGAACGGTGGAAGGCTCGTCCTTCTCACGCCGGGTGATGGACCAGCATCCCTCGACAAGTCCGGGGGACGGCCGCCGCCAACGGATGAAGATATCGTATCCGTCTTCAAGGCTTGTTTCCTGCCCGTAGGACCACTCCCGGCCATCCCTTGCGATGACAGGGGCCGGGTAGCCGAGACGGCTCAGATGTCCCCCCGCCTGGTCTTCAGCCTCGGAGGCCTCTCCTGTCCCGGAATAATCGGGAGCCAGAAGCTCGGGATCGAGGTCCGCCTCCAATCCCGTGAACCGGAACCAGCCCACCTCTTTCTCGGCGTGGATGAACAGGTGCAGCTCGGCGCCTCCGGACCAGCACACCCTGCACACAGCCGGCTCCAGAAACAGATGGACGGATTCCACGTCCCCGAGCGCGGAGGTGTCCCACTCCAGGGCGGCCCCTGGTATTTTTGTCGGATAGGGCAACCGGTGCAGACGGTCCCGGAACGCAATGGCCTTTTCATACTCATCGTTTTTCCAGAGATTGTAAAGGCTGCGGAAGGTGTGGTCCGGGCCGTGCATCTCCTCCTGGAGGCGGAGGTCCCAGAGGTCAATCCGGTCGATGGCCAGCCGCATCCGGCCCTCCCGGCTCCAGAGAAGCCCTCCCAGAACGCCGTTGCCCAGCGGAATCCCCTCATCCCACCGCTCGGCCAACTGCGGAAAGGACAGATCGGCCGGACCGGACTCGAAAGCGGGAACGGCCGTTTTTCCCCGGCAGGAGAACAGAAACAGAATCACCGGCAGCATCAAAAAAGCGCCTAAATGGCGTTTCCTGTCTATTGGAATCCTTTCCAAACAATCGCGTCTTCGACTCATCGGTTGAATCTCCGTTTTCCTCATTCTTATCAGAATCTCGCCTGAGAATCAAACGGGCCACCCGCATCCTTCCCGCATCCCGGCAGACGGTTGAAGAAAGGAAAAGGATTTTAAGAACCCCCAGGCAGAGCGACCATCGTGGGGAGGACCGATCGAACGGCTTCATGATTGACTGTTATTTATCACAGCCCGGACTGCCGCGCAAGGCGATTGCACTTGATCATCCAGTGTGATATAAGCA
>JAHIPL010000055.1 GCA_018894615.1 Acidobacteriota bacterium | reverse complement strand
TGATCTTTTCGGCGCTTATCCGTCAAGCGGATGCCCTTTCCATTCAGGAGAAGACCATTCAGCACGACGCTTCGGCCGTTTTGAAGTTGATCCAGGTCTATGTCACGGATGTGAATGGAACACCCATCAAGGATCTAAAAAAGGAAAACTTCATCCTTTTTGACAACGGGGAACGAAAAATCATCACGGATTTTGAAAAACACATCCTGGCTGACCTCAAGGGGACGGCCGCCGGGACATCGCCGGACAGGAGCTCAGCCGCCGCACGACTCAACCGCAAGTTCTTCTTCTTCCTTGATCTGCAGGGCCTGGACGAGGTCGGCGTGATGCAGTCCAAAACGGCGGCCTTTCATTTTGTCGACACCAGGGTTCAGCCCGGAGACGAGATCGGCGTGTTTTCCTTCACTCCCCTGCGGGGGCTTGTCCTTCACGTTTACCTGACGCCCGATATGGAAAAAGTCAAAAAAGCGCTGGGGGACATCAAGGAAATCCCCATCAAACAGAGAATCGAAAACGACATGAGCCTTGAGCGGGAAAGCGCACGGGCGGAAGCGGCTATGGGACAGGCACGGGGCGGCGGGGGCGGTTCCGGTACTCCTATCGGTGGAACGTCCATGTCTGAATGGATGGGCTCCGCCATGGGCTCGAGTGAGCCGAGCCTCGATCAGTACGGCGCGCGGGGAGTCGGAAGGCTGATCGGTGAAATGATCGAGCTGGCCCGTGGGCTCGAGTATGTTCCCGGCTACAAAAACTTCATCTTTTTTTCCGGCATGGACAATGCGGCCCTTCGTCCGGCCTTCGCCTATCTGGGCCGGGAGTTGGCATCCGTCAACTGCTCCATGTTCACCGTCGATGCCGTCGGCTCCCGGGACAATCTCACGGGGCCGGTCCGGAACCATGAGAATGTGATGGAGGAGCTGTCTTTGGCATCGGGAGGGAAGTTTTTCGAGGATGTCAAGGATGTGGAGGCCATGGCCGCGGACATCCAGCGGATGACCGGCAACTATTATGTCCTGGGTTACTATGTGAACGAGGAATGGGACGGGAGGTATCACAAGATCGACGTCGGCGTGGACAGGCCCGGCTGCCGCGTGTTCGCCCAGGGCGGTTTTTTTAATCCCCGACCCTTCGATCAGCTCTCTCCCTTCGAGAAACAGCTTCATCTCATCGATGTTGCTCTCAGCGATTCCCCCTACCACCGGGCGCCCGTCTATCTCCAGACGCGCGCCTTCGTCTGCCCTGTCGAGAAGCGGAACGATGTCATCCTCCTTTCCGAGATGCCCATCCACGGGCTGGAATCCGTCAGACACGAAAAAGCGGAGATTATGACATTGATCTTCGACGGGGAACGAAAGCTCGTTTACAGCGGGCAGGGGGAAATCAATTTTGATAAACTGACCCGGGACAGGATTTTTTACTACAGCCTTTCCTCTCTTCCCGCCGGGGATTATGTCTGCCGCGTTGTGATCAGGAACCCGGACACGGGGGAGTCGGCCGTGGGCCGGGTTGATGTTTCGATTGACGAGACCGCTCCAGCGGGCCCGTCCTTTTTCCCCCCCATGTATTTGATCCCCGACAAACCGGCCGGTTATGTCCGGGAAATGCAGAAGGGACGAAAAAGAGGGAGACCGGCCGACACACTCCAGTCCTATTACCCCCTGTTGGGGATCAAGCACTCCCCCTTCCTCGGGCGGCTGGAGGAGGGGATGACCACCCTCTATGCCGTCTGCCGCATGGATGGGCTGGATGAAAAGAGCGGGATTCGGTTTGCCGTCACCATCACGAATGAGCGCGGCGGACGTTTTGCTCCCGGATTGATAGGGCTCATGCAGCGGCGGATCGAGGGGTCCGATGTGCTCCTCTTTCAGGTGACACTTCCCGAGCTGGAGGTGGGAGAATATGTGCTGGACTGGGTTGTCCTCGATGCCGAAGACCGGGTCCTGCGCCGCTTTCCCATGAACATCGTTCTCCACTGAAAGTGAAGTCGGAACTAATCCCCGTATTCAATGATCCTGAACGGGAAATAAATTCGTGGTATACTCCTGACTTGGTTTTTTACAGGAGAGTTGGCAAATTGAATTTAACGGCTGAGCAGACATACAACAAACGTTTTTCTGATTTTCAGGGAAAAATCGCCGGAATCAAAAGGGTTGAGCTTGTCCTTGCCCTTTATAAATCGGCCGCTGCTGCGGCGGGTATCTTTGTCCTTTTCCGCATCACCACCGCCTACCGGGACAGTCAGCTCATCTGGCTGGGACTGTTCCTCCTCCTCTTTACGGCCGGGGCCATGATTCATGAGGCCTACATCCGCCGCCGGACCTTTTTGGAGACGCTTCTTCAATTGAACGAAACGGAACGGCGGGCGTTGAGAGATGAGTTCCCGGACGGAGACGATGGTTTGGAATTCATGTCGACCGATCACCGGTATGCCACCGACATCGATCTGTTCGGTCCCCACAGTGTGTTTCATTTCTGTTCACGGGCGGAAACTCCGGTGGGGCGCAGGCATCTCGCCGACCGGTTGGAAAGGGGAGAGTTGAACGCCGAAACCATCCTGTCTCTCCAGGAGGCTGTGCGGGAGATGGCGCCCCTCGTTGATCTGCGTCAGAACATCCAGGCGTATGGTCGCCTGTACACGAAAAAAACCGGGAATCCTGATGTATTCCAAAGGCTTCT